>JAVBOV010000045.1:0-13638 GCA_031550205.1 Alphaproteobacteria bacterium
GCAATGATTTCAAAATTTTCCTCAACCAACAGCGGATTATTAAACCCAAATCGCTCAATCGAGCTGGCAATTTGTTGCACCTGCCTATCGCCATGTACCCGCGGGTTGTTTTTATAAGTTTGTATGCGCTTTACGTCCACATACTCGACATTCAATTGATTCATTTTCAATCCCCAAAAAGTTTGTTAATATAAGCCATCAATTTTTGTAGAAGCAAAAAATTGGGGCTTATAAAACAAAAGTATTGAAAATCCTAAAATTTGATTCGCCGTTTTAGGCATTTTGGGGCATTTTTTAAAAGATTCTTAAATTAATTTTAAATATTGTGTAAAATCAATGAGATAAATTTAGAGGTGTTTTTCAGTGGCAACCGCCGCAAATTTTGATCACAAGGTCAAATTGATCAAAAACTATTATATTATAATAACTGATCGCCCAAAGCGGTTTCCGATCAATATATTATAATGATTAATCTCAACTTGACTTATGGTATTAAAAGAGCCTTTCTATACACCACGAGGCTAAAAATGTATAAAAATCCACCCATTCAACATCGATTCAAAGAAGGTCAAAGTGGTAACCCCAGAGGTCGACCAAAGGCTGAAGATGTCGTTTTGGTTGAGGCAATGGCGGAGTTTACAAAACTTTTGCTAAAAGTTGGTGGCAAAGATAAGCTCGCCCGCGAAAAACTTCGCAGAATAAAGCAAATATTGTCAGAATAGAGTTGACTTCCCTCTTATTGCAAGCGTTACTGGAGTTGAGATAAGGAGAAAAGTATGTCGAGTTTACCAAAAATGTTAGCTGAATTAAAAAGATTGCCGCAAAAAGAATTGCATGAACTCTGGAAGCGTTATTTTTTCAATGAAGGTTATTCCGAAAAGCCCATAATCAAGGCACTGTGGTACCGACTTCAATGTGTGCACAGCAAAAGCCATGTTGAAAAGCAGCACCAGACAAGGTTGCATCGGTATGCCAAATCTCCTGATGAATGTATCAAAAAAGCCATAAAATATAAAATCGCACTCAAAGCTGGAACAGAAATTAAAAGAACCTACAATGGCAACCAACATATTGTTACCGTCAAAGACGCGAACACTTTTTTATATAATAGCAAGGAGTTTAACACACTTTCAGCTGTGGCAATTGAAATCTGCGGCAAAAAAGTTTCCGGCAATCATTTTTTCGGACTTCATAACAAAAGTACCTGTCCTGAATAAGTTACTTATATTTTTTTAGCATCCAGTAGTAGCTTCCGCCTAAAACTGCTTTGCAGGCAATCAATAAAACTATTGCAAAGTATACGGAAAAAATATCGGCAATTGCTCCGATTATGTAGTATATGACGGCGGCAAAGAGACCGCCTATCAAGGATACGATAGAGCCCATTGTTGCTCTTTGTTTTTGGGATAATTCTTTTTGCAGCAAGGATGATTCAGCGGTTGCTTCTGATCCATAAAAAATGTTTACAAAAGAGATGATAAAAGGAGTGGCAAAGTTGTTTAATATGATGCCGATTGTGCGAACCAGAACATTGCCAATAGAAGATAAAAGTAAGATCTTAAAGAAGCCAAGTTTTCTGATATAAGGAGTTATTGAGAAACTAATGGCGCCACTTGCTTGTTTTATGACTCTTGTGATATTGACCAGCCAGGTTGGTATCAGCATATTAAAATATACGCCTTCTAATCTGTGGGCAGTGTAGCCTATTCCTTTATTTAGCATTTGAATGGTGGCCAAAATTTGGAGTTTTCTGTTTTTACATAAATCTTTCCAGGCTGCTAGGAAATGTTTTAAAGAACTTGCGTCTTCTTTTAAGTGTGTGCTTGGCTCGACAAAGAAAAACGTAACAACAACCTGTCCAAGAGCAGGAAGGGTTGAAACCCATGCTAAAATGTTTAATGAATAGAAATATGTTACTATTGCCGCAAGCAGAGCGCCGGTTGCCAGGCCGATTTGCGAGAATGTCCGGCTTCTGGCATAAATAATATCATATTTATCTTCTTTTCTAAGCTGTTGCATTGTTTCATACATCAAAGCATCATCGGTGCCGGATGCAAAAGCCTCGGCAATCCCCCATAAAATACCGCCTAAAATCAAAAATGATCCACGTTCTAAATTACCAGCCAAAGCAAAAATAATGAATGATAAAAAGAAGATGGACGCTGAAGTTATCATTGTTTTTCTTCGTCCTATTTTATCAGAAATAATTCCTGTTGGAACTTCTGATAAACTTTGCACAATATTTGCAATTGAAAAAACACCCAATGCGGTTGCATATGAGCCGGTAATTTGTTCAAAATAAACAATTGCAAGAGCCGATAGCGGCCACAAGTCGCCAAAAAAACAGTTTAATTTGAATAAAAATATATTGCGTCGAATTTTCATGAATGGCAGTCTATCCGAATATATGCTAAAATCAACACATTTGTTGCTTATTAGAGTTGACTTCCTTGCCATTGCAAGCGTTACTGGAACTACAACAAGGAGGAAATATGGCGAAAGTTAATTGCGCAATTTACGTCAGGAAATCAACAGAAAAGGGACTGGATCTAGAATTTAATTCCCTACACAATCAGGAGCAGTCTTGCAAAAGCTATATAATGTCGCAAGCTTTCAACGGTTGGGAATATTACAAAACATACGTTGACGGAGGTATCTCCTGCGGCACCATGGAACGGCCGTCACTGAAAGAGATGATGGAAGAAATTAAAAAAGGCAATATCCAAACCGTTGTGGTCTATAAAGTTGACCGCTTATCCCGTTCCATCATGGACTTCCACAACATGATGAAGAACTTTGATAAATATAATTGTAACTTCGTCTCCATCACCCAAGCCTTTGATACCAGCACTTCCATGGGCAAGCTCACACTTAACATGCTCTTATCCTTCGCCCAGTTCGAGCGAGAAGTATCTTCCGAGCGAGTTAAGGATAAAATTCGAGCCAGCAAAGCTAAGGGTCTATGGATGGGAAGCTATGCACCGCTCGGTTACGATGTTGTTGATAAAAAACTGGTTGTAAACAAAGAAGAGGCTAAAATCGTAAGTGAAATTTTTGAACTGTATCTACAATCAAGCTCACTCAACAGCCTCCGCCTCAAACTAATCGAAAGAAAAATAAACAGTAAAGCCTACAAAACTAAAGCCGGAAATGTTATGGGTGGTACAGAGTTGTCATCAAACAATTTGGCAAGGCTACTGCATGACCCAATTTATATCGGCAAAATCAGCAACAAAACCACAGGAGAGATATTTGATGGTCAGCACAAGGCCATAATTAGCAAGGAACTTTGGCAGGCAGTTCAAGATAAAATAGAAGATAAAAACCAGAGAGGAGACACGAAAGTTAACAAAGACAGCTACCTCCTGCACAATAAAATCCTCAACGCCAATGGCACCATTTTAAAAAATATGAAGACCTCCAAAACCAAAAACAAATTTTCCTACCGCTACTACACTATGCCAAACTTTTACCTCCCCGCTGGAGATATTGATAATATAACTCGCGAGACGGTGCAAAAATTTTTAGATTCCAATATGGAGATGCTACCGCAACCTGCCAAAATGGCTTTTAAGCAAGTGACCTACAACGATAAGCTGGTAAAGAACTTAATCGCCAAAATTATATACCACGACGATAAACTCACCTATTTCATAAGCATCGCCGAAACCTATTACCTCAAACCATTTATGAAAGGCGACATCCTCAATACCAAATCAGAAAAGCTGGATGGAGCATACTTGAGCGAAGATAAAAAACATTTGATAATTGACAAGCCAATCGTAATACAAAAAGGAGCCGCTCTGCTAAACAAATACAATGGCAAAGGCACAAACATCATAACCAGAACCGAAAATGCCAACGCATTAATCCGAGCCTTAAGCATAGCATGGAAATATAAGAAGATGTACGAAGCCGGAATAACCGCTGAAGATATTATGAAAAAAGAAAAAATCGCCAGCCGCACAGTATACAAATATATAAACCTTTCTTATCTTTCACCCAAAATAGTCAACAGCATCATGGATTCAAACGTTCCTCTTCATGTTAATTTGCAAGCCCTTTTTGAGATAGCCTCAAAATATGACACATTTGCGAAACAAGAAAAATCCTTTTATTAATGGATTGTCGAGGCATAGTAATGTCTTTGTGGAAATAATATTTAATTAAGAGAAGCCATCAAAATAGATTACTGTTTCTTTTCTGTCTTTATTCTCGTTTTTATTTTCTACATGCTTTTCATGAACTATTCTAATGCTTTTATATAGTTCTAACTCATTATGTAGAGGAAAATTATTAGGATAATCGAAGGTATCTTCAACGCCTAAATAGTTAATCAGTACCAACTTTTGCACTACTCTATCAGAGTTTTCTTTTTTCCATTCATAAAATTTATTACTCACCTCACTAAGATGTGCATCAAGTTCTTTGATTGTAAGGAAATATTTTTTCATAAGAATTTCAAATTTATTGAAGTAATTCTCTTTATTATTGTCCGAAATTTTTGTTGCATCTCTTACAAAAAGACGCTTTAAGGCGTAAGACTCTCCCCTTGGATCAAGAGCAGTATCAAATGTTAAAGAATATACATCTGCAATATTTTTTGTAATAATATTATCATAACCAAACTTATATCCGAAAGTTATTTTATGGGCTTCAGGCTGGTTTTGATTATTATAAAACATCTCAGCTAAATAGCTTGTTATTCTCTTTTTATCCATTTTATATCCTTTCGTTTAACAAAGTATGGTACTGACAACTGACTTTAAAAAATCATGGTAATACTAATCGCTAATCCAAATTTTTACAAGTTTTAATTGTAAAGGGACATATCAGCGCAATATACAGCTTGTTTTATTCTTAACTAGTGACTTTGCGAAAAAGGGCATTGTATACTTTTAATCAAAAACTCAGCAAAATGACCCGATATTTACAAAGTATACAGTCACCCCATCCCGAACTCCTGCACACCGCGGGCTACAGCGGATAAAAGAAAACTCTCCCCGAAGGAAGAGTTTTATGGCTGGGGTAGATGGATTCGAACCACCGAATGTCGGTACCAAAAACCGATGCCTTACCACTTGGCGATACCCCAATAAAACTTACAAAAAGCACCACAATCGCGACGGAGCGCCCCAGGCGCGCAGACGGATGGCGATACCCCAATAAAAATTCACCCCCATATCTAGAATAAATATTTTTATATTGCAAGTATTTTCTTTCAATATTAGTTTAATACAGTCAAAAAGCAACATGGAAAGCAATAAAAATGATTAATTTGGCACAAACGTTAGAGCATTACGGCATAAAAGGCGAAGTTGTGAAAATCAACAGCGGGCCTCTGGTCACGCAGATTGAATTTTTGCCCGAGGCCGGCACCAAAATAAAAAACATAACAGCCTCTTTGCCCGATATTGCCAGAGAGCTCAAAACCTCTTCTCTGCGCGTTGAGCCGGTTGAAGGCTCCAATAACCTCGGCTTTGAAATTCCCGCCGATGACATGCGCATAATCGACTTTAAGCAAATCCTTGCTTCAACTGAATTTACGGCGGCCAAAGGCGATTTGCCCATTTGTCTGGGTGTGGATATCAAAGGTACACCGGTTTTTGCCGACCTTGCCAAAATGCCTCATCTTCTGGTTGCCGGCACCACCGGCTCCGGCAAATCGGTGGGCTTAAACACCTTCATCCTCTCTTTAATTAACAAAAAAACACCGGATGAATTAAAGCTGGTCTTAATCGACCCCAAACGCATTGAATTCAGCGTTTATAACAATCAAAAATATCTGTTGACCCCGGTCATCACCGACAATTCTTTGGCCATGCAGGCTCTTGAAACTCTGGTTTTTGAAATGGAACGCCGCTATGGCCTTTTTGAACAAAGCTTATGCAAAAATATTGCTGATTACAAGGCCAAAGTGGCAAATTTGCCATATATTGTCTGCGTTATAGATGAATTTGCCGACTTAATTGCCTCTGATAAAAAGGTTGAAAAATCGATTCAGCTCTTGGCGCAAAAAGCCAGGGCTTGCGGAATCCACATCATCCTTGCCACCCAGCGCCCCTCGGTTGATGTTGTGACCGGCGTTTTGAAGGCAAATTTCCCATCGCGCCTTTCATACAAGGTTGCTTCCAATGCCGATTCTCGAACCATCTTGGACTCTCCCGGCGCTGAAGATTTAATCGGCCGCGGTGACAGCCTGTTTCTGGCCGCCAACGGAGAATTAAAACGCATCCACGGCGCATATGTTAAAGACGATGATATTGATAATATTCTAAAACCATACCGCTGCAAAACCGCCCCGATGCCGCAAAAGGTTCCTCCCCTTTCAAGGGGAGGTCAGGAGGGGTCGGCAATCTCATCCAAATCTCCCAAACCCCAAAAATCATGGTTCAGAAGACTTTTTGAAGGCTGGAATAACTTGCGTGTTAAAGATAAAAAAGTAATAATAGGCGCAATAACCTGGGTTTTTGGAACGCTGCTTGGCACCGCCAAAAAACGCAAATAACCCCTCATTGTTTGTCATTTCGACGACCCGACTGAAAGGAGTGAAGGAGAAATCTTCAAGGTAGAGGTAGCTCAAAATTATTTATCCATAAAGCCGGCTTAGCTCAGTTGGTAGAGCAATGCTTTCGTAAAGCAAAGGTCGTGTGTTCGATTCACATAGCCGGCACCATAAACAAAGCCTTACCGCCTCAAATGGCGTTAAGGCTTTGTTTGTGGGTTGCAGGCTCGGGAATCGAACTGCCGCAGGCGTTCGGAGTTGCTAGTTGGCAAGCTCATATTCAAATTTTTTAGCGTTAGCTTAAATTTGCGTTTAGAGCGAGCCTTACGAAACGAAAGGGGCCCATTTTGCAAAAAATGGGAATATCCATTCACATAGCCGGCACCACAAAGTTCCCAAGAAATTGGCTTTTATTTAGATTTCAAACCTTTATAATAAATCGGCAGCAAAAAGAAAAATGCTACATACATAATCAGCAGCGATACATATTCCGAAAATATATCAGCCATAACTCCAACAAATAAAGAGCAAATTCCATAAACCAAACTTCTGAACAAAGACACCACAGACCCCATTGTTGCCCGTTGCTTATCGGTAAATTCGTTCTGCATTAAAGTGTTTTGGGCAGGTTCCGCAATTCCATATGTTAAATTATCAAATGCTTTTATAAAAGGAGATATAATTGAATTTGTTAAAACAGACAGCAGGTTTATAACATAATTTAATCCGATAAAAGTCATGACGGTTTTGGTATAGCCAAAGGTCATCGATATTTTATGAGATAAGAAACTGCCCAATGAACCGAGAAAATAAGAAAGAGTCCTTAAAGCGCCCAGCGTCCAAGTAGGCACAAAACGGTTAAAAAACACATTAACAAAATCATAAGCCGCCATTCCGATGCCATAATCAAGCCCCGTTGCAAGCGTAAGATAACGAAGCCTTTTGTTCTTCCATACATTTTTTAATGACTTTCCAAAATGAGCAAACGGATTATCGCTGATTTCATCTGTTTGAGTTTTAGTTTCATATAGGCATAAAGAAATTATGGTCATCAAAAGGCTTACAATAACCACAACATAAAAAGTCTCTCTCATGCCGGCCAGCCACACAATCAAGGCACCAAATAACGCAGAAATGCCAAAAGCTAAGTTCTTAAACCCTCTGTTCTTTCCCAATACCTTATGATATTTTATCTCTTTTCCATTTTCCTTCAAACTGTCATAAATCAGGGCTTCATTATTTCCACTCATCAAAGCATTATATGCTCCATAAAACAAACTTGCCAAAACAAGCAAAAAATAGCTGTTTGCCGCCGAATATAAACAAGCTGCAATAAAAACGAATAAAGAGCCGAAAAGAGTCACCGTTTTCCGTTTTAATTTATCTGACAAAATACCGGTCGGAACTTCTAAACACGTTGTAGTAAGGTTGTGAATAGCCCCCAGACTCATTGCAAGGGTGAAGCTGCCGGTTACTTGCGAGAAATAAATAACAAAAAACGGTGCGCACGGCCAAAAACCATCTAAAAAGCTGAATATGTAAAAAAGTTTTATGTTTCTTAATGATTTTGTTTTGTGTGGCGGCATATTTGTTCCTACGTTTATTTATAAGCATTCTAAGCATAAATATAAAGAAAAGTAAAATGTTAAATGCCATCGTGTAAATGTTTTTTGGAAACACCATCTCCAACTTTTCCCCATCCTTTTCCTTTTCTTCCTCAGGCCTTGAAATTTAGTTGCTCGTCATATACATTAGATGCAACTTAGATTACTGACCCCACCTAGCCTCCCCTCGAAAGGGGAGGGAATTATGAAGAACCCTATGGCCGATATTGCAAAAATAGAATATTCATGGACTGATAAAACCCGTCTGGAGCTTAAGCTCCAGGGCGATTATCTCGGCTATAGCGATGACAAAGCCAAAGAGGATTTATTCTCTCAATTAAACCTCCGCTCGCTTCGAGAAATTAAAATCAACGCCAAAGCTCTGGGCAAATGGGATTCAAGCCTTGTTGCCGTCATCTATAACTTGGTTAAAATCTCCAAATCACACAACATCAAGCTTGATGTTTCCGCTCTGCCTGAAGGCTTAAAACGCCTGATTGACTTGGCTTTTTCCGTCGACCGCAAGCCCGATTCTCAGCACCACGAAGAGCTTTCTTTCTTTGAAAACCTGGGGCAGGGCACGCTGAATGCCTATGCTTCCTTCAAAAGCGGCATCAGTTTTTTGGCTGATTCTGCCGGTGCTATTGGCCGTTTTTTCACGAGCAAAGCCGTAATGCGCAAGGTCGATTTTTATTTCTCGCTTGAAGACTGCAGCTACCGCGCTTTTGCCATTGTGGCCTTAATCAGCTTCATGGTCGGCTTAATCTTCGGCTTTGTCGGCGCCATGCAGCTCAAAATTTTCGGCGCGCAAATATATGTGGCCAGCCTTGTGGCTCTGGCCATGGTCCGCGTCATGGGCGCAGTCATGACCGGCATCATCATCGCCGGCCGCACCGGCTCATCATACGCCGCCACCATCGGCACCATGCAGGTTAATGAAGAAATTGACGCCCTAAACACCATGGGCATTCCCGTGGTCGATTTTCTGCTCCTTCCGCGCATGATGGCCTTAATGTTGATGATGCCGCTTTTAACCGTCTTTTCCGATGTCCTGGGCATGCTCGGCGGCGCCTTTGTCGGCATCTTCATGCTAAGCCTTTCCCCTTCCGAATATTGGGATAATTCTCTGCAAGTCTTAAACATGAAGCATTTTCTGGTCGGCCTGTTTCACGGCTTCACCTTTGGCTGCATCATTGCCATTTGCGGCTGCTACCACGGCTTAAAATGCGGCCGCGATGCCGACAGCGTGGGCAAAGCCACCACCGCGGCAGTGGTATATTCCATTGTCTGGATAATTGTTGCAACCGCCGTCATTACGGTTTTTTGTCAGGTGCTGGGCATATGAGCAAAGAAAACGTTTTAGACATTAAAAACTTAGAAATTGCCTACGGCGATTTTGTGCTCATGCGTGATATTAATTTTACCGTTAAAAAAGGCGATGTATTCATCATCATGGGCGGCAGCGGCTGCGGCAAATCAAGCCTGCTGAAGCTTTTAACCGGCTTAAAAGAACCGAGCAAAGGCACGGTTCTGGTAAGAGGTGTTGATTTTTGGGGCTCTGATGAAAAAACCAGAAATTCAATTATGCAAAAAAACGGCATCTTATATCAAAGCGGTGCGCTGTTTTCTTCCATGACCTTAAAAGAAAATATCGCCATGCCTTTGCAGCAATACACCAAATATTCCAAATCCGATATCGATGACCTGGTCTCCTTAAAGCTATCCTTGGTCGGGCTTGCCGGGTTTGAAGAATTTTACCCTTCGGAAATTTCCGGCGGCATGAAAAAGCGCGCCGGCCTGGCCCGCGCCCTGGCCTTAGACCCGGATATCTTATATTTTGACGAGCCTTCGGCCGGTCTTGACCCCGTCAGTTCCAAATTGCTTGACGACCTGATTATTGAAATCAGCCAAAGTCTGGGCACCACCATTGTAGTGGTAACCCACGAACTGCCGTCCATTTTTGCCATCGGCACCAACTCCATCTTTTTGGATGTTAACACCAGAACGGCTGCGGCGCACGGCAACCCTAATGATTTATTGAAAAATCCGCCCAATGAAACTGTTTTAAACTTCTTAACCAGAGGGAAACACAAAAAATGAGCAAAATTCCTAACAAAAAAATGATTGGCCTGTTTACTTTTGTCGGCATCTTAATTTTTATCAGCTTTATGGTGCTCTTCTTAAAAGACAAGCTTTTCATACGTGAAAAAGACCTGCTGGTTATGTATTTTGATGAATCTATCAAAGGCTTGAGCATCGGTTCTCCCGTTGTCTTAAAAGGCGTGGAGCTGGGCAAGGTTGTGCGCATAGACATGGTTGCCAATGTTGAAGACTTAAGCTTCAGCATTCCGGTTTATGTCAAAATAAACTCTGATCAGGTAATCACCATGCATGATAAACCGCTGATAAACCAAAGTCATCCGCTTTTGCGCAGATTGGTGGAAAAAGGCATGCGCGCCCGCCTGGCCACTCAAAATTTTTTAACCGGCCAATTGATGATTGAGCTTGAGGTGGATCCCGATTCTCCGGCGGTGTTTAAGGGCGACGGCTCTCATAAGGAAATTCCCACCGTACTTTCTTCTCTTGGAGAGTTGTCTAAGGGCCTGCAGGATCTGCCCATCAGACAAAGCTTAGACCGCTTTAACGATCTTTTGGAGCAGGCGACCAAACTTGCTGAAAACGCCAACAAGATTGTCAACAACTCCAGCGGAGATGCTGCCAACACCATCGATAATTTGAACAAAACCATTAAGGATGTCGGCGAGGCCGCCCAGTCTTTGCGCAACTTCTCCGATTATATTGAACGCCACCCTGAAGCACTGCTGAAAGGCAAAGGAGGATACTAAAATGAAAAAACAAAACAATAATGTCATTCTGAGGTTTACAAGGCAAACCGTGAGAATCTCGGCCATATGTCTTTTTCTCACTTCTTGCGGCACCAGCGCTCCTACCAAGTTTTATCAGCTGCAGTCAGGAACGGAGCAGGTTAAGCCCATAGACAGCCGCAAGATTATTGTCGGCGTGGATACGGCCGATGTCGCCGGCTATATCGAGCGTCCGCAGATTGTGACCTTGAGTGATAATTCGGAGCTTTATATGTCTGAATACAACCGTTGGGCCGAACCTTTGTCTGATTCTGTGCAAAGGGTTGTTGCTGAAAACCTCTCAAAATATTTGAAAAACGGCATGGCCAAACCGGTCAGCACCAAGAGTGAAGCCTATGATTATATTGTAACCATTGAATTAAACAAGCTTGACGGCGAACTTGGTAAAACAGCGCAGCTTGATGCTTGGTGGACCATTGGCCGGAAAAATTTAAAAAATCCCGTGCGCGAGAGAACAACGCTGACTTCTCCTGTCGGCAAAGAATATAACGATTTGGTTGAAGTTCAAAGCAAGCTTATTTCTGAACTTTCCAAACAAATCGCCGTCAAAATTTCTAAGATGAACTGACCCCCGGCCACCGCCCCTGACCACTAAAAATCCCTCCAACCGGAGGGATTTTTTACACCCTCGTCATCCTGAACGAAGTGACGGATCCATTGTATAATCGGGTGGATTATTCATTTTAAATGACGCCTTTAAAACAAAAACCCTCTTGAAAGTGAGCCGTTCAAAAAGATATATGCATCACATCACTGACCCCCGGCCACCGCCCCTGACCACTAAAAATCCCTCCAACCGGAGGGATTTTTTCTCACCTAATCAACTTCTTCTTTTCTTCCTTAGACTTCAAAATCTCCAAGTCTCGCTCGGTGGCAATCTTGTCCAAAATGGTCTTCACCACCAGGTCAATCTCCTTGCCTTCGGAATAATCGGCAGGCAGGGCAAAGTTAACGCGGTTGTCGCGCAAAAGCTTAATTGCGTTCTTTTTGTTCTTGCTCTTGGGCTTATAAACCGCAATGGCGTTGCCGTTACGTTCCTTGGTAAGTTTCATGCATGGAATATCGGTCATTCCGTCGCCGAAATATATCATGCGGCGGAAAGGAATAGGGCGCTCTTCATCGGGCATAAACTCGTTCACCAAACGGTCTTCAAGCTTGCCCAAACCTTTGTTGATTTTAGATAAATATTGGGTTTTGCCGGAATAGTTAACCACCCTTGCCGGCCACACCGGATTGCCGCATTCGTCATAAGCAAAACAGCAGCCGAAGACGTCTTTGAAAAATTTTCTAATGGCTGCCCCTTCAATAATTTCCTCATATCCGGCAGAGATAATGTAGTGCTCAATCTCCAAATCCAAGGCTTCTCCGAAGCGGGAAACGCGGTCAAACCAGTCTTTAACGCCCTTAAAATATTCAATGTGCCTGCCGGCTTGCTTAAACACTTCGCGGTTTAGCAAAATTCCTTCTTCTTTGGCTTTCTTGGCAAAATAATACATGCTGCCGGTTACCTGATCGGCACCGTTGTCAACCGACCACTGGTTGGCCTCTTTCCAAAAATCCTTGGGCTTCATGCCAAGCTTGGGAATCAGGCCAAAGTCCTGCATATCGGTCACGCTGAGCGTTCCGTCAAAGTCATAAATCAACGCCACTTTGGTTTTTCTTGACATCGTCCCCACATCTCCACTTGATTTTAGTTTACGGTTATAGTAAAAGAAATAAGTTAATATTTTGTCAATCACTGGCCACAGACCACTGACCCTGACCACTAAAAATCGGAGATTTTTTAAATGCCTGTAAAGTCTATGGAAGAATTGGTATCATTATGCAAACGCCGCGGCTTTGTTTTTCAGGGCTCAGAAATTTACGGCGGCTTAAAAGGCACATATGACCTCGGCCCTTTGGGCGTGGAGCTCAAAAAAAATATCCGCGACAGCTGGTGGAAAGCCCTTGTATATGAGCGTGATGATATTGAAGGCTTGGAATGTTCTCACCTTTCTCACCCGTTGGTTTGGAAATATTCCGGTCATGAAGACACTTTTTCCGACCCGCTGGTTGAATGCAAAAAATGCCACACCCGCATGCGCCAAGACAAAATGAAAGACCAAACCAAATGCGATAACTGCGGCTCAACAGAGCTGACCGAACCCCGCCAGTTTATGCTGATGATGAAAACCAACATCGGCCCGGTTGACGACGGTTCTTCTTTTGCTTATTTAAGAGCTGAAACCGCGCAGGGCGTTTACATCAACTTCAAAAACGTGCTTGATTCAACTTCTCGCAAAATTCCTTTCGGCATTGCTCAGCACGGCAAATCTTTCAGAAACGAAATTACGCCGCGCCACTTTTTGTTCCGCCAGCGCGAGTTTGAGCAGGCTGAAATGCAGTTTTTTGTAAAACCCGGCGAAGATGAAAAGTGGTTCAAGGAATGGAAAAAAATCCGCCTGCAATGGTGGGTAGACCAAGGCTTAAAAGCAGAGCACTTAAAGTTCACTCCGCATGAAAACTTGGCGCATTATGCCAAAGCCGCTGAAGACATTGAATATGAATTCCCCTGGGGCTTTGATGAAATTGAGGGCATACATAATCGGCAAGATTTTGACCTTGGCTCTCACACCAAAAACCAAAACGAATTTGACATTAAGGC
>JAVBOV010000044.1:0-31129 GCA_031550205.1 Alphaproteobacteria bacterium
GCAAGTCCGGTGGGGCTTACCTTCCGGGATGACAGGAATCTAAGCGCTAAAGCGCAAAGATTGCTGTCACTTTGGAAGAATGTATCAAAAAGTTGTGGCGCAGAAAAAAGATAAGTTGAAAAAGTGATACATTGAAATGTAGATCCCGGATATGGCAAGTCCGGTGGGGCTTACCTTCCGGGATGACAGGAATCTAAGCGCTAAAGCGCAAAGATTGCTGTCACTTTGGAAGAATGTATCAAAAAGTTGTGGCGCAGAAAAAAGATAAGTTGAGGAAGTAGACAGGTTTAATTAATGCGTCATTCTGAACGAAGTGAAGAATCCATGGATCCTTCGTTGCACTCAGGATGACGATTATAGTGAAGGATGATGATTTTTTAAAGCCCGCTCTTAAAAGAGCGGGCTTTGGTTTTTATTCCAATCACAACCGATATTTACAACATCTCCATCAGTGCCGCGAATCACACAACCTACTTGGGTTGAAAAATACCAGACCAGTATTTGTCCATAGATATATGGTTTGACTGTAGGATACCCAAAGTAATCTGGCAGGCTTGGAGCCGAAATGTATGAGGTTGGATAACCCTCGGAAATCAGAAAGAAATACCCGTTACTGAGCTCTACCACAAGAATATCTTGCGAGGGATTTTGATTGTGGTAAATCCACTCATCCACCACATATACGTTCTTAGAGGGAACCGTATAGATGTAGGTAAAAGTGTTTCCAGGAGCGCGGCCTTCTGCCGGAGATACAAAAGAATATCTTCTAACGACTTCAGACTGCGCGTCTTCCTCGTAGATGTAATATTCTTTGGTGCAACTGCTTAAGGTTATGGCGGTGAAGATTGCAGAGATAATAATAAGTTTTTTCATATGAACATGTGTTTTTTGTTTTTAATTTTAATTTGCCGAGATCATCACGCCTGAGCCACCAAGTTTTGGTGGTTCAGGCTCATGATGACATCTTTTTTTACCTGCGGCGGGAACTGCTTGAGCTGCTGCTGCTTGAGCCGGAACTTGAACTGCGAGAGTTTGAAGTTCCTTGGCCAGATGAGCTTTGGCTTGAGCGGCGAACAGTTTGTTGTTGCTGCTGTGCCGGCTGACTCTGGCGCTGCTGCGTTGGCTGCACAGCTTGTTGTGACTGAGAGCTGCTGCTTGAACGACGCGTGGTAGTAGGAGCGACATAATTGCTACTTCGCCGATATTGAACAGGTTCATTATGACGATAAGTGCGCCCCATATACCTAGATGCTGCTACGCTACGGTTTATGTAATACGCTGATTCTAAAACTCGGCACCCTATACTTGGGCTATAATAGTATGAATATGGTTCATATCCATAATATCCATTATAAGGACAACCGCTTATAGACCACTCATTACCAATCCACATGTAACAATTTCCATAACCATCTCTTCTTATCCATGTCATTCCTGTTCCGTGGTAATATGGTCTGAGCATACTTCCAGTGGGACAAGAAGGAACATTTACGATAGCAGGATTATGCTTATCAGATACAATCAAAAAACTTCCATTGCTCAACTGATGAGTATAAATGGTATATTGGCCGTATGGTCCTTGAACCGGATAAGCAACTATATAATCCGTAAATGTTACTCCAACAGGTAAAGAGTATTGAGATTGGCTTTTTACAGCAGGAGTATCATACACGTAAATATAACGCGTACAGCTTGTCAAACTGCCTAGCAGGATGAAAGCAAATAATAATTTTTTCATATGATGAATTTTTAAATTAATAATTTCTAGAATTGTAATAAAATCAGGTTAGAGCATAGCATAAAAAACAGGTTATGGCTAGACAAAAAATGTTACGGTTTTGTTAAATTTATATGACAATATAGCTAGGCTGGATTGCTTTGCTATGCTCGCAATGACCAGAGAGGGTTAAGCTAGAACAAACTCTCAATAGCTTGGACGATGTCCAGGGTGGCGTTTAGTTTGGCTTTGGGGGTGAACTCTGCACTTCCTAAGGGTTTGGCATAACCGCCGCTGTACAGAGACTTGGCGAAGCGTTGATGTTTGCCCGGCAGCCAGTCTTTTCCTTCAAAAACATAAACCGGTTTGCCGGTGCCGCAGGCTTCGCTGCACATGGAGACCGAATCTCCGGTGACAATGATGTTGTCGGCACAGGCCAGAAACCCCATATAAGGGTTGGCGCCGCTGGTGCCCCAGAGATATTTAAAGGAGGGAATATCTTTAATTTCTTTCATTAAAGCATCTTCAGCTTTGGGGCCGGTGCGTTTGGAAGATGTAATCAATATTGAGCCTTTATCCTGAGCTTTAACTTTTTTTATTTCCTGACCCAGCAGTTTGGCATTGGCTTCAGAAAACACACGGCCTTTAACTTCACCGCCGACAATTACGGCGGTTAGAGGTTTGGGCAGGCTTTCAAACTCTTTTTGCCATAAATCACTTGCCTCTTTAAGGCTTTTTTCAGTGATGCGGTGCGGAGAGCCTACAACGTAGATGAAATTGGTTTTGCCTTTTTTAGGGCGGTCATGCTCGGAGACAAAGACCAAGTCGAAGTTTTTAAGGCAGCCGTCAACCAGCATAAGCTGGATTATTTTGGTTTGGTTTTGGGATTTTTTCTTGATCCATTTGGCAACCGGTGCGGTGCGGCGGCTGGCAGAAACAACCAAGTCGGGAAAAGGATCTTTCAGCCCCGCCCTGCTCTCGGGTGTTAAGGCCAAAAGCGAAGAGCCAAGCAGGCAGTTGGGAACCACGCCGAAGCGGTTGTAGGCGATTTTTTTCTCGATAATTTCAAATTTTTCAGCGTTTAGGGCTTGGCCGACACCGCGGGCTTGGCCGACACTGCCCATTCTATCATCCAACAACAACCATACTGTTTTTTTCATATGATAAACCCCACCTTGTTCTTTAAAAGAAGCTCTTATGATGGTAGTATAACTTCTATATTTTTTCATTCAAGGAGAATATGCATGAGAATGCTCTATCTGACCTTGGCGCTGATAATTCTGGCAGCTCCGGCGGCGGCGCAATATTCATCGCAGCGCGATGCCCGAAACATGGCGGTTTTGAAAGCCGTGGTTAATGTTAAAATTGACGATGAAGAAAACCTCAAAGACATGGAAAAACTGCGCGCGAATCAGGCTTTTAACCGCGATTTGCAAAGAATGCTGGATAAACTTGATAATTCCCGCACCAAAAACTCTAAAAACAAGCAGGTTTTAGATGTTTTGGAACGCGCCGGAAACGACATTTACAATCTTTTAAGATAAAAGCCGTAAAATTGCCTTTAGGGAGAATTGAAATGACTGAAATTGTTTTTGATAAGACCTATTTTATGGCAAAAATTAACGGTTTGCGTTTGAAACTGCGCGAAATGGAAGACTTTTCTCCGGTGAAGGGCGTGGCCGTTGAAAATGTTAAATCGGCTAAGAAAAGTTCTAAAAAGGCTCCTAAATCTGCGGTCAGAGGAGCTTAAGACTATGAACAGGCTTTATATTATTGCTTTTTGTCTGGGATTGAGCGCTTGCGCCGGCAGTTCCGCCGAGCCGGTTAAGTCTGCCGCTGCTCCGGCCCAAAATGAGGTTACGTATATTAATGATTTTAACAGAATCGTTGATAATGTGATTATTAAAGAAAAAACGCCAAAATATATTGCCTATGAATATAAAGACGTGAGGGTGGACGAAGTGGGAATGCTGGCCAACCGTTATTGCAGAGAGCTTGATTATAACCGCAAGGCGGTGTTAAGAGACATTATACTTAATAAAAATTATAAAAGAATCGCCACTTTTGACTGTTTGGACAAGGACGCAATCTGATGCTTTTGCAGCAGCTTTGCGATTTTGAGTGGCTTAACGACCCGTTTGACGTTTCTTTTGAAAACCAGCGTATGCGAGTTATTGCCAAGCCGAGATCAGACTTCTGGCAAAATGTTTTTCACAAAATTGACTTTGACAACGGCCACTTTTTTTATGCAAACAAGCAAGATAATTTTACCCTGGAAGTTAAATGGTGTTTTGATGAAATTGACACTTTAAGCCAATGCGGAGCAATGCTTAGAATTGATGCTAAAAATTGGTTTAAGGTTTCAATTATGCTTGAGAATAATCAACAGTTAAAAATCGGGTGCAGCCTGACCCAAGGCGGAATTTCCGATTGGAGCACATGGAGCGTGCCGGAAGGAACTAAGGAAATTTGGTATAAGATAAAGCGCACGGGAAATGATTTTGCCGCATATTATTCTCTGGACGGAGAAAAATATGCGCAGGTGCGTTTGTTCGGCTTTATTGAAAAAAGCAAGAGCATTAAGGCCGGAGCCTATATCTGCTGCCCGATGACCGAAGGCTTCACCGCCAAGCTTGAAACATCAACTTTTGCTTAATCTAAGTAGATATGTCATGCTGAACTTGTTTGTCCGCTGGCGCGTTCGTCACGTAAGGCTCTGTCTTCGCCCTGCGGGCTCGCCAATCGCCAACTATCGACCCAGCATCTCATCTTAAACATCGGGAGATCCTGAAATAAATTCAGGATGACGAGAATTTTATTTAAATAGAACGCTCTAAGATTTTCTTGGCCAGCTTCACGGCGTTTGGAAAGTCTTTGGCATAAGATATGTGCTCTATTTTTTCCTTCTTAAACACTTCCGATAAAACCTGATGAGGCTGCGGCTTTACGTTGGACAAGATTATTTTGGTTTCAAATTTTCTGGTTTTTTTAATAAAATCAAGAATAACATTAACACCGCTGACATCTACAAGCGGCACATTGCCCATGCGCAAGATTAATATTTTGGGCGTATGTTCAATGCTCTTGAAAAAACTGGAGACCTTTGAGGCACCGCCGAAAAACATGGGACCGGAAAGACGGATGGACATTACACCGCGGTCATGCAGGCTGCGGCTGATGTCACGGCCTTTGTTTTCATATTCGGTTAAATTGACGGCAGCAACCTCCTCGCTGATGCGGTGCATGAAGATGATGCTGGACATGATGAAGCCGACGCTGATGGCCATGTTTAGATCTACAAAAACAGTCAGCAGGAAAGTGACTATCAGGGTTAATCTGTCTCCTCTCTGCCCTAATAATAAATTGATGAATTTGGGAAAGTCAAACATGCCGTAAGCAATGAGGATTAAGATGGCCGACAAGGCGGCCAGAGGAATATATTGAGCCAACGGTGCCAAAACCAGCATAAAAGCCAAAATGAACAAGCTTTGCAAAATGCCCGAAACCGGGGAATGAGCGTGAGAGTTGACATTGGTGGCAGTGCGGGCTATGGCGCCGGTGGCCGGCATTCCGGCAAAAAAGGCGCAGGCAACGTTGGCCACCCCCTGACCGATTAATTCAGCGTTGGGGTTGTGGTTATCGCCGCTCATGGCGTCGGCCACGGTGGCGGAGAGCAAAGATTCTACACCGGCCAAAAAAGCAATGGTTAAGCTTGAGGGCAAAACTCTTAAAACCAAGTCAATATGAAATTCAGGAATTTGCGGCATGGGAAGAAAGTGCGGCAGAGCGCCGAATTTGCCGCCGATGGTATCAACCGAGAAACCAAGAAGCTCCTCTGCCTTAACAATAAACATGCCTAAAACCACCGCAATTAAATAAGCCGGCAATTTGGGAAACCTGTTGCGCACCGCAATAATGGCGGTAAAGGAAACCATGGAGATTATTACGGCACACAGGCTGATTGTTTTAATGCCGGAGACATAGCTGCGCCATTTGGGCAGGAACTCTGCCGGAACTTCGGCAATGTTCAAACCGAGCAAATCTTTAACCTGAGTGGAAAACAGCAGCACAGCAATGCCCGAGGTGAAGCCGACGATTACAGGATAAGGAATATATTTGATATATGCGCCCAGCTTTAAGAAGCCGGCGGCAATGAGGATTAAGCCGGCCAAGGCGGTGGCAACCAGCAAGCCGGTGTAGCCGTGCTGGGCGATGACGTTGAAAATGACCACAACAAAGGCGCCGGTGGGTCCACCGATTTGGTAACGGCTGCCGCCCAAAGCCGAGATTAAGAAACCGGCAATTACGGCTGTGTATAAGCCGTTGGCCGGAGGAAGACCGGAGGCAATGGCCAAAGCCATGGCTAAGGGAATCGAGATTATGGAAAGCGTGATGCCGGAAATAAGGTCTTTTTTAAAATGCTCTTTGCCATAGCCTTTTTGCAAAATTTCCCATAGTTTTGGGGCAAAGTTAAAGCCATAATACTTTTTAAATCTATTCAAAATAGCGCGCATTTTATCTTCCTGCATTTTTGGGAGTGAATAAGAAACTTAAGGTGGTTAAAACGGTGATGATGCCGATAATCAGATAAGTCCAATGAAAAGCAGTTACCATCTCCGTTGAGCCGTGGGCATAGCCGTTGGAGAACCTGCCCAGAACAAAAGCGCCAAGGCTGATGCCGAAGCTCATGGAAACCTGCATTACCACCGAGAGCAGAGAATTGCCGCCGCTGGTTTGGGCTTTGGGCAAGTCGATTAAGGTTAAGGTGGTCATGGCGGTGAACTGCAGCGAGTTGACAAAGCCAAAGCAGAACAGAATCAGGATTATTAACTCGTTTGAGCTGTGGCGGTCAACAAAGACGGCACAGCACATTAAGGAGCCAAGTAAAAAGGTGTTGATGCTTAAAAAAGTGCGGTAGCCGAAGAAGTGCAGCAGGCGTTCCACAAAATATTTGGCAAAGATGCCTGAAATTCCGGTGGTGAGCATCATTAAACCGGCGGCTGAAGGTGAGAATCTAAGACCAACCTGCAAAAACAGCGGAGTGATGAAGGGCATGGAACCGCCGCCCAGACGAGCCAAGAGGTTGCCGATGATGCCGACCTTGAAAGAAATGTTCTTAAACAAGTCGGTGTTAAACAGCGGGTGAGAGATGCGCTTGGAATAAAACCAATAAAAACCTAGCAGGAAAGCGGCGGTTAAGAACATGATGATTTTGTGCTCGGGTGTAATCCGTACGGTGTCGGTGTTTTCAGCAGAAAGTGACATTAAGATGATGGCGCCGGCAAAAAGCAGAAAGCCGAACCAGTCAAACTTTATGGGATGCTGCTCTCTGACGTCGGGCATATAAAGAATGCAGAGGAAGATGGCGGCCAGGCCGAAGGGGATGTTGATTAAGAAGATCCAGTGCCAGTTCAGATATTCAACCAGGAATCCGCCGACCACCGGACCGATTAACGGACCGATGAGAGCCGGAAGCATGATGAAGCTTAAGACGCGCACCATTTGTTCGCGCGGGTATAGCTTGATGATGATGAGGCGGCCGACCGGGACCATTAAGGCACCGCCGAGGCCTTGGAAAATTCGCGACCAGACAAGTTCTTGGAGATTTTCAGAGGCGGCGCAGAACAGCGAGCCGAGCGAGAAAATGGCGATGGCGTAAATGAAGACCTTTTTGGAGCCGAATCGGTCGGCCAGCCAGCCGGAAAGCGGCAGGAAAAAGGCAATGGATAAAAGATAGGCAACGATGATTGATTGAATTTTTAAAGGGTTTTCGTTGATGCTGGAGGCGATGGCGGGCAGCGCGGTGTTAAGGATTGAGCCGTCTAACATTTGCATGAAAAAAGCCACCGTAATCAGCCAAGGCAAAATCTTGGACGGATGGTCGAGCTTTTTATGTTGAGTTTGCGCGTTCATAGTCGCGAATTATAAGGGAAAAGAGTTAAGAAAGAGTTTGTGAGAAAGGGCAATTCTTACTTCTCCCCTTTGCAAGGGGAGATTGAGAGGGGTTTGCAAATCATCCATATTATTTTGATGGTTGACAAACCCACCCCAACCCTCCCTTGCAAAGGGAGGGAGTGATGAGGGGTAAACAAAAAAACAACCCCTTCGTTTTGATAAAAACGGAGGGGTTGGGGTTGGTTTTTAAGATAATTCATCAATGTACTTTTGAACGGAGACCGGCGTTGGAAAATATTTTTCCGATAATTCTGCAACGTTTTTCGGTAACCATTTATAAGGTCCCAACGGGTTATCGCCAAACTTCAGATTGAGCATTTTAAGCACCGTATTCAATTCGGTAAAAGATACTTTCCCGGCATTGCGAAGCTTGCGAAACTCTTTCTCTCCGGATAATGATGCAATGTCGCCAACGTATTCATATCCCGCCACGTTCAGTATGTGGAACAACCTTATTGAAATCGGAAGGTCTCTGACTCTGATAAGAAAGGCGATGTTGCTGACAGAAGGCATAAGCTCTTTATCTTTCTCTGCAAGCCTTGCGGGGAAAAATTTATCAAAGAGGTAATCCTGTTGGTACACTTTAGAATCGATACTCACTTCCGCCGCATTTTGATTGTTGAATTCTACGGTTATTTGAGCGGTTTCGTCGAAAGCCAATATTTTTGCTTTAATCTCGTTAAAGTATTCTTCCGCGGCTTCCTTGTTAAAAATTGAGAACGCTAGTGTTTTCATAATTTTTTGTTTTTAATTTATAATAGTATTAATATGATAATTCTTTTGAATGGGGGTAATTTAGCATATTTTTGGGGTGAGTGCAAGAGGTTTTTGGACAAATTTTGTGAAATTTTTGTTACAGGGAGATAAAAAATGTCATTTCGACGACCTAAGCGCAGCGAATGGAGGAGAAATCTCATTGCGACTGGCAAGATTTCTCCTTCACTCCCGTTGGTCGGGTCGTCGAAATGACAACAAATAATAAAAAAAACCAGGCGGGGGCCTGGTTTTTTAACATGGATTGTGGTTTGAACCCCTCACCCCAACCCTCTCCCGCAAGGGGAGAGGGAGAGTTTGGATTATTTCTTCAACTGGGCGGCTACTTCGGAGGCGAAGTCTTCTTCTTTCTTTTGGATGCCTTCACCGAGTTTGAAGCAGATGAAGCCTTTTAGAACAACCGGAGAACCGATTTCTTTGGCTTTTTCTTCAACAATCTGTCTTACCTTTTTGTCGGTATCCATGATGAAGTTTTGCTCTTCTAAAACAACTTCGTCGTAATATTTTCTGATGCGGCCTTCAACCATTTTGCCGATGATATTCTCAGGCTTGCCTGAGGCTCTTGCCTGCTCGGTGAAAATGGCTTCTTCACGAGCAAGGGAAGCAGCGTCAACCTCGGCAATTTTCAAAAATTGCGGCTGGCTGGCGGCAATGTGCATGGCAACCATTTTGCCAAGTTCGGCCAATTTGGTTTTGTCACCTTTAGACTCTAAGGCAACCAAAACGCCGATTTTGCCCATGTTGGGTTTGGCGGCATTGTGAACATATGAGGTGACCACGCCTTCAGAAACTTCCAACAAAGCAGCGCGGCGCAGGTTCATGTTCTCGCCGATTTTTGCAATCAGGTCGGTCAAGCGGTCGCAGAAGGGTTTGTGTGCCTTAGGGCAGGCAAAGTTTTTCATTTTTTCAATGTCACCGCCGGATTGCAAAGCCACAAATGCGGCATCGGCAGCATATTCTTGGAACTCGGCATTTTTGGCAACAAAGTCGGTTTCGGAGTTGACCTCGGCAACGGCGCCTTTGTTTCCTTCAACAACCACAGAAACCAAGCCTTCAGCAGCAACGCGTCCGGATTTTTTAGAAGCGGTGGCCAGGCCTTTTTTTCTGAGCCAGTCTACGGCGGCTTCCATGTTGCCGTTGTTTTCATTCAGGGCTTTTTTGCAGTCCAACATACCGGCACCGGTTGTTTCTCTAAGTTCTTTTACCATATTGGCAGTAATTTCGGTCATATCATAATTCCTTTTCTAAAATTCCAAAGCGCCGGCCCTTCTCAAGGCCGGCCTTCAGAACCAACAACAATCAAAGATTATTTCTTTTTGGCAGGAGCTTTTTTGGCGGCCGGCTTCTCTTCGGTTGCTTCAGCAGCTTTCTTTGGAGCGGCGGCTTTTTTAACTTCTACCTTAACTTCTTTCTTAGGAGCAGCTTTCTTCTCTGCTTTTTCTTCAGCTACTTCTTCTTTGGCTTCAGCGGCGGCTTTTTTGTGAGCTTTCTTTTCAGAAACAATCTCATCAAGCTTAACGCCTTGAGCGGCAATTTCAGCCTGGATGCCGTCTAACACGGCGGCAGACATCATTTCACAATAGAACTGAATGGCGCGGATGGCGTCATCGTTGCCGGGAATCGGGAAATCAACTTCATCAGGGTTGGCGTTGGTATCGCAGATGCCGATAACCGGAATGCCAAGCTTTTTGGCTTCTTTAATGGCCAAAGTTTCTTTGGTGGAGTCGATTACGAACAAAAGGTCAGGCTGGCCGCCCATGTTCATAATGCCGCTTAATTCTTTGGCAAGCTTTTCACGCTCTTTTTTCAGGTTAAGCATTTCTTTTTTGGTGTAGCCTTCATAGCCGTTTTCTTTTTCTTCCATGCCGTTTAATTTAACCAAACGAGAAATGGATTTGTGAACGGTTTTCCAGTTGGTTAACATTCCGCCCAGCCAGCGCTGGTTAACGTAATATTGGCCGCATCTTTCGGCGTTTTCCTTAACCAAATCCTGAGCTTGGCGCTTGGTGCCGACAAACAGAACTTTGCCGCCCTCTGCAGCAATATCTCTGGCAGTGGCAATTGCGGTGTAAAACATTGGGAATGTTTTTTCTAAGTTGATAATGTGGACATTATCTTTTTTGCCATAAATGAATGGCGCCATTTTGGGGTTCCAGCGACGAGCGTGGTGACCGAAGTGTACGCCAGCTTCTAACATCTGACGCATTGTAAATTTAGGTAAACTCATATTTTATATCCTTTTCCAGTTAAACCTCTGCAAGCTTCTACCAAGTATCTAGGGCACTAGAAAAATGTGCTTGCATGTGTTGTAAAGTAAGTATATCTATAGGCATTTGAGGATAAATGCAAGATTTATTTTCATATTCGGTAAAAAAAATGGTACTAAAACCTTAATGATTTTAGATTTTAGATTTTGGATTTTTGATTGTGGCTGATTTATTTAATAATATAACATCTGCAAAAGCTTGCGAATATTCTGCGCAAAGCATTGAGGTTTTGGAAGGTTTGGAGCCGGTCAGGCACAGGCCGGGAATGTATATTGGCGGAATTGACGAACAAGCCCTGCACCATTTGGTGGCGGAAATCTTGGATAACTCAATGGATGAGGCGGTGGCAGGCTTTGCCTCGCTGATTGAAGTGCGGATGAATGAGGATCATTCGGTTTCAATTATTGACAACGGCCGCGGCATTCCGGTTGATCCGCACCCCAAATATCCAAATAAATCCGCGTTAGAGGTGATTATGACCATGCTGCACTCCGGCGGCAAGTTCGGCTCAAACGGCGCATATAAGGTTTCTGGCGGTTTGCACGGCGTGGGGCTTTCAGTGGTAAACGCCCTTTCCGAGATGCTGGCGGTGGAGATTTATCGCGATAAAAAGCATTATCGACAAGAGTTTTCTAAGGGCACGCCTTTAGGTAAGCTTGAAGTTTTGGGCAAAGCAGCGACTGATAAGCGCGGAACGTCCATCACTTTTAGAGCAGACCCGGAGATTTTCGGCGCAAATTCCACCTTCAGCCCAAACAAGATATTCCGCATGGCGCGCTCAAAAGCCTTTTTGTTCAAAGGCGTTAAAATTTTGTGGAAATGCGCGCCGGAAGTGCTTTCGGAGGGCGATGCCACTCCTTTGGAAAAAGAGCTGCATTACCCCAACGGCTTGAAAGACTTTTTAAATTATCAATTGGGCGACCGCACCACCGTCAATCGCTCGGCTTTTGCCGGAGAATCGGAGCTTAGCAACGATGAGGGACGAGTGGAATGGGCGATTACGTGGCCGCAGGATGAGGCCGGTTTTTGCTATTCTTATTGCAACACGGTGATTACGCCGCAAGGCGGAACGCACGAGGCCGGCTTTAAGGCGGCGTTGGTTAAAGGTTTAAAAGAATATGCCGATATGGCCGGTTTCCGCAAGGCCAAAGATATTGCCGTTGAAGATTTTTTGAGCGATGCCTGCATTTTGCTTTCAGTATTCATTCGCGACCCGCAGTTTCAGGGGCAAACCAAAGACAAATTGACTTCTGCCAAGGCCATTCGCTTGGTTGACCAGGCGGTTAAGGACTTTTTTGACCACTGGCTTTCAGCCGACCCGGAAAATGCTTCAGCGCTTTTGGAATATGTGATTGCGCGTTCAGAGTTTCGGCGCCGCAAGAAAGAAGAAAAGCAGCAATTGCGCAAAACTCCTACCAAAAAGCTGCGTTTGCCGGGCAAACTGGCCGATTGTTCAAGAGCCGAGGCTTCAGGCACGGAGCTGTTTATTGTTGAGGGTGATTCCGCCGGCGGCTCTGCCAAGCAAGGCCGTGACCGTGTGACACAGGCGATTTTGCCGCTGAAGGGCAAGATTTTGAATGTGGCATCTGCCTCTCTTGATAAGATTTTGCAAAACCAAGAGATTAAGGATTTGATTGAAGCTTTGGGCTGCGGCGCCAAAGACCACTACACAGAAGAAAATATTCGCTATGAAAAAGTGATTATTATGACCGATGCCGACGTGGACGGTGCGCATATATCTTCTTTGCTTATGACCTTTTTCTATCAGCAGATGCCGAAGCTGATTGAAAACGGGCACTTATATATTGCCACGCCGCCGCTTTATAAGATTGCGGCTTTGGGCAAGACTTTTTATGCCCAAGATGATGAGGAAAAAGACCAGATTATTGCCAAAGAGTTTAAGAGCAACACCAAAATTGAAATCGGCCGTTTTAAGGGTTTGGGCGAGATGAGCGCAATTCAGCTTAAGGAAACCACAATGGATGTTAAAAAACGCACTTTGCTGAAGGTTATGATTCCGGCCACCAACACCGAAGAAGGCAAAGAAGAAGCCTTTGAAACCCGCCGATTGGTTGAAAGGCTGATGGGCAAGAATCCGGAACCGAGGTTCAAGTTCATTATTGAACGCGCCAAATTTGTTGATGATTTGGATGTCTAAATCGGTGATACAAGATATTGTCATTGCGAGCGAAAGGGTGGCAGTCCAACCAGATAAATTAGCCGTATTATTGACCTGGATACTCGGGTCGAGCCCGAGTATGACAGAGGGTGGTGTTGGGATATAAACTTTTTTATTGACATTGGGCTTCTTATTTTTTATAACTGCATTGTCTTTTGGGGGTATAGCTCAGCTGGGAGAGCGCTTGCATGGCATGCAAGAGGTCAGCGGTTCGATCCCGCTTACCTCCACCAATTGATAAAAACCGTCCTTTGCAGGACGGTTTTATTTATTTTTCTTTGTCACCCTGAGCTTGCCGAAGGGTCTTCTTGAAACAAAATCTATCTTTGCCTTTCTACAAGATGCTTCGACAGGCTCAGCATGACAATATAGATGAGATTGCCGCGCGGAGTTTATCCCGAGCGTAGCCGAGGGGCTAGCAATGACGTTGAAAGATAAAACCCTGCCAATCGGCAGGGTTTTGGTTTTTGTTATTGTACGAAGATTTGGACTTCGGGGGTGGAGGTCGGTGCGGTCTTGGAGGACAAGGACACGCGGTCGGCGCTCACGCCCATGTTAATAATCTCGTTGAAGATTTTGCCGGCGTTATCTTTGGCGGCAGTGTTGCCATTGCTTGGGGTCAAAGCCACAACGTTAAAAGCAACATCCGACTTAGCAGCTACAGCACTGCTGACGGCTTTTCTCAAACCGTCCTGATAGTTTACAATACCTTTATCAAACTTGGCAGTGAACAAAGGTTTGCCTGAGGTTGGAGCTGTGCCCATACTCATTGGAGCTTGCAGGCTGCCGACAACCGGACGAGGAGAATATGGAGCCGGCTGAATATAACCACCGCCCATTGGAGCCATTGAAGGACCATAGGTCGGAATGCCGGTGTAGTTGCCTTGGCGAATCAGCCCGTCGAGCTTGAACAAGGTGCTGTTGGCAGTTTCAACATATTGCTGCTGGCGATAAGCGTCGGTGTTAACCTCGGTCAACAGGCTGTTGATGAGAATCGAAGATTGTCCGGCCTCATTTTCCAGAACTCTTAATTGGCGGTGGTCTTCATCAACCGCACCGGAAATGCTGTATGAGGAGCGGATGGAATCTAAAAGGTAATTGGTCATGGCCGCATCAGACGCAACTCTGGTGGAGAGCTGGTTTAGCGCAATGGTGCTGGAGTTCATGGTTTGAACGTTGGCTTGCGCGGTGCGGAGCATTTCATACATGTGCGGGTTGCCCGGGGTTGTGCCGACCTGAAGCTTAGACTCCATGGTGCCGACCATGTTGTGGTAGCTTTGCGCATTGCCGAGAATGGTGGAGCGGATGCTTTGCAGCTCGCGGTTATGGTTGGAAATGGAATTTTGCAGTTGAGTCAGCTCTGAACGGAAAGAGGCAACTTTTTGGCCGACAAGAGTTCCGGTGCTGGAACCTTTTTGAATATTGACCGGTTCAAAGGTGCTTTCACCAAGGGCCGGCATATCTTTGCCATTAACCGGAGTGGTGGGGTGAGCGGCAACTTGTTCTTGGGAATCTGTTCCGGAAAGAGAGGGAAACAGCTCATCATTGCTGAAACCGCAGCTGCTCAGCGCGAATGAAAGAACAGAAGCGACAGTGAAATTAAGGGCTAATTTTTTCATATCAAATAATACCTTTTAAAAAGCTTTTTTAGAATCTTAAGACATATTAGTGTTTACACTTTTCTATTCCTTTGTAAAGCTTATTTTCTAAAAAAACAAGTGTGATTTTGCTTTTAGTGTTTGATTTGTGACTCTTTTTTTGAAAATTTTGCTTGCAAAGAGAATTAAAAAAGGTTATTAAAGCATTTCTTAAGCACCCGTAGCTCAACTGGATAGAGCACCTGACTACGGATCAGGAGGTTAGGAGTTCGAACCTCTTCGGGTGTGCCATTAAAAAAGACTGTTTCCCACCAAAGGCGGGAGGCAGTCTTTTTTTTCGGCGCACCTCGCTCGGTTAAGTTCGGTTTGTAACATTTGCTTAATTGGCTGCCGCCAAGCCGCAAATTAACAAACAGTCACCTGTCGGCAAAATCGCCCAATTCAATGGGCGATTTTTTACTCCAGTCTCTTCGGGTGTGCCATTAAAAAACCTGTTTCAATTAAGAAACAGGTTTTTTGTTTTAGATGGCGGCTTTGAAGCCGAGGATGGGCATTTTTTCGGGGGAGTGTTTGAAGGCTTCGTTGATTTGTCTGGAGACTTCTGAGACGAAGTATTTTTCATCGGCGACTTCTATTAAAGTTGCTTTGCCTAAGATTTTTACCGCTTCGTCTTGAGTAAGTTTTACTTTGCGAGATACCGGAAAACTTTTTTCAACGATACGACCGTCTGCTGTATATTCAAAAGTTATAAAGGCTTTTGACTGAGGCCAGGGGATTGTTTCACTCTCTGCATATTTTATGCTTTGGGGTAGCTCTTTGAGGTTTGCAACAGATGCTTCTTCCACAAAAATCAGCCCTTCTCCAAAAAGACAAAGAGAATAGTCTGATTTGCTCTTATCTATTTTTGCATAAGCAACAGGCTTGGGATATTCATCTCCTGAGACGTAAACAATCTCGCCTTTTTGGCTGAGCGCAAGTTCAATAATTTTTTTCTTGTTCATAATAAATAATTTTTAGTTTTACATAATTATTGGTTTTATGAGGGAAAGATAGCAGGGGCGGTGGAAAAAGGCAAGTTTTTAATAAGGATGGGATTGGATATTCCCACTTCGTGGGCACCTTTCGTCTCGTAAGCTTCGACCTTCGTGCTACGCACTCGTTCTCAACAACTATCGACTCGCCACGCGGTTTTAAATTGCTCGCAATGACGTTTTATTTATTCCAAAGGCTCAAAACGGTAGCCGTTTTCTTCCTTAACAACGTACCCCATGCCGGGATAAATGACGTGCATGCCGGCAATCAGCCAGTGTCTTGCCGCGGCTTCTTCCAAAATTTCTTTACGAAACATCACCGCCTTTGAAGGGTCGGCATCGTAGGTTAGATAAACTTCCGGGTATTTAAACTGGACAAGAGCGTGCAGCAAATCGCCCCAGATGATGAGCTTTTGATCTTGGCTTTGCACCAGATAAAGCATGTGGCCGGGGGTGTGCGCTTCGGCCGGAACAGAGTTTATGCCGGGGGCTATTTCAATGCGGCCGGAAAAAGGTTTGACTCTGTTCTTATATGCACGAATGGCTTGATTGTCATAGTTGGCATTAAGTTCGTGCTTGGAAACATAAATCACGGCATTAGGGAAAGCCGGTTTGCCGTCATTGCCCAAAAGGCCGCCGATATGGTCGGAGTGCATGTGGGTAAGGCAGATGATGTCAATATCTTCAGGTTTATAACCGGCTTCCCTCAAAAGCTCCAAGGTTTTGCCGTCCATGCCGGAATCGAACAAAACTTTACGAGTCCAGACATCGACCAGAAAAACGTTGGAAGAGCTTTGATTAAAGTTGGCTTCATTCATGGCCTGCGGCAGAATGTCTGGATTCAGGCTGCGAAATAATGAAGGGCTGTGTTCCATGGGGCGAGTGATCAGAGAAACTATTTTGAAATCGCCCAACCGATGGGTATAAGTACCGACACTTTGGGCAGAGGCTGAAAAGCTCATGATTAAGACTCCTAAAAAGGCTATTATGGCACGCATGGTGTTTTCCTTTTTTTAATATAAATAATCATCTTAATCCGTATTGACAAGTGAGCTTTGCTTATTTATATTGCGCTTTGACTGAGTCATATAATAATGACGGGGTGTAGCTTAGCCTGGTAGAGCGCTACGTTCGGGACGTAGAGGCCGGAGGTTCAAATCCTCTCACCCCGACCAGTAATAAAGAAACCGGAGAAACCAGGCTACGCCCTTTGGTATCTAGTTTCGCTGCGGTCGTTAACACTTCCCTTGCTCAACAAGATATTACAAAGATTTTGCAGATAAAAACGACCAGTACTTTGGTCGTTTTTACTTAGCAATGGTATGTATTATTTCAAACTGCAGGTGTTCGTGCCAACTTCGATGGTGGAGTGGTCTATGCCGAAGTCTTCGGCCAGTTTTTTCTTTACCAAAACAATGGTTTTGATAATGTCTTTTTCATCTTTTAAAATCACATTCAAAGTGGCCATGGGCTTGCCGGTGGTGATGGACCAGATGTGGATGTGGCAAATGCTTTCCACGTTTTTGATTTTTTTCAAACTCTTTTCAATTTCTTTAATGTCTATTCCCTGCGGGGTGCCTTCCATTAAGATATGCAGGGCATTGTTCAGCACCTGCCAAGCACCTTTTAGAATCAGCACGCACATTAAAATTGAAAGCAGCGGGTCTATTGGGAACCAGCCGGTTAAATAGATGATAATCGCGGCGGCAATGGCGCCGATGGAGCCCAATAAGTCGCCCAGTACGTGTAAAAGTGCGCTTTTGATGTTGATGTGTTCTTGGTTGCTTTTGGTTAAAATTAAGAAAACAAAACAGTTTACCAAAAGGCCGATTACAGCAACAGCAAACATCGGCACGGCCATAACCTCAACCGGGTTTTCAAAGCGCTCAACGGCCTCAACGCCAATCCAAACGGTTAAGCCGATTAAGGTTAAAGCATTGATTAGCGCGGCCAGAACTTCTAAGCGGAAATAACCGAAGGTTTTTTGGCCGTTTGAGGATTTGCGGCCGAAATAAAAACCGGCCCAGGCCAAAGCCAGAGCAGCGGCGTCGGTCAACATGTGACCGGCATCGGCAATCAGCGCCAGAGAACCGGAGAGCAAACCGCCGATGACTTCAATAATCATGAAGCTGAAGGTTAGAAAAAAGCTGATTTTGATGGCTTTTTCATTGCTGATTTTGTGGTGATGATGATGTTCATGAGGCATGGCGCTACCTTTCTTAATAAGGAGATTGTAGCATAGAATTTTGGATTGTGGATGCTTTTTTAACAAAAATGTAACCTAAAATTAAAAAATTTGTGTTATTATATTGGCAGGAGAAAGATATGACGTCTGAAAAACCCAAAACCGTTGTGCTTTATGACAGCACCAAAGAAAAAGCAAAAGAAGAAAAGCCTCGAGTGGTTAAGCTTTATGATTCTGCCAAAGAAAAAGCAAAAGAAGAAATTAGGGCAAAGGCCAGACGCTTAAGAAACAATATTATAACCGGCACACTCGTTGTGGGCTCGCTTGTCGGCGGCACCGGTGTTGTGTTAAACAATCAGAACAATAAAAAAGATGATGATAACAAAGACGAACCCACTGAACAAAAAGATGAAATTAGCGTTGAAGATGAGCGTTTTGCCAGAATCGCCGAAGATTTGCTGAAAAAAGAAGGCGGATATGCCGATAAGGGAACCGTTGACCAGAAAACCAACTTTGGGATTATTAACCCTACATTAAAGGCGGTTAAGGAAAAACACAAAGCTCTTGCCGAACTTCCGGATGATGTTAAGGACTTGACCCAAGAGCAAGCTTTGTCAATTATAAAAGAAGAATTTTATAAGGGATATAAGATAGATAAGGTTGAAAACGAATCTATGGCGCACATGCTTTTGGATGTGGTTTATAATCATAAGAGCAATACCAGAGACGAATTTGTTTTGGCCGGGCTGAAGGCGGTTAAAAAACAAAATAAAGAGAAGAACATCTCCGGTCTGAACACTTGGGGCAAGAAGATAAATTTTATTAATGAGTGTTCAAATGGTGAGCAGAAAATTTTTTATAATTCCGTGGTTAAGGCCAGAATCGACTTTTTTAACCGGCCGGGATATATTGACAAATATAGCGGTTTGAAAACCAGAGCAAAGAGCTTTGCCAACAAGTTTGAAGCTAAGCCGAAAAATCTGCAATTTGAAAAAGCAATGGTGATGGCGGAGAGATAGTGTTTTAAGCCATTTTATTAAAAACGCTCTCGTTTGAGAGCGTTTTTTTTGGATTGCTTCCCCCTTCGCCAAGGCTACGGCGAACAGGTCGGGGTAGACACCCGCTCGCAATGACGTTGGAGCTACTTGGTTTTTTCCATAAATTCTTTGTGTTCGGGGTATTGTTTGGGGTCGCTTAAGTTTTCAAACTCTCTTAGCAAATCTCTTTGTTTGGAGTTTAGTTTGACCGGGGTTTCCACTTTCAGCTTAACAAACAAGTCGCCGCGGCGAGAGGAGTTTATGGTGCTCATGCCTTGGTTTTTGACTCTTAAGACCTGCTCGTTTTGCGAGCCTTCGGAGACTTTAATTTCTAATTTGTGGCCGTCGATTGAGGGGATTTCTATTTTTCCGCCCAGTGCCGCCGCGGTGAAAGAGACCGGAGCATGAACATATAAATCGGCGCCCTGGCGTTCATAAAACTTGTGCGGCTTAACGTGCACAAAAACGTATAAATCGCCGTTTTGACCGCCGCGTATGCCGCTTTGGCCTTCGCCGGAGATGCGCATTCTGACGCCGTCTTCAATGCCGGAGGGAATCTTCACTTTTAAGGTTTTGTCTTTTCTTAAAACACCTTTGCCGGAGCATTTGGGGCAGGTTTCCTTAATCTCATGGCCGGTGCCGTGGCAATGCGGACACGGGGCTTCAACCACAAACATTCCCCTGCGCTGCTGGGTTTTGCCGCGGCCGTGACAAACCGAGCAAACAGGCGCGGCTTTGCCGTCTTTAGTGCCGTGGCCGTGACACTGGTCGCAGGCAACGGTGGTGGCAAATTTGATTTCTCTTTCAATTCCGGAAAAAGCTTCAGCAAGGGTCACGTCAACATCATAACGCAGGTTTTCTCCGGGCTGGGCATAGGCTCTTTTGGCAGAAGAGCGGCCGCCGCCCATGAACTCGGAAAAAATGTCTGAAAAAACGTCTGAGAAGCCGCCGCCGGCGCCGAAATCGAACCCGAAATCGCCGAACGGGTTGCCGCCGCGTCCGTTTCCGAATCCGCCGTTTTGGAAGGCATCCGAGCCATAACGGTCATAGGCGGCGCGCTTTTGGTCGTCTTTCAAAACTTCGTAGGCTTCGTTAAGCTCTTTAAACTTTTGCTCGCATTCTTTGTCGTTTTTGTTGCGGTCAGGGTGGCACTCCATCGCCATTTTGCGATAGGCTTTTTTCAGCTCTTCAGCAGTGGCGTTTTTATTAACGCCTAAAGTTTTGTAATAATCTTTGGACATTCTTTACACCCCCGCCTTAGTCCTCCCCATCCGTCTTCGCCATGCTTCGTCGCGAAAAGTCAAGGGGGAGGAGAAAAGCGGAATTAGTTATTTATCTTCTTTTACTTCCTGATATTCAGCGTCTACGGTGCCGTCTTTGGGCGCTTGTTCCGTAGCATCGGCGGCGGGAGCGGCTTCAGCCTGGGCTTTGTACATTGCTTCACCAAGCTTCATGGTAACCTGCATTAAGCTTTCGGTTTTTTCTTTGATGAGAGCAGAATCTTCTTTTTCCAAAACATCTTTAAGAGCTTTGATTTCAGCCTCAATCGCTTCTTTGTCAGCGCTTGATACTTTGTCGCCATATTCCTTTAAGTTCTTTTCAGTGGAGTGAATTAAACTTTCGGCGTGGTTTCTGGCTTCAACCAATTCTTTTTTCTTCTTATCGGTTTCAGCATTGGCTTCAGCATCTTTAACCATTTTATCGATGTCGGCATCTGAGAGGCCGCCGGAGGCTTGGATGCGAATCGCCTGCTCTTTGTTGGTGGCTTTGTCTTTGGCAGAAACGTTGACAATGCCGTTGGCGTCAATGTCAAAGGTAACCTCAATTTGCGGCATGCCGCGCGGCGCCGGAGGAATTCCGACCAAGTCAAACTGACCAAGCAGTTTGTTATCGGCGGCCATTTCACGTTCGCCCTGAAAGACGCGGATGGTTACGGCGGTTTGGCCGTCATCAGCGGTTGAGAACACTTGAGACTTGCGAGTTGGGATGGTGGTATTGCGGTCAATTAAACGTGTGAACACACCGCCCAAGGTTTCAATTCCCAGAGAGAGCGGAGTAACGTCTAAGAGCAATACGTCTTTAACATCGCCCATTAACACGCCGCCCTGGATGGCTGCGCCTACGGCAACAACTTCGTCGGGGTTAACGCCTTTGTGCGGTTCTTTGCCAAAAATTTCTTTTACTTTTTCCTGCACTTTGGGCATACGGGTCATGCCGCCAACCAAGATGACCTCGTCAATCTCGCTGGTTTTTAAACCGGCGTCTTTAAGAGCTTTTTTGCAAGGTTCCACGGTTTTTTCAATTAAATCTTCAACAATGGATTCCAGTTTGGCGCGGCTTAATTTGATGTTTAAGTGTTTGGCACCGCTTGCATCGGCTGTGATGAACGGAAGGTTGATTTCGGTTTGAGTGGTTGAAGAAAGCTCAATTTTGGCTTTTTCAGCGGCTTCTTTTAAGCGCTGCAGGGCAAGCTTGTCATTCTTCAAATCAATTCCTGATTCTTTTTTGAACTCGTCGGCCAAATAGTTTAACAATCTTTGGTCAAAATCTTCACCGCCTAAAAATGTGTCGCCGTTGGTGGATTTAACTTCAAACACGCCGTCGCCGATTTCTAAAATGGAAATATCGAAGGTGCCGCCGCCAAGGTCATATACGGCTATGGTGCCGGTGGCTTTTTTATCCATGCCGTAGGCCAGAGCTGCCGCGGTCGGCTCGTTGATAATGCGCAGAACATCTAAGCCTGCGATTTTGCCGGCGTCTTTGGTGGCCTGACGCTGAGAATCGTTGAAATAGGCCGGAACGGTGATTACGGCTTTTTCAATTTTTTCACCCAAATAGCTCTCGGCATATTCTTTGATTTTTTGCAGAACAATGGCTGAGATTTGCGACGGCGCATATTTTTGACCTTTGGCTTCAACCCAAGCATCACCGTTGTCGCCTTCAATAATTTTGAAAGGAGACATGGCTTTGTCTTTTTGAGCCTCGGGAGAGTTATATCTGCGGCCGATTAAGCGCTTGATGGCAAACAGGGTGTTTTCAGGGTTGGTAACAGCCTGACGTTTGGCCGGAAAGCCGACCAGTCTTTCTCCGCTTTCAGTGAAGGCAACCATCGAAGGAGTGGTGCGCGCACCTTCGGAGTTTTCCAGAACTTTTGCTTCCTTGCCTTCCATAATGGCAAAGCAGGAGTTGGTGGTTCCTAAGTCAATTCCAATAACTTTATTGCTCATGATTTGTTTTCCTCAAGTTGGTATTGTTTAATTGAGATTTATATAGGAACGTTTTTGAGATATCGCAAGGGGGATATGGGAAATTTTTTAATATGTTATTTTCACGCCCCAAACCAGGTTCAGGTAAAAAGCGGCGTAGGAAATCAGGCAGGTTATAAAAACCGCATAACGCACAGCGTCAGTGATGCAAAACAGCCATTTGCTTTTTATTTTTTCTTCGTAAAAATATTCAACGCAGTTGCTTATGCACAAGATGGCGGCAAGACCGAAGATGAGGCCTAGTACTTTGATGGTGAAGACGGTTAGTCCGATTGTTGCTGACATTTGTAGAACTCCTTGTTTTGTTGTTTTTTTCAGGAGATCCTGAAACAAGTTCAGGATGACGAGAAAGGATTTTTATTAAAAACAAAACCACCTTTGAAAAAAATCAAAGGTGGGGAGTTCGAAACTGCAAATACACAGTCCGGAGTATTTGGCATAGCCTTATTTCCCCGGCTCCCCATGTAGGGGCGGATTAATGTATTTGGAAGCTTCGACATTCCGCAGTCTGCCTTCAGACTGCAAGAGAAATAATAAGCTTCTTTTCTTAAAATGCAATTAAAAAAGCCCGCATCAGGCGGGCTTTGGTTCTTATTGCTTTAACATCACGTTTAGATAACAAACATAGAAGAAAATCATGTAGTTAATCATGGTTGTTATGACTGTGAAAGAAAAATGCTGTTTTCTCTCCGGTTTTATTAAATCACCAATAATCATATAAGAGAGAAACAAAACTGCGTAAACAATGCACCACCAAGGTGTATTAGAGGGGTGAGCAAGAGTGCTTGTAATCGCAAGATATCCTACCAACCATATAATGGCACTAATATATGTTATTGAGATTTTTGCGTATTTATATAGATAAGCTTTATTTACAATCATAGTATCTCCACTAGTGTAATCACTTATTTTTAGCATTTCTACTTTGCTTTAGCAAGTTTTTTTCAATAATGTTGTTTCCTATATGCTCTAGAGACGAATTTAACAAATCTTTTCCTATGCCTGTGGCACCGATAGTCATATTTCTATTAATAAATTTGCTTGCTTTATACCCACCATATCCGCTCACTGCGCCGACAACAGCATTGCGTGCGTGCTCTTTTATGCCGTCTTCTCCGGTACCAATACCATATGCGGTTCCCATTAATAAAGATTTTTTGCCATCTACTTTACTCTTCAAACGCAATGGTGTTGTTGAGGATGATTTAATGAGCTTATTAGCCGGGCTGCTTACGGCACCTGCGGCTTCAATTGTGGCCATTGCGGTTGGCATTTGCTCATATCCATCCTTAACAATTTGTCGATGCTCATCTCTTTTTTGAGTATAACCTCGTTTAAAAGCCTCAGAAAAACTTTCTCCGGTTTTGTTCCAGTTTGAATTAAGGCTTCCTATGCCATAACCCAAGCCGCCCATGGCGCCATGGGCTTCATCTGACCAGCCTAAAGACAAACCTCTCATTCCGGCTGCAGAAAGTGAAGCGGCTTTTTTGAGTTTCATATTAATAGCCTTCTCAGTTTCTCCTCTCGGCTTGATGATGCCGTCTATGGTTAAGCCGTTGTCTTTTTGAAACTTTTTAATTCCGTCAAACATGGCGCCTTCAGAATGGCCGGTTAAGCCCCACTTGGGAGGGGTGTAATACCCCAGTTCCATAAGAGAGTTTTTAATGGCCAGAGAATCGTCGTAGTTGTTTTCAGAGTCTGCAGCGGCTATGCTTTCTAAGAGCAGCCCCAAGAGATTTCCTATTCCCGGGGCGCCTCTGGTGTGGGCTGAAACTTCATGTCCGTCACGCATATATGAATTGACATGAACAATGCTTTTATTGTCACTCATTTTGTTTTCCTTTGATTTAAGATTAAAATTTATAAAGCGGAACCTGTCTTAGGTCGCAGGTCGACCTGCGACCTAAGACAGGTTCGTGTGCATGTGTTTAAAATACAACAACAGGCGGAGTGTTTTAGATACACTTCGCCTGTTGTTGAGTTTATAGATAGCACAGTTTGGTTAAAATGTCAAGGAATTTATTCCTAATATCCGCCTTTGCGGGTGATTTCATATCCGGTGCTGCCGTCAATGGCGGAATTGGCATAGGCAAAGTCATTGGAACTGCAGGCGTGGATGCGGTACAACGCTTCACCCTGCTCGACTTTGTCTCCGGTTTTTTTAAACAAATCCACGCCGGCGCCGGGGTTCTTGTTGGCTCCGGCTAAAATGCCGATTTTATTGATGCGGGCATTATCTATGGATTCAACAACACCGCCGTGCGGGCTGACAACATCTCTGGTTAAGTGACCCAGCTGAGGCTGAGGAGATTTGCCTTGAGCATGAATCATTTTGTTCATGGCTTCAAGCGCCCTGCCGGATGTTAAAATGTCTTTGGCAACCAGATATCCTTCGCCGCCTCTTAGTTTGGGGTCAAACTCAAGCAATCGACCGGCAATGAACAAAGATTTTTCAAGCAAATCCTGCGGGGCGTCTTCTTTGTTGCGAATTACCTTCATAACATCTCTGGCTTCCAAAACCGCGCCGACACCGCTGCCAATCGGCTCTGAACCGTCGGTAATTACGGCGTCTACGGTAATGGAGAGCTGGTCGCCGACATATTCTATCAGCTTTCTTAGACGCATGGCCTCATGCGAGTTTTTAATGCGCGAGTTGGGGCCAACCGGAATATCTATAAGCAAATGGGTGATGCCGGCAGAAATTTTGATGGCGAGAATCGAGGCAACAATATGTTCCTGCTGGGTGATGCCGATTTGGCGCTCCACCGCAGATACAATCTTATTAACCTCGGCAATGTTTAAATTATCGTAGCAAATAACGGCGCCGCGGACATCATTAATGATTTTTTTTAGTTTTTTTTCATCAAAATCAACATTGGCCAGAACGTTCATAGTATCAGCCACGCCGGCGCAAGAAGTGAGCGATCGCGAAGCAGTTTTGGGAATCGGCAAACCGTATGCGGCAACAACAGCAGCAACAATGATGTCGGTCTTGTTGCCGGGAACGCCGCCCAGACAGTGATGGTCAACCACAATGCTTTCATTGTCCCAGTGGATTGTTTTTTCACCAACCAAGGCTTCGGTCAAAGAGAGAACTTCCGGCGGGCTGATAAACGACCCGGAAGCAACCAAAAAAGAAGCAATGTCCATATTGGAATATCTCTTGGCGCCAATATCATTTATTACGGCCTTATATTCTCCGGAGCTTAAAATGTTGCCGGCAATTTTGCGGCGAATGGAGTTTAAACTGGGCGGAGGAGGAGAAACATTTAAGGAAACGTTGGCACCCTCAGGAAGGTTTATTTGCTTAAAAGCCTCGGTATTCAAACCAAGCTCATTGGGTTTTACAAGCTTGGAATCTTCAACAACCTGCAAAAAGGCAAAAATCGGCCTGATGCCGCCGTGGATTTCAAGCTTGGTCAGAGATTTAATGTCGTCAACTTTATAAGCATCGCAATCTTTGTGCAGATAAACCAAATTTTCGTTAAAAGAATTTATCGGCAGATGTTTTAAAGTGAGCATATAACTCTCCTATTTGCGTTCAATTGCCAGCGTAGAAAGCTTGGGTTTGGTATGGTTTAAGATGCTGATAACTTTTATAATTTCGTCTTTCATCTCGGCGCGGCGCACAACCATATCCACCATGCCGTGGTGTTTTAAATATTCCGCACGCTGAAAGCCCTCAGGCAGTTTTTCACGGATGGTTTGTTCAATTACGCGGGCGCCGGCGAAACCGATTACACAGCCCTTCTCAGCAACATTAACATCACCAAGCATGGCAAAAGAAGCAGAAACGCCGCCGGTGGTGGGGTCGGTTAAAATGGAGATGAACGGAATATTGTTCTCTTTGACTAAATTGATGGCGGCCGAAGTTCTGGCCATTTGCATTAAAGATAAAATGCCCTCCTGCATGCGGGCGCCGCCGGAAGCAGAAATGGTAATCAGCGGATGTTTGCCCTTAACGGCGATGTCAGCGGCCTTAACTATGCCCTCACCCACGGCCGTGCCCATGGAACCGCCCATGAAAGCAAAGTCAATTGCGGCAATGACGCAGGTGATGCCGCCAATTTCGCCTTGGGCAACAATAACCGCATCTTCACGTCCGGTGGCTTTGCGATAAGTTTTCAAACGTTCTGCATATTTTTTAGAATCCTTGAACTTAAGCGGGTCTTCCTTGATTTTGGGAATGGAAATCTCTTTATAATTTTCGCCGTCAAAAAGCATTTTAAGGCGTTTGGAAATGTAAAGCCTAAGGTGGTGGTCGCAAGCCGTGCAGACATACATGCTTTTCTTTAATTCTTTGGAAAAGAGCATTTGGCCGCAGTTGGGGCATTTTTCCCAGAGCTTGTCGGCAATATCTTTAACCGGGGCAGCGGTTCTTTTTATCTTGGGTCTAACAAAGTCAGTAAGCCAACTCATTTATTTGGTTCTTTCATGTTTAAAAATGTTTTTAATTTTGCTTTTAAGGCCGGGGGTCTGTTCTCCGACTTCTTCTTTTTTAATGTTCTTTAAGTTTTCCTGGAGGGTTTCAACCTCTTCGGACAATTTGCTTTTGGCTTTGTGAAGCTTTTTGTTGGCTCTTTTCTGAGAGATTAGCTCAGGAACATATGAAAGCCAGCAGAAAAAGTTGCCGAACAAAAAGCCCAGCACAAACAAAAAGACAATGGCAACGCTTAAAGAGACGGTTACCTCAATGTAAAAAGGCCACAGGTTGAATGTTGCCAAGTCGTTGTTAACAAAGGCAAATATCAGCAGAATGGCAAGAAGAGGAAGCCCTATGAGCATTTTTATAAAAGTCATGAGATTTCAGCCTTTTTAAAAATTTTTAAGCGTTGAGCTGTTTGTGCAGCTGCTTGCCGGTTTTGAAATGGGGAATTTTGCGTTCCTCAACCGTCACCTTGGCACCGGTGCGCGGATTTTTGGCAACGCGCGGCGAACGCAGGCGCACGGAAAAGGTGCCGAATCCTCTAAACTCAACACGATCTCCCTTGCTTAAGGCGGAGATAATTTTGTTAAAGATAACATCGACAATTCTTTCCACATCTTTAAGCATAAGATGCGGGTTCTTTTTCGCCACTTTTTCAATTAATTCAGATTTAGTCACTTTCAACCTCGTTCATAATATATTGTTACGGTTAATTTAAACGTTTTTATTTTATAAATCAACATTCTTCGTTTCTATCGGGATTAGTTTTTCACCGCCCTCAAGTTCAATGTCTTCTATTTTATTAATTCTTTTGGAGATTTTATCGGATGAAATTTTGATGTCACTGATATCTTGCCCGGCTTGAGAAAAGTGGCGGTCAAGGCTTTCAACGCGTTTATCAAGCCTTGAAATGTCTTCAATCAAAACACCGACTTCTTTTTGGATTATGCCGGCGGCCTCACGCATGCGGGCATCTTTTAAAACGGCGCGAACCGTATTTAAGGTGGCCATTAAGGTGGTGGGAGAAACTATCCACACTTTGGAGCGGTAAGAGCTTTCAACCACGTCCACAAAGTTGGCGTGCAGCTCGGCATAAACCGCTTCAGAGGGCAAAAACATTAAGGCGGACTCCGCGGTGATGCCGGGGATGATGTATTTTTCAGAAATATCCTTAATGTGTTTTAAGACAGACCCTTTGAAGAATCGGTCGGCCTCAATCTTTTCGCGGTCGTTTTGAGCGGAGCGCAAAGCGTTGTAACTTTCAAGAGGGAACTTGGAATCGATAACTATCAGGCCGGGCGGATTGGGAAGCCTTAAAACACAATCGGCACGCTTTTGGTTGGGCAGCACCACCTGAAATTCATATGCCGAAGGCGGCAGAGCGTTTTTGACCAGGTCGTTTAATTGAATTTCTCCGAATGCGCCGCGGGCCTGCTTGTTGGAAAGCACCTCCTGCAAAGACACAACCTGCTCGGAAAGGCTGGAAATTTTTTGCTGAGCCACGTCTATTTTGGCCAGACGCTCTCTTAAATCGTGCAGGGTTTCAGCGGTTTTGTTGGTGGTGTGCATTAAGCCCTCGCCCACGCTCTTGCTAACCGCCATCAGCTTTTCATCGATAATTTTTTGGTGCAAAACAGAATTTTCAGAAAGCTGAGTCAAGCGCCCGGCAAGCTCAGCCTGCCCGCGCAGCAAATATTCTGAATCGGCGCTTTTTTTGCGGCCGATTAAGAAAAAAATGTTTAAAAGCAGCACCAGACTGACCAAAACAATCAGGGCAATTTCCATTGAAATAATTTCCATAGAAACTCCTAGTTTTCAGGAAGGTTGCGGCCCATGGCAAAAAACTTTTCAGTGCGCTGTTTTTTGAGCTCATCGCCGCTTAAAGGCAACAGTTCTTTTAAGTGTTTTAATATTACCGCGCCGACATCCTCTATCATCTTTTGTTTATCACGATGAGCGCCGCCGGTCGGCTCGGCGATAATTTCATCAATAACTTTTAAGTTTTTCAAATCCTGCGCGGTTAATTTCAAAGCTTCGGTGGCTTCTTTAACCTTGTCGCTGGAGCGCCAGAGAATTGAAGCGCAGCCTTCAGGAGAAATTACCGAATAAATGGAATGTTCAAGCATTAGGATGCGGTTGGCTGTGGCAATGGCAATTGCGCCGCCGGAGCCGCCTTCGCCGATGATAACGGAAATTATCGGGGTTTTGACATTGAAGCATTTTTCAATGGAAGAGGCAATGGCCTCAGCCTGTCCGCGCTCCTCAGCCTCAACTCCCGGAAAAGCGCCGGCGGTATCAACAAAACTGATGACCGGCATGTTAAATTTGTTGGCCATATCCATTAGCCTTTGGGCTTTTCTATATCCTTCAGGCTTGGCCATGCCGAAATTGTGCTTGACTCTGGTTTCCAAATCGTGCCCTTTTTCCTGACCCAAAACCACAACGGAAATATCCTTGAAACGACCGATGCCGCCAATCATGGCCTCATCATCGGCAAAAAGGCGATCTCCGCACAGAGGCACGAAGTTTTCAATCAGCATATAAATATAGTCAAGACAATGCGGGCGGTTGGGGTGGCGGGCAACTTGAGTTTTTTGCAAAGCGTTAAGATTTTGATAGGCCTGCTTAATTTGACGCGCCAGCTTTTGCTGCAGGCGGCCGACTTCTTGAGAAATGTCCACGTCTTCTTCTTCAGCCAAAAGCTTGAGGCTTTCTATTTTGGCTTCAATCTCAATAATATTTTTTTCAAAATCCAAGGCTTGTATATTACTCATAAAAAATCTCTTCTAAAATTAACTCCGAGAGTAACTACTATCACATCTTTTATGAAAATTCGACTCTTTTTTGATAATTGTGAGTTTTTAATTGAAATCTGAAGCTTATGAGAATAAACTTAGTCTTATTGTTTGATTTGGAGTATTAAAACGTGCTGGCATCTGTTTTCTTTTTCTGCGTTTTCTCAAGCCTGATGTGGCTGATGTATTCTATAATGTATATTAAAGAATATTTACACGGAGTTTCCTTGAGCTCAATGGGCATGGCTGATTTTGCTCTTTGCATTTTTGTGGTGGTTTTGCCGGTTTTCATTCTGTGGGCAATTTTCGGCTATGTGATGCAGTTTTTAAATTCACGCAAGATGAACTCAAACTTGTATTATCTTTTTAAACAGATGAAAAAAAACCAGGATTATACGGATTTGATTGCCAGAGTTATGCTGGAGGCAGAGCACGGAGTTAAGGACGGGTTTATCTTAAACAAATTTGATTTGTTTGTGTCCGATATGAACGAGCTGGTTGCCGAGATTATTTATCGTTCGCACCTGGCCTCAAACGACCAGATTGAACGCCTGTGGACCAAGGTGCAAAACGGCGGAAAGTGGGCTTTCGGCAAAGTGGTGATTGAGATTTCACAGAGCCAGGATAATTTTGCAATGAGAATTTTTGAGAAATCGCGCGGGGATAATGTTTTGGCCGGTACCATTTTGGAATTTTGCGCCAGATATTTGAGCTTGGTGAGCATTTTGGAAAAACACGACCGTGAGAGAATCTTCTTGAATATGATTGAAACCGGCGTGTTCGGCAAAGTATTTTCTATTTTTGCACCAATTTCAGATGAGATTAGAAAAAGCCGCGAAGTTGCATCAGCGCTTGCTTCAGAGAAAAAGGCGGCAAAAAAAGAGGAGAAGAAAATTTATAATCCGGAAGCGGAAGAAGAAAACAAACCTTCTCTTTCTTTGAAGATTAAGAATCCTTTCAAGAAAAAAGAACTATCCGCCGTTGCGGAAGAAGTTTCCGAAGAAGACGAAAAACAGACTGACCCGCTTTCCATTGCCTTACAAAAAAGCTTCGGCAGCGATGAGGAAAACCCGCTTGATATTGTGATTAAGAAAGACGATATCAGGGTGGAGTTTGAAAGAGAAGAGATTTTAACCACCACCCAGAAAACCATTAATCATTTGAAAAAAGAGTGGGAAGAAATGCAGCAGAACGAACAGCCTGCTCCCCGAAAAAAAGCTAAAAAAGAAGAAGAAAACGAAGATTTAGGATATCCTTTTGCCGGTTGGGTTGATGAAGAAAATTATTCTAAATAGCCTTATTTTAATTTTGTTTTCTTTCCCGGCTTTCGGCGCAGAAAACAAAATTGCCTTATATAAGACATCCAAATATCCGGATAATTTTGCAAATTTTGAATATGTCAATGCGTCCGCGCCAAAAGGCGGGCGCATGGTGATGCCCAATTACGGCGGTTTTGACAATTTTAATCCTTTTATCTTTAAGGGAATCGCGCCTTCGGAGGCGGCATATTTGACATTGGATACCTTGGGAGTTATCAGCGCCGATGACGTGAGTGTGGTGTACCCGTTGATTGCCAAGAAATTTATTTTGCCCGAAGACAATTCTTTTGTTGGGTTTATCTTAGATGAAAATGCAAGATTTTCAGACGGTTCCAAAGTTACGGCTGACGACGTTGTTTTCAGCTTTAATATTTTAATTGAAAAAGGTTCGCCGATTTACAAGAGCTATTATGCCGACGTGGAGGCTGTTAAGAAGATCAGCGATAACGAAGTGCATTTTATTTTTAAGAAAGGCTCAAAGAACAAAGAGCTGCCGCTGATTGTGGCGCAGGTTTCAATCTTTTCAAAAAAATATTGGGAAAAAAAAGATTTTGCCCATCCCAAACCGGAACCGAAATTA
>JAVBOV010000087.1:0-11701 GCA_031550205.1 Alphaproteobacteria bacterium
TTGATTACGGTTTCTATGGCGGTTTTGAAGCTGTTGTCTTCCAGTTTTTCAGCCTCAAAAGCAAAGTTGGCGCCAAGTTCATAAAACTTATATAAGCCCTCAAATTTGTTTTGATATACAAAGCTGATGACCGGCACACCAAGGCTGAAAGCGGCAATTGCCAGATGCATTTTGGCGGTTATGATGAAATCTGCAGGTTCAATTAAAGATTTGGCTTCGGTTTCAGTGGTGATGAAATCGGCCAGAAAAACATTTTTCATTTCCAGCTCTTCGGCGGTTTTGGCAATTAAACGAGAAAAATCAACATCGGAAATTTTGCGTTTAAAATCTCTAATGTCATGGGGAACAACCACCAGGCACACTTTTTCAATGTCTTTAAGGTTAAACAAAACCTTTTTGATAAAGGCCAGGCGCAAAGCTTCGTCCTGTTTGGGATAAGAAAGGTTTAGGCCGATGATTTTATAACCTTTATCTTTTAGTTTTTTTATCTGAGAAAGCATTTCAGAGCATTTTTTGCTTAAAGGATATTTGGTGTGGTCAAACAAAAAGGCAATGTCTGAAACTTGGATGAACTTTTTGTTTGCAACGTTTTTTAAACGCTCTAAAGATATGGAATCTCTGACATTAAAAATGATGTTTTTGTTGCAAAACTTGTAGAACCTGGTGATTTTGAATTTGTTGGAGCCGTTATAACTGAAGGCGTTGATTATGGCTTTGCGTCCCATTTTGGCCGCCAAGTTCAAAAGACGAAAGCGGGTTTTTAAGGCGGATTTTCCGTAGCCGCCGTCCATAATATCGGCGCCGATAACAATGAATGTGCCGTAGTTTTTTAAGATTTCCAAAAAGCTGATGTCATATTTTAAGGAGGTTTTTTTAGAATTTAAATAATGGTGAGTTACCTTATAACCGCTGCTTTCAATAACCTCATCATAAAGATTATCTGCTTTTTCAAAGCGGACAATGCCGATTTGGGCATTTTTATATTTTTGTTTAAGCTGCCCGATTAGCCCAAGCATCATTGCCTGATCGCCGAAAGAGCCAAGGCTGGGCGACGGCGGCAAGATTAAGAAAGAATTTGCGTTTGGCTGAGTTTTTTTAACCTCTGACTTTAAGCGGCGGCGTTTGAGCAAATTTTGAACGACCTTTACAGGTTTAAAAAATTTCATGACTATACTTTTCCTTTTTTTAATTTCTTTTTTATAAATGTTGGTGAGGTCGGATATATTTTCGGAAGACAATACATAATTTAATGCCGCATTATTAATTGCCAGTTTATTGCTAAAACTTTCAATGTCAAATTTCTCTTTAAGTTTGGCAACAAGGTTATTTTTTAAACGGTTTTGGCTGCGGGCGTCGATTTTGGGAAACCAGCTTTGGGTGTCATAAAGCGAGCGGATGTCTTCCTGCTGCAAAGAAATATCAGGACAGTTTTCAAGGAGTTTTTGCCCGGTTTCAGTTCGGGCAATTATTAAAGAGGTGCCGAGTTTGTCTTGAGAGACGGATTTATCCCAATAATCTGCCAAAGTGATATCCCCTGCTCCTTTATAACACAGAGAGCATTTTAAGCAGCGCTCCTGAGTGCAAAGCTTTTTCATTTGGGCAAAGCCGAACAGGTCTTTTTTGAAGTCTGTATCGCTGGTGTGGTTTTTGGATTTGGCGCAGACCGAAAAATTAAACCAGCCACCCGTTTTTTCTCTGAAATTGAGACTTTGGGCGGGCTCGCCTTTGAGTTGGTATTCAAGATATTTGCGCATGAATTTTAAGGAAAAAACCGCGCCGCAGAGCAAGTCTATGCCGACGAAGTCCGCTTTCATAAACGGTTTGGCTTTTTTTAAAGAAGCAATGTGGCAAGGCAGGCCGATGATTAAGAATCTGCCTTTGTTATCTCTTAAAATTTCTGCGGCTTTGGAAAATTCTACCGCCATATATTTGGAGGTGCTGATTTTTTCATTTTCAACCAGCTTAATCTCCGGCTTCAAAACATTTTCCGGGTTGTCTACCAGAGAGATGACGCCGTCAAACTCTTTCGCATAATGTTTGAGCAGCGCGCGGCCGATGCCGCCTGATGAGGAGTTTTTGCGAACATTATCATCTTTGGCAAAGCCGCGGTAAACGGAAAACACATTGCCAAAAACCTCTTTTGGATTAACATCTTCATGACGGCCGGCGCAAACATTAAGACAGCGGCCGCAGCCGGAGCAGGCGTTGCTGATTTTGGGGCGATAAAAGCCCTCTTCGTCCTCAATTATGCTGATGGCGGATTTGGGGCAGAAGGCCTTGCAAACGCCACAGCCGGCGCAGAGGTTTTGTTCTACAACCGATTTAACGTTCTCAGCCATGAAGCGCCTTTTTCAAGTTATTAAGCGAAGAATTAAAGCGCTCCTGCTGCATTGTTTTTAACTCTTGGGTCATATTGTTATAAGTCTCTGCGGTCATATTGAGGGCGGCAAGCATTGCCGGAGCAAGTTCATTGTCTTTATACAACACAGAGTTTTCAGAGTTTAGGAAATATGTTTTGGCATATTCATTATTAATTATGGCCGGGGTTAAAAAGCCCATAATCAACTGGGGTGAACCGGTTGAGAGCTCGCTTAAATAGGCTCTTTGTTTTTCATTTTTGGGGTCTAAGAGCGGCAGGAAGAAATGGGCTCTTTTCATTTCTTCATACATTTTGTCATAATCAAGATTGTATCTGATATTTAAGTATTGGCTGGTTGATTTTGGAACATTTTTAATTTTGCGGCGGGAAATTACAGTGAGCTTAAACGGAATTTCAGACTTGGCGGCCAGATTGGCAATGGAATCTATCATTAATTGAGAGTTGCGCTTTTTGGGGTCAATCAGTCCGACCATAATGAAATTAACCGGGTGGTTTTTAATGTCTGCGGGTTTGTTTTGCCCAAAATAATGGGGGTTGATTTCCCAGAGGTTTTTATCGTTGTTAAAATTGCGCAGAACGAACAACTTTTTGTCGTCATAAAGCTTTTTGATTTCTTTTTTTCTTAAGTGCTCTTTGGAGTGAAGAACGGCAAAAAGCTTGGAATATGCGTCATTTGGAATATATCTGGTGACCGGGCCGTGCATGCCGTCAACCGAGGTGAACAGAATGTATTTATAAAACTTTGATTTGGCGTCGTGCAGAATTTTTTTATAAAAAACCTCATCAACAGCATAGGCTCTGATTTTTTTGAGTTGTTCTTGGGGCAGAAACTTGGTCTTCATTAAGGCCGGAACAGACACAACATCTACATTAAAGCCGAGCTTTAAGAAATATTCCGCGTAACCGGGCATTACCTCGCCATGAAAGTCATTTGGTTCCAAGATAAGCACGGAGTTTTCTAAAACCGGGTCGTTTTTGAACCTTTTAAGGTTGGCAAAAGAACAAAAAGAAACCGTTATTCTGGAATGATGGCGGATAAACTCTTTTCTTTTTTCTTTGTTCCAGATAAAAAACGGGCAGATAATTTTCATTAGGAGCTGCAGAATTCTTCTTTGCATAAAATTTAACCTCTAAAATATTATATAATATATTATGATAATCGTGTTTAATTTGTCATTTGTCAATTGACTTTTTGTTAACCTATAAATAGTATAATGATTAGGTGATTTTGGGAGAAAAACTATGTTTAAGAAATTTTTGGCAGCCGCAGCGTTGAGTTTTATATTCTCTTCTCAGGCAGTGGCAACGCCTTATGGAGACTGTATGGAAAAAGCCACAAAAGTGAGCGAAGACGCCGTTGTGGTCTGCATGAATGATGAAACCAAAAACCTGATGCAGCAGACTAAAACCGAATATGAAGATATTTTGAAAAATGAAGATTTTGCAAAGTGGAACAATGGCAACGGCATGCAAAAGGGAAATTTGCGCAATATGTATGACAGCTTTATAGGGTATCGTGAAAAATATTGCTCTTTGTTTGCTTTGAGCATGGTAAATTATCTGGGCACGGAAAAATATAACAATGCCAAGTGCGTTATGGACATGACCAGAGAGCATTTAATTCAAATCAGGCGGTTTATTCAAAACGCCAATTCGACAATTAATTAGAATTTATTTTAAGGGCAGCTGCAGGATAAAGCAGCTGCCTTTTTTTATGGTTGATTTAACATCCAGACGGCCGCCGATTAAGTGGGCGATTTTTCTGACGATGGAAAGACCAAGACCTGCACCCTGCCTTTTGTTATCGGCGATTTTAGAGCTTTGAAAAAAGTCGTCAAAAATATATGGCAGGTCTTTTTCATCTATGCCGCAGCCATTGTCAAAAACCATGATTTTTAAACCGTCTTCATTGCGGCGGCAGCCGAGAAGTATTTTATTTTTGGTATATTTGTAGGCGTTGGACAAGAAGTTGCGGATGATGCGCTCAATTAAAACAGGGTCGCTGCTGATTTGGTGACTGCAGTTGACAAAGCGAACATCGAGGCCTTTATTTAACGATATTTCGGCAAATTCAAGATATATGCGGCTGAGCATGTCGCAAAGCATGAATTCTTCTTTGGCTGCGCTGAAGCCGCCTGATTCAAGCTTGGAAACATCAAGAAAATTATCCAAAAGATTGTTAAGATTATTGCCGGCATATTCAATTTTTTTGGCAATATCCGTTTGTTTTTCAGTTAAGCCGGAATTAAAAAGATTATAAATTAAAATTTTTAAGGCCTGCATGGGCTGGCGCAAATCGTGGCTGGCCTGAGCCAGGAAATAAGACTTTGCCATGTTAAGGTCTTCGGCTTTGTTTTTGGCAGCATTGAGCTCCTGCTGCATGTTTATCATCTCGGTTAAATCTTGAAAAGTGCCGACTATTTTTTGCTGATTATCTTCCACGACCAAGCCGGCGTGAAATCTGCAGTGCACTGTTTGCCCGCTTTGTTTGTTTTTTATGCGGATGTTTCCCTCAACGCTCTGGCGCTGTTTTAAGAGCTTTTGGACGGTTTGTTTATAAAGAGGAAAATCTTCAGGAAGAATGGCTTTTCTGATGGCGGTTATCTTGCGGCTGAGGTTTTGCGAGCTGAAGCCGAAAAGCTCATACATTTGGCTGGACCAGTGCATTTTTCTGGTTTTTACGGCAAACTCAAAATAACCGAGTTTGCTCAGTTTTTGAGCCATTTCAAGGCGGGACTGGATGGTTTCCAGTTTTTCAATACAATCTTCTTTTTTCATGCTATATATATAACTATATTAATGTTGATTTAAATAATCTTAACAAAAAAGATTTTTTGGTGACAAAATGCATATTTTAATTTATCTATATTATAAATAGAATGAATTGGAGTTTCTTAATGGAAGAAAAATATACCAAAGAAGAAAGCAAGACCATAAAAATCGGCATGTATGTCGGAGCAGTGCTTTTTGCTTTAATGACCTATTTTGCAACGTCTAAAGCCAGAATTGAGCAAAAAGGATACGGCGGATATTATCCATTGAAGGCGTCTTTTGGCAGAACCGACGGACTTTTGGTCGGCGACAAGGTGCGTTTGGCCGGAATGGATATCGGCCGCGTAACCAACGCCAGGTTTGACAACAAGTTTCATGCCATTTTAACTTTGGAGATAAGCGACAAGGTTAAAATTCCAGACGACAGCAGTGCCTCGATTGTGAGCTCCGGCATTATGGGACCGAAATATATTGAGATTGAACCGGGCGGAAGCGAAGATTTTTTGCCGGCTGACGGCGAATTTTCCTACACTCAGGACGCCATGGTTTTAGAAGAGCTTTTAGACAGGATGATCAGCATCGGAAAAGCAAATCGAAGCAAAAACTTTAATAAAAAAATGAATGAATTTGAGCAAAATGTGGATTTATAAGGAGATAATTTGATGAACAAAAGACCGGTAGAGACAATTATGGGAATCGTGGTGGTGGTGATTGCTGCCTTCTTCTTATATTTTGCTTACAAAGTTTCTGATTTGCAGGTGGTTCAGGGATATGAGGTTAGCGCCAAATTTTTAAAAGTGGGCGGACTTAACACCGGATCAGATGTGAGAATTAACGGCATTAAGGTGGGAACGGTGGTTTCTCAATATCTGGATGAAACCGATTATACGGCAAACGTTAAGCTCAGCATTTCTTCAGATATTAAGCTTCCGGATGACAGCACGGCCTTGATTGTCAGCGACGGCTTGGTCGGCGACAGGTTTGTTAAAATTGAGCCGGGAAAAGCCTCGGAAATGCTTAAAAACGGCGATGAGATTAAAAACACCAAAGACTTTAAGACAATTGAAGACATGGTTGGCGAAATTATCTTTATGGTAACGGATGATGGTAATGGAAACGGTAAAAAATAAGTTTATATTGGCGGCATTGTTGACTTCGGTTGCGGCGCTGCCGGCAGCGGCAAGAGAGCTTAACACCAACATGGCTCTGATGCAGGCAATGGACAAGGTTACCGGCAAGGTAAGCGAGATTAAGGTTCCGGTTAACGGCGAAGTTCAATTCGGCACTTTTTCAATTGTGGTGAGAGACTGTAAAACCAGATCGGCTGAAGAAACCCCCGAAAATTTTGCCTTTGTCGACGTGGCCGACAGCGATTTTGACAAGAACCAGGTCAACATTTTCAAGGGGTGGATGATATCTTCATCTCCTGCTCTTAATGCAGTTGAGCACCCGATTTATGACGTGTGGCTTTTGAAGTGCGTTAATGAAGATGTTTCTGCCAAAAAGCTTTTAGGCGCCGAAGAGTTGGCCCTAAGAGACAGCATGCCAAAACGTTCGGAGCTGAAACCAGATGAAAAGATTAAGGCCAAGTTTGTGCCGGCTGCAGAACCTGCGGTTAAGGCTATGGCCGAGCCGGTGGAGATGAAGGCTGACGCGGTGCCGGAGGTTAGCGAAGAAGTGATTGAGATTAAGGAGGATATGAGGTTTTCTCCAAACTCCGGAGAAGAAGGTGCTCCGCAGGCTTTGTTTAATTTTGAAGAACCGACGGTTAATATGGAGGAAGTGGCTGATGAAAACGGTGCCACGGAAGAAGAAACCCACGAGCAGTTGATTGATTTTAGTTCGCAAATGCCGGAAATTGAAGCCGAATCGCTTCGATGAGAAAAAAGCCCTTGGAAACAAGGGCTTTTTTAGTGAAACTAGATATAATTTAAAAGATATCCGACAATAATCAAAGACAGCACCAAAAAGCCGATGAACAGGCTTAGCAGTTTGGTGTTTAGGGCGTTTTTGAGCATGATGATTTCAGGCAGAGAAATGGTGTTGATGCTAACCAGCATGACCAGAGCGGTGCCGAGCGGCACGTTTTTTTCCAAGAGAGCCATGAAGATTGGGATGCTGGCACCGTGCGGGGCATATAGACCAACCCCGATTAAAACCGCTAAAGGAATCGCAAAAACATTATCTCTGCCGGCATATTTTATAATCATTTCTTCAGAGATATATCCCTGCATAAGCGAGCCGATGATTAAGCCGATTAAGATATAAGCCCAGGTATGTTTGATGATGTTTGCGGCAAAGATATGAGCCGATTTGCAGCAGCCGCAGGAACAGGAGTGGTTATAGAATTTAAGCTCTTGGAGGCTGAGAAGTTTTTGCAGATTGAACTTTTGGCACAGCCAGCCGCCCAAAATCGATATTATGCCGCCGCTTAAGACATATAAGGAGGCGGTGCCCAATCCGTTAAAGCTCAACAGCAGACCGATAATAATCGGGCTTAAGGTGGAAGAAGCCAGCAAAAACACAGTGATTAAGTGCAGCGGAATGCCGGCATATACAAAGCCGATTAAGAGCGGAATTGAAGAACATGAGCAAAACGGGGTGATTGAGCCCAGAGCTAAGGCAGAAGCATATGCTAAAGCGGGATTGGAGGAAGAAAGATATTCCTTGATTTTGCTTGAAGACAGGCGGTCTTTGAAAAAAGACATGGTAAAGACCACAAAATATAAAAGCCCGAAGATGACAATGCCCTCTTCAATAAAAAAGTGCAGGCCGTTTTTTAAGCCAATATCGGCAACCGGCAGTTTAGAGACGATAAAACTTGCGAATTCTTCTAACATTTTAACTCTTTTTCAATGAAAACTATTTATAATAAGGCATTATTTTAGAAGGACGTGATGAAATGTCAAATGATATTGATATCAGTTTTGTGGTTACGGTTTATAATAAGGAATATTATCTGCCGGCAGTGCTCAAAGCCCTGCTTAACCAAACCGGTTTGAGCAATCCGGAATATATATTCGTGGATGACGGCTCCAAAGATAAGTCGGTTGAGATAATTAAAAAGACCATGAAAAATGTGCTGAATGTGACGATTATTGTTAATGAAAAAAACCTGGGCATCAGCAAAAATACCAATAAAGCTTTGGCTTTGGCCAAGGGCGAATATGTGCGCATTATAGATTCTGATGATATTTTGCCGCTTGATTCCACCGAAAAGATGATGACCTTGGCTCAATTGCACGAGGCTGATATGGTTTACGGCAGATGCATTAAAACCGGAGTTGAACCGGATAAGCTGTGCAACGAGACCTTGGAGAGTTTTAATTACGTATATTGTCCGAATGCGCTTAATACCGTGCTTACAAAACGCTTTGTGAGAATGGGGCAATTGATTAAGACCGCAGTGCTTAAGAAAGCCGGCGGCGCGGACGAGCGCGTGTTTGTTCAAGATGAGACGTTGAGAATCCGCGCGGCGATTTATGCCAGAGGAATTATAAGAATGAAAGCCAATGTGGTGCTGATTCCCAGAGAGACGGACAATTTCTCGGGCAATAAGACTCAATTGAACCACGACCGTTTTCTGGCATATTTTTATGCGATTGCCGACAATCCTTATCTGGACAGCAAGTATCGCAAAAAAATGTATATGCGGGCGGTTTCGGCATATTGGAAATATGTTAAAGAGTGCAAGTTTATGCCTTATTTGCGCAAGATTTTCTTTGTTTATATGGGCAACAAAATTTGGACCAGCAAACCCAAGATGAGATATTTGGAAAAGCTTAAAAAAGAATTTTTGAGCTTGGATAAAGTTAGAAGATATTAAACAAAGCCCTCGCAAGAGGGCTTTGTTAGTGAAGAGTGAAAGGTGAAAAGTTATGGATGCTTGAACTTATCAAAATTCTCTTTACTGATTCTTACTTTGAAGAACATGGTTTTGTTTTTTAGGCGTTTGCTCAAGACTTCGGCGTGTTTGTAGAGCCAGTCGATTTTTTTGCCGTCGGCCGCATCAATGTCAATCTCGGTTTCAATATGGTGTTTGCCAAGTACGGCGGATATTTTCTTTAATAGTTTCTCCAAGCCTTCTTTGGTCACAGCCGAGGTGAAAAGTTTGGCCGATGACTTGGGCTTTTGTTCCAGCAAATCGGCCTTATTTAAGACTTCAATATAATGTTCCTTATGTTCAATTTCTTTTAAGCCCATTTGGTGCAAAACATCTAAAACATCTTTCTTTTGCCGGGCGGAATCAGGATTGGAAATGTCTCTGACGTGAACAATTACATCGGCAGACAAAACCTCTTCCAAAGTGGCGCGGAAAGACATTACCAGTTCATGCGGTAAATTGGAGATGAAGCCGACCGTATCGGAGAGAATCACCTCTTGTCCGGAAGGAAGCCTTATCTTTCTTAAGGTGGTATCCAGTGTTGCAAACAAAAGGTCTTTGACAAAGACTTTTTCTCCGGACAAAGCGTTGAACAGGCTTGATTTTCCGGCGTTGGTGTAGCCGACAAGAGCTATAATCGGATATGGAACAGATTTTCTGGCCGAGCGCTGTAAAAGTCTTGTTTGCTTGACCTTTTCAAGCTCTTTTTTGAGTTTTACAATTTTGTCATCTATCAAACGGCGGTCAAGTTCTATTTGGGTTTCACCGGGGCCGCCCAGAAAACCGGCTCCGCCGCGCTGGCGTTCCAAGTGAGTCCAGCTTCTTACCAAGCGGCTGCGCTGATAGGTTAAATGAGCCAGTTCCACCTGCAAAGATCCTTCTTTGGTATTGGCGCGGCGGCCGAATATTTCAAGGATTAAGGCTGTGCGGTCAATTACTTTAATGCTTAATTCTTTTTCCAGATTTCTTTGCTGGATTGGGCTTAAGGCACAATCGGCAATCAGCAGCTCTATGCCCTTTTCTTCAATTATAGGTTTTAGAGAATCGGTTAAGCCTTTGGAAAAATAGGTGCCGGACTTAATTTCGCGCATTTTAACAACGCGGTGATAAACCACGTCTAAGTCTATGGCTTTTGCCAAACCCAAAGCTTCTTCCAAATTAGGTATAGACCCGGAAGTTGCATAAACATCTGGTACGATTATACAGGTCTTGGTAGGCTGAGATTGAAACGATTGCAAGGTTTTATTCTTTTACATCAACATCTATTGCGGCATTGGGCATGATGGTGGAGACGGCATGCTTATATATCAATTGAGTGTGTCCGTCTCTTTTCAAGAGTAAAGTATTGTCATCAAAAAAAGCTATTATGCCTTGCAATTTTACGCCATTTATCAAAAAAACAGTTACAGCTTCTTTGTTTTTTTTGAGATCTTCCAAAAAATCTATTTTCACAGTTTTTGCCATGGCTTTAATCCTTTTCTTTTTTTACTTAGTTATATTAATGTAATATTTTTTTGGAGTTTGTAAACCCCTATTCTGATTTTGGGTTTTGGATTATGAATTAGGAGAAAATTATTTCAAGCTTTTTGATGGCGGTGGAGCCGGCAAAGAGGATTATAATGTCGTCTTCCAAAATTCTTTCTCTGCTTTCAGGAAAAATAAGCTCACTCTGGCGATAGATGCCGCAAATTTTGCTGTTTTTGGGCAGTTTAAGCTCGCTGATTTTTTTGCCGATGTTTATGTTGCCTTTTTCCATTCTGAGCTCCCAAGCCTCACCAAAACCGCGCCCTAAGGAATAGGCGTTGGCAATTTTTGATTTTCTGAGCTCTTGTAAAATGCTGGAAATGGTCACGGTGGAGCGGTCTACCAAAATGCTGTCGCCAACGTTGTCAACCAGGCGGTTGTACAATCTGGAGTTTACAAGCGAGATGGAAGAAGAAACACCTCTTTTCTGGCTTAAAAGAGAAATCAGAAGGTTGTCTTTGTCTTTTAAGCTGACGGCAATGGCGGTATCAGCCTTGTCGATTCCGGCCTCGGATAGGATGCTGTCGTTCATCATATCGCCGCGGATAATGATTGTTTCCTCCAAATCTTTGGCAAGCTGGCGGGTGTTTTGAAAATCGTCATCGATAATTTTGCAGCTTGAGAAATTGTCGTCTTTTTCAATTTTTTGAGCCAGATATTTGGATATTTGGTTGCCGCCGAAAATAACCACCTTTTCATTGCCGGACGCAGATGCTTTTAAGTCCTGCAGAGCATCATCGGCATGAGCTGCATCCACAATGAAATATACGTCGTCTCCGACTTCTAAAAAATCTTCCGCTTTGGGGATGAAATATTCGGAATTTCTAACAACGCTGACAATGGAAATTTTGGCATCAGGCAAAAGGCGCTCCAAATGCACAAGAGGAGTTTTTAAGAGCGGGCACCCTGCTCCGCATTTGAAAGACAGAATGTATATCTTCTTGTCTGCCAGCGGGAAAACCTCTCTGGCGCCGGGAACTTTTAGAACCAGATAAATAGCTTCAGCAATAGCGTTATCGGGAGAGATAACCTTATCAACGGGAATAATCTCATCGTCATAAAGATTTGCCCAGCGGCTTTGGGTAAAGTCTTCAGCGTCGATACGGGCAATTTTTTGAGGAATGTGAAAAACCGAATGGGCC
>JAVBOV010000032.1:0-21684 GCA_031550205.1 Alphaproteobacteria bacterium
ATTTTAGCGTACACTTTAGTACATGAATTTTTGGCAACCCCGCATTTTCTACATTAGTTGACCGTAGAAACTACTTTCTCAAGAAATCAACGTGCTCAGGTTGGTCTGTCACCGGGTGAAATTGAACGTCCTGCGCCATAACCTTATATTTGGTGCCGTTTACGTCAATCTCAATATCGGCATCATAAAAGCCGACCATATCTAGAGCTTTTTTAAGCTCCACCGGGTGCAGTGAAATCATCACCGGTTCTTTTTTTCCACCGTAAATAACTGCAGGGATACGACCCTCACGACGACATGCGCGTGCTGCCCCCTTACCTGCTTTTTCGCGAACAATTGCATTAAAAACTATATCAGCCATAGCTGTAAATCCTTCAAAAAATTATAACATTTGTTGCCAAACCTCCAGGGGTGTTTGTACAACGCCCTACTTTTACAACCAAAAATCAAATATTTCAAGCACTTTTTAAAAAGAAAACTGCCCGAATGATTTCTCATTCAGACAGCCCTCCCATTAAAAAAACAAAAACATTATGTTATCTATCTTATTCTCCATTTAGCAGCCCAATAGCTGCAGAATGTAAGCGAAATAACAAAAAGAACCCATATCATGTAGTTTATGATATGCTCCATAGGACACAATACTATGCCGCGTACAATCAACCATACTGCCTGCAAAGACACTATCGCCAAAAAAACTTGTACTTTAGCCCTGGTATTTAAAACGAACTTGTGCAAAAGCCACAAGACAATCACCGCTTCTGATAAAAGCAATACAAGCGGCAATAATAAAAAGTTAGGTGTTTCCATTTATATAAAATTTATATTAATAATAAAGATAATTTTTTTATAAGAGAATCTCACTATAACACATCTTGTAGACAAAAACAACCCAAAAAATATTACATTTTTATAAAAATTTATATTGCTTGTAAAATGTCTCAAATCAAATAAAATTAAATTGGAGAAAAAATATGAAACGTTGTTTTTGGTGCCAAGGCAATAAATTGTACGAAGATTACCACGACAAAGAATGGGGAAAACTCGTTGCCGATGATGAAAAATTATTTGAATTTTTAACTTTGGAAAGCGCCCAAGCCGGCCTTAGTTGGATAACCATCTTAAAAAGAAGAGAAGGCTACCGCAAAGCCTTTTGCAATTTTGACGTTGCCAAGGTTGCAAAAATGACTGAAAAAGACGTCGAACGCCTAATGCAAGATGACACAATCATCAAAAACCGCCTCAAAATTAAAGCCGCCATCAAAAACGCCAAACATTTTATGGAAGTGCAAAAAGAGTTCGGCAGCTTTTATAATTATCTGATTGGCTTTTTCCCAAACAAAAAGCCGATTACAAACTCCATAAAAAAGAAAGAAGACATCAAGCCCACCGACAAAATCTCCGATTCCATCTCCAAAGACATGAAAAAACGCGGCTTCACCTTCTTCGGCTCCACCATCTGCTACGCCCACTTGCAGGCCACCGGCTTCATCAACGACCATTTTGATGATTGTAGTTTTAAATAGGTATAATTGTCATTATGAGCCTGACCGCCAAGTTTTGGCGATCAGGCGTGATAATCTCGGCAATAAAACAAAAAACGCTTGAGCATCAACTCAAGCGTTTTTTCTAAAGCGCCATAATGCGCAAATCTCTAAGCTGTATTTTAAGATACATTACAACCATGCAGCATAATATTGCTGCGGCAGACATGCCAAGAGCCATAATAATCAGATTCGTGCACGCACACCAGAGCATACCTCCGCCCATAAAGACATTAAATATCCACATTCCGCCAAGCGCAGAATCATGCGGTATTTTTCGTAAAGTTTCCACCTTGCGAATTTTCAAATGCAGCACCAAATCAATCGCAAAGAAAATCAACAACTCCAAAAAACCGGCATTAATCAGCCAATAAGGGACTTCCGTCGCTGAATACTTAAAGATTATCTCCATAATGATTATTGTTTAATTCACATTCCAAATCATGCAAGCTCTTAAAATCAAAACAAAGCGTGGTTATCGCCATAATCAGCGCATATAAAAACGCAATTATCGCCACCGTCAATTCAACCCAACACACAATAAACGCTGTCAAATAAGCAATAATAAGCATTGCGTCCCAAGCCGTAATTTTCTGAGTGCTTATTGTAATTTTTTTCCAGCCTCGCTTTAAAACAATTTTCTTGGTAATCGCCAGTTTTTTCAAGCTGATAAAACCTGAAATCGAAAAATAAACCACAATAAACAGAACCATCGCAGCTAAAAACCACACCGGCACAGAAGCACCTTTAATCGTCAAAACACTTTCCATAATTTTTATTTTTTTAAATTTGTTTATTCATACTGCGTGAGCAAAGGCTTTGCCTCAACAATTCTGCTAAAGTCTTTAGCCGGCTCAACCGTCGCTCTTCTGGTAATAACAACATCTCCTTTTGTAGAATCGTCTTTGCAGAGAGCCATCATTTCCACAAAAAAGTGCATACTGTCTCCGTTTATCTTTCCTGTTTCAGAAGAATCATCAAGATCATGAATCCATTTTGAAAACTCTATAAAAGGCATAACCATGCCAAAGATTCCTGCTTCCACCTTTTGCAATTCGGTTTTAAATTCTTTACCATCCATAACAATTATTTCAATCTCAGAAATTGCATAATAGTCACAGTCAGTATCTTCTTCTGCCAGTTTTCGACCTTCTTCAATGCTTGCAATTTGGCTCAAAGGAGCGCTCTCGTAAGTTTGCATCTCAAAAGGAATCTTCACCAAATGTTTTCTTAAATAATAATATTTTTTTCTTTCCATCATAATAAGTTTTAATAATTTTTAATCACCCCAACCATATTACATCTTTAGACAAAATGCAACAAAAAAACCCGCCTTTTGCAAGACGGGCTTTTACAAAATATAATGAAAAATAATTTATATGAGTCAAATAATAAGATTTAAGAGGTAAGAAAAATTTTAGTGTACACTGTTAGTACATGAATTTTTCTTATCCTCGCAAAATCTGTATTAGTTGACCATAGAAATTATTTTTCCAAGTCTTCGCCGGTTTCCTGATTAACCCTCTTGGCAGAAAGTTTAATTTTGCCGCGGTTGTCAAAGCCAAGACATTTAACCCACATTGTATCTCCTTCTTTATAGAAATCAGATACAGAAGCGATTCTCTCGTTCTTAACTTCAGAAATATGAACCAAACCTTCGGTTGTGCCCAAAAAGCGAACAAACGCGCCAAAGTCCATAATCTTGGTAATCACGCCTTTGTAGATAACGCCTTCTTCAGGCTCAGCCACAATGCTCATAATCCATTCCAAGCAGGCATCGCCTTCTTCTTTTTTCATAGAGGCAATTTTGATAACGCCGTCATCGGTAATATCCACTTTGCACTTGGTCTTTTCAACAATCTCGCGGATAACCTTGCCGCCGGTGCCAATCACTTCGCGGATTTTATCAACCGGAATCTTAATCGCCATAATACGCGGTGCGCGGTCAGAAACATGCGCACGCGGAGTTGCAATCGCCTTGGCCATTTCACCCAGAATATGAATGCGGCCCTCATGAGCCTGAGCCAAAGCTTTTTCCATAATCTCTTTGGTAATAGACGTAATCTTAATATCCATCTGCAAAGCGGTAATGCCTTCCTTGGTACCTGCCACCTTGAAGTCCATATCGCCAAGGTGATCTTCATCGCCCAAAATATCGGTCAACACTGCACAACGGCCGTCGTCTTCCTTAATCAAACCCATGGCAATGCCGGCCACCGGTTTTTGCAACGGAACACCGGAAGCCATCAAAGACATTGTGGTGCCGCAAACCGTTGCCATTGAAGAAGAACCGTTCGATTCCATAATCTCTGAAACCACGCGGATTGTGTATGGGAATGTATCCTTATCCTTCGGCAGCATTGGGTGAATAGCGCGCCAAGCCAGCTTTCCGTGACCAATTTCGCGGCGGCCCGGAGAGCCGATTCTGCCGCACTCACCAACTGAGAACGGCGGAAAGTTATAATTCAGCATAAAGTCTTCTTTATAAGTTTCTTGCAAACCGTCAATCATCTGCATATCTTCGCCGGTACCCAAAGTGGTAACCACCAAAGCTTGCGTCTCACCGCGCGTAAACAAAGCAGAACCGTGTGCGCAAGGCAAAACGTCAACTTCACACTCAATCGGGCGCACGGTTTTCAAATCGCGGCCGTCAATGCGGCGTGAAGTGTTTAGCACTTTCTCACGCAAAATTTTGGCTTGCAATTTTTCCAAAGCATCAACAATATAACGAACTTCCATCTCGTTCTCGGCATCAATGCTTGCTTTTGCTTCTTCAGTTGCGGCGCCAAGCAAAGCCACTCTCTTAACCTTGTCGGTTTCATTAAAAGCAGTCTCAAATTTAGCAGAATAAGCCTTGGAAATTTTCTCATAAAGGTCGTTAAATTCCTTTGGAAACTCAGGCGCAGCCCAGGCTTCTTTGCCGGCATCTTTCTTCAACTCGTCAATCATCTTAATCACCGGTTGGAAAGATTCAAAACCGAACATAACCGCGCCCAGCATAACTTCTTCAGAAAGCTCGTGTGCCTCGGATTCCACCATCAAAACACCTTCTTTAGTTCCGGCCACTGCCAGCTCCAGCAAAGATTCTTTTTGCTCATCCATAAGCGGATTCAAAATATATTTGCCGTCTTTATAACCAATCTTTGCGGCAGCAATCGGCCCCAAAAAAGGCACGCCTGAAATTGCCAAAGCAGCAGATGCCGCAATCATCGCAACCACGTCGGAATCGCTTTTTTGGTCATGACTCAAAGTGGTGCAGATAACTTGCACTTCGTTTTTGAAAGCATCCGGAAACAACGGACGAATAGGTCTGTCAATCAGGCGTGAAATCAAAACTTCGCGCTCGGAAGGCTGACCCTCTCTTTTCTTAAAACCGCCGGGAATTTTGCCGGTGGCATAATATTTTTCCATATAATTAACGGTCAGCGGGAAAAAGTCCTGCCCCGGTTTGGCTTCTCTGGCAGCGCAAGCGGTTGCATGCACAACTGTCTCGCCATAAGTGGCAATAACCGAACCGTTAGCCTGACGGGCAACCTTACCTGTTTCCAAAACGAGCTTGCGTCCGCCCCATTCCATTTCTTTTTTAAATTGTTTAAATTCAATCATAATTTTTCTTTCTTAAAATTCACCGCCCTTGCTGCGCTGAATTTATTTCAAAACCTAAAAGGTTCTCAAATAAACCCAGACAACTTCCAAGCGGCTTTTGTTAATATCTCTGCTTGCGATAAAGGGGCTTGCTGTGCAGCTAAAATTTTTCACGGTGTACAATTAGTACATAGAAAAATTTTAGCAAGCATGAAACCCCTTTTGCGCAATCCGTTATTTTCTCAGGTCTAGTTTTTTGATAATCTCATTATATCTGGCCTCATCTTTAGACTTCAAATAGTCCAAAAGGTGACGGCGCTTTCCAACCATCTTCATCAAACCTAAACGAGAATGTTTGTCTTTGTTGTGAACATTAAAATGTTCAATCAGATTGTTAATTCTGGTAGTCCAGATAGCAATCTGCACTTCCGGAGAACCTGTATCATTAGGGTTCAAGCCAAAAGATTTAATAAGCTCTTGCTTTTTGTTTTTTTCAATCGACATCTTCTTTTCCTTCATAATCTAGCTGTTAAACACTCTTATCGGGGCAATTTTATCATCTCTCACCTCGACAATTGCCGCCACATCTTCTTCAAAAACTGCAATCGCTTTTCCTTTTTTGGCCTTATAAGCCTTCAAAGACAGCGCCTGCCCTTTTTTGAGTTTGGCAGCGTCATTCTTGCTAACGGCAATGACCGCGATGTCGCGCAGACATGCTCGAATAGGCAGCAAGAAATCCTTAGAACCCTCTTCATACACCATATTTTCCATAGTTTCAAGCCCTATTGCATGCTCAATATCAAAAATCCCGCATTTAGTGCGCCTGAGCTCGGTCAAATATCCTTTGGTTTCAAGCTTTTGGGCAATATCTTTGCCTAGTGTTCTGATATATGTTCCCTTAGAACAGCAGACTCTAAGTCGAGACTGCCGATTCGGCAGCATCTCCAAGAGCTCCAAATCAAAAATCTCCACCACTCTCGGCGGAATTTTCACATCCTCTCCCTTACGGGCCAAATCATAGGCTCTCTGCCCGTTAATCTTAATTGCCGAATATGCCGGCGGAGTCTGCTCAATCTTGCCCATAAACAACGGCAGAGTTTTTAATATTTCCACCTCGGTCGGAAATTTATCGGAAGTTGCCACAACTTCTCCCTCCGTGTCCAGAGTATCGGTTTCTTTGCCCCACTGAATAATAAACTCATATTCCTTTTTGCCCTCAACCACATATGGCAAAAGCTTGGTTGCTTCTCCAAACGCAACCGGCAGCAGACCGGTTGCAAATGGGTCCAGCGTCCCGGCGTGTCCGTTTTTCTGAGCCTTAAACATGCGCCGCGTAATGCTGACCACATCCGTAGAAGTGATGTTTCTGGGCTTGTCAACCAGCACCCAGCCGTTCACAGATTCTCCTTTTTTCACTCTTGGCATGGCTTTTTCTCCTTAAATGAAAGCATATCTTAAAATTTCGCCGCAAACAACAAAAAACCGCCCTTTACCAAGAGCGGTTTTTCGTTTCACTTCAAATAAAAGCCTTGTTCTGAATAATAAAACACGGCAAGCCCTCCGTTTTCAAGAGTGCATTCCAGTCCTATTGCCGTATCGCTGTTCAGCTTGCCTTTTTTGCTGCTGAAAACGTCAAAATGAACTTTGTTCTGCTTGCGGCAAAGCACCAGCATGTCTTCTTTGTCATCCGCATGCTTTCCAAGCATATAATCAGCATAAAACTCGCATTTTGTTTTATTATCTTCAACATGAGTGACCTTGCAATAATCTCGCGCCACCTGTTTAACAAAAATGCCGGGTATAATTTCTTCTCCCCAAAAATAACTTCTGTCGATTTCTGCTCTCATAATTTTTTAAGTTTTAATAGTTAATATACTAATTGAGTTAAATTCTAGCTGTTCAAATCTTTTTGCACCTTCGGGTCGCGCAATAGTGCTTCAATTTTTGCCACTTCGGCATATGTCTCATCGATTCTGAAATTAATATTCGGCACATATCTCAGCTCGGTTCTCTTCGCAATCTCTTTTCTAAAATGATTGGCGGCCAGCTGTAAACCTTCCAAAACCGGATCATTAGCCTCTACCGGGTGTGCAATGAAATAAACATTGCAAATTTTCAAATCCGGCGTAACTCTGGCTTCGGTAATTGTTACCATAGCCTCAATCTCTTCCAAATTTCTAATTTCGCAGCGTTCAATTAACAGAGCAATAATTTTCTTAATTTCTTGCCCCACCCGCAGTTGTCTTTGTGATACTTCTTTTTCCATTTTCAACCTTTAGTTCGTCATTCTTATTTGGCAAGCTCTCTGGAAATAGACTCTATCTCATAGCACTCGATATAATCTCCATCCTTAATATCGCTGTAATTCTCAAAGCTCATGCCGCACTCATAACCTTCCTTAACCTCTTTAACATCGTCTTTTTCACGTTTAAGCTGTCCTAAAGAACCGTCATGAATCACCACATTGTCGCGCAGCAGGCGAACTTTGGCGCCGCGTTTGACAAAGCCCTCAGTAACCATACATCCGGCCACTTTGCCGACACCGGTAATATTAAATACCTTGCGAATTTCGGCATAACCGATAATCTTTTCGCGAAGTTCCGGAGAAAGCATTCCCTCCAAGCCCTTCTTAACATCATCCGCCACATCATAGATAATTGAATAGTAGCGAATATCCACACCGTCGCGGCGCGCCATGTCGCGTGCCAACGGATTCGCACGCACGTTAAAGCCTATAATAAACGCATGAGATGCTTTGGCCAAAGAAATATCCGATTCTGAAATCGGTCCGACTGCCGAATGCAGCACCTGCACGCCAACTTCGTCATTGGAAAGTTTTTTAATCACGCCTTCAATTGCCTCAATCGAGCCCTGAACGTCGGCCTTAATAATCACCGGAAGGTGCTTAACTTCACCGGACTTAATCTTATCAAGCATTTGCTCCATCGCCGATTTTGCCGATTTAACCAGTTTGGCTTCTCTTTCTTTTCTAATGCGGTATCCGGTAACTTCCTTGGCTTGGTTTTCATCATGAACCACGGTCAAATCATCGCCGGCGGAAGGCGTTCCCTGCAAGCCTAAAACCTCAACCGGACGAGACGGTTCCGCCTCAAAAACCTTTTGGCCAAGCTCATTAAACATTGCGCGGACTCTGCCCCATTCTTTGCCGGCAATAATAATATCGCCGATTTTCAAGGTTCCTTTTTGCACCAAAACCGTAGCCACCGAACCGCGGCCTTTTTCCATTTTGGCCTCAACCACCGTACCTTCGGCGGCACGGTTCGGATTCGCTTTCAAATCCAAAATTTCAGCCTGCAGCAAAATCGCTTCCACCAGTTTTTCAATATTCATGCGCTTCTTGGCAGAAACTTCGGCAAATAGAACCTGTCCGCCCATATCTTCGGTCGCAATTCCATGGTTAAGAAGTGTTGTCTTAACCTTCATAGGGTCTGCGCCCGGCAAATCAATCTTATTAATTGCCACCACAATCGGAACCTCGGCGGCCTGTGCATGACGAATAGCCTCAACCGTCTGCGGCATAATGCCGTCATTGGCAGCCACCACCAAAACCACAATATCCGTAACCTTAGCGCCGCGCGCTCTCATCTCTGAAAACGCTTCGTGACCGGGCGTATCAATAAACGTAATCTTGTCACCGGTTGAAACCTTAATCTGATATGCGCCGATATGCTGCGTAATGCCGCCGGCCTCGCGGGCCGCAACGTTTGTTTCACGCAAAGCATCAAGCAAAGAGGTCTTGCCGTGGTCTACGTGACCCATCACTGTCACTACCGGAGCTCTCGGCAGCAGCTGCTCGGCCGTATCCTCGGCCCCGCTCAAACCGATCTCCACGTCGCTCTCGGCCACGCGCTTAAACTTATGTCCCAGTTCTTCCACCACAATTTGCGCCGTATCGGCATCAATCGGCTGGTTAATGGTCGCCATCACGCCAAGAGACATCAGCTTCTTAATCACATCGGCAGATTTTTCCGCCATACGGTTCGCCAGCTCCTGCACGGTAATAATTTCCGGAATAACAACTTCCTTAACAATTTTTTCCTGCGGCTGCTGAACCTGAACCATCTTAGGCTGCTTCTTTTTAAACTTGCGTCTGAAGCCGCCGCCAAAATCGTCTTCATCATCCCCGCTCGCCACATTGTGAATATTAAACTTGCCGCCGCGCTTTTGGGTCTCAAAGCTTCTTTTCATAATTTTTTTGCGCTCTTGTTCAAAGGTCTCTTCTTTGCTCAAAGGCTTTACTTCTTCCTTCTTAAATTTCTTTGCAGACGCCTCAGAAGCTTCATCATCTTCCTCGTCATTATATTCTTTGATTTTCTTAGGCTTAAAAGAAGACGCCTCTTCCGCCTTAATAGCTGCGGCTGAAGCATCGGCTTTCTTTTGTTTTTCTTCCTCAATCTGTTTGGCTTTTTCCTCCGCCTTTTGCTTTGCTTCCTGCTCTTTTTGCTTTTCGCGCTGAACTTGTTTTTCTTCCTCAATCTGCTTGCGCTTGGCATCATGCTCTTTAGCCTCGGAAATAAGCTTTAGCTTGGCTGCGGTGGCTTCGTCAATCTCCACCTTCGGTGCAGAAACTCCCTCCGAAGCAACAACTCTTTTTTTGCGCACCTCAACCTGCACAACCTTTTTGCCTTCTCCGGCCTGAGGCTTGGCGCCCACCCCTTTAAGGGTGAGGGTCTTTCCTGATAATGTTAATTTGTTTTTTGCATTATCTTCAGTCATTATTACTTATTCTCCGTTTTATAAAAATTCTCTATTCTCAAAAAGTCCGAATACGCCTTATCCGCCATATCGCTTTTCACAAAAGCCGAATGCACCGCATTTATCTTGCCAAGCGCCTCATCAGTTGTTTTTGTATCATACAAAGCAAAAACTTTCAAACCTTTCGCAGCACTCAGCATCTTTTCATGCCCGTCAGCTCCGGCATCGGTCGCTTCCAACAAAAATAATATCTTGCCTTTTCTCAGAGCCTCAATAATCTTATCAAAACCCCCAAGCATCACTCCGGCCTTTCTGGCCAGATTAACTGACTCCAAACCGGTTTTTCTTAAAATCTCTCCGGTTAAGTTTGCCAGTCCGCTTTCCGCTTTTGCCTTTTGTTTAAACGCTTTGGTAAACAAATTTTTGGCAACTGCCTGCTCCAAAAGAGCTTTTGAACAAGAAACATAAACGCCTTTTCCCGGCAGCTTTTTTTTCAAATCCGGAACCACATTGCCGTCCGGAGTTAAGGTAAAGCGCAATAAATCTTCTTTCGGCTTTACCTCTCCGCTGACAATGCATTTACGTTCTGTTTCCTGTTCTTTCAACTTCCTCTCCTAAAAAGGATTTTAGTGTACACTTTAGTACATGAATTTTTCTTATCCTTGAAAAATCTGTATTAGTTGGCCAATAAAATCATTTTTCCTCTGCATCAAACCAGTGTTGTCTGGCTGCCATAATGATTCTGTTTGCTTCAACTTCAGACACAGTGTTAGCGCCCAAAATTTCCACCAGCTCATCATTAGCCAAATCAGCCAAATCATCCAGAGTCTTAATGTTGTTTTTAGCCAAAGCCAAAATCATATCCTGATCCAAACCGGCAATGGTCTTAATCTTTTCATCAATTCCCAAATCTTTGCTCTGCTTTGCAAATTCCTTGTCTCTCTTTGCCACAAAGTCTTTGGCACGGTCTTGCAGTTCTTTGGCCACATCTTCATCAAAACCTTCAATCTCTGAAAGCTCGGTCAAAGGCACTCCGGCAACTTCGTCAACCGTAGAAAAGCCTTCGGCAATCAAAAGATGGGCAATCATCTCATCCACGTCCAAAGCTTCCATAAAGCGCTGTGAACGAACCTTGTTTTCATTAGCGCGTCTTTCCTGCTCTTGGTCTTCAGTCAACACGTCAATATCGCAGCCGATTAATTGAGAAGCCAGCTTAACATTCTGACCGCGGCGGCCGATGGCAATTGAAAATTGCTCTTGCGGAACCACCACTTCAATTCTGCCCTGCTCTTCATCCAAAACCACCTTTGAAACTTCAGCCGGAGCCAAAGCGCTGACAATATATTGAGCCTTGTCTTCAGAATATGGAACAATATCAATCTTCTCACCTTGCAGCTCGGTCACCACCGCCTGCACGCGAATACCGCGCAAGCCGACGCAGGCGCCAACCGGGTCAACGGTCATATCTTCGGTCTTAACCGCAATTTTGGCCTTAGAACCCGGGTCGCGGGCCACGGCCACAATCTGCACAATGCCGTCATAAATTTCCGGCACTTCGGAAGTGAACAATTTTTCCATAAATTCCGGACAAGTGCGTGATAAGAAAATCTGCGGCCCCTTGTTTTCGCGACGGACATCCAAAACATATGCTCTGACGCGGTCACCGTTTTTAAACTTCTCACGGGGAATAATCTCATCTCTCTTCAAAACGGCCTCGGCCTTGCCAATGTCCAAAACCACATTGCCAAACTCAATTCTTTTAATCACGCCGTTAACAATGGTGCCGATTTTTTCTTTATATTCGTCAAACTGCTTATTGCGCTCGGCTTCTCTAACCTTTTGCGTAATCACCTGCTTAGCGGTTTGCGCGGCAATGCGGCCAAAATCTATCGGAGGAAGAGCGTCAATAATAAACTCGCCGACTTTAATTTCTTTATTATAAGCCTTTGCTTCTTTCAATGTCAGCTGGGCAGCTTCCTGCTCGGGGTCAATTTCATCAACCACCAAACGATAACGAGCCAAAGAAATTGCGCCGCTTTTACGGTCAATTGCAGCCCTGATATCATGCTCAAAACCATACTTGGAACGTCCGGCTTTCTGAATAGCCACTTCCATAGCCACAAAAACATCTTCGCGTTCAATATTCTTTTCTCTGGCAACGGTATCTGCAACCAGAATAATCTCGGGTCTTGGCATAGTTTCAAAGTTTTCCATTTTATTCCTCTTCAAGTTGTTCTTCTGAGGCAAGGCTCAAAAGTTCGTCATTTAACACTAGTTTTGCTTTGGTAATATTTTCAAAAGGGATAACATATTCCACCCCTTCCATGTTTATAGTAATATTTGAAGCTTCCGCCCTAACAATTTTGCCCTTAAAACGCTTGCGTTCTTCAACGGCAACATTGGTCTCAACCTTGGCTTCCAAATCCAAAAACCTCTCAAAGTGAGACGGCTTGGTCAAAGGCCTGTCAAGCCCCGGAGAGCTGACCTCTAAGGTATATTTATCTTCAATCGGGTCTTTTTCATCAAACACGGCAGATAAAGCGCGGCTGACCTTGGCACAATCATCAACAATAATGTTGCTTCCATCCATTCGGTCAATCATAATCTGCAGCGTCTGGCCGATAGTCATCACCCTCACCAGCTCGTATCCCAGGCCGGAAACCACCGGTTCAATCAAATCTTCTAAAGGATGCTTTTGCATTCCATCTTCCTTTTTGGTATTAAAAAGAGCGGAAGTCTTTCGACTTCCACCCGAATAATTCAGAATGTTGCCTTCCTTATACATCAAAAAAAATAAATTGCAATAGTTTTTAATTTATGCCTAAATAGTTTTATGAAATTTATAAAAAAACTTTTTAGCATTGCCTTTTTTGTTTACGCCTGCATTTTGCTGGGCATGTTTTTGTTTCAAAAACCTCTGGTTTACCCCGGCGCCTACCACTTCAAAACCACCATGGAAAACTCCAAAACACAAAGCGTTGATTTATCTGCCGCAGACGGCACGGTTATCCAAATTGTCAAAATGAAAAACGATAAAAAAAACGATAAGGCCATTTTAATTTTTCACGGCAACAATGACCTGGCAACAAACAAAATAAACGATATCAACCCTAATCTGGGCTGGGACATTTTCGCCGTCGAGTTCCGCGGTTTTGGCAAAAACCAAGGCACCCCGAGTGAAGAAGGTTTTTTAGAAGATGCCAAAACCGCTTTGGGTTATTTGCAACACCAAGGATATAAAAAAATAGTCTATTATGGTCATTCCTTGGGCACCGGCACCGCCGTTGATTTGTGCAGAGTTTATAAACCTACCGCCTTAATCCTGGATGCTCCGTTCACATCCTTAGCCGACACCGCCGCCGAACACTACCCATTTTTGCCAAAGTTCATCATAAAATTTTTGCTGCTTGATGAATATGATTCTAAAGCAACTCTCTCAAGCATAAAATTAGACAACCTCTTAATCATGCACGGCCAGGCCGACAACGTAATAAACTACCAAGAAAGCGTAGAGCTTTTCAAATCCGCCCAAGCCAAAAACAAAACCCTAAAACTCTACCCCGCCGCCAACCACAACAACAACAGCATCTACAATAAACAAGATTTAAAAACATTTTTAGATAATTTATAAAGCAACCCCATCCTTGTCATTCCGGAAAAATTTTACAATTTTTCTCTGTCGAGCACCGCGAGCAGAGGCAAAAAATTGTAAAATTTTATCCGGAATCCAGAACTAAAAAGCCTTATCCAAAAATTCAAACAGCCGCCTATATTCTTCCTCATGCTGCAAAATTCCCTCCGCCTTTTCTTCAACCATTCTTTGCAAAACTTTATAAGGAATATATTTAACTTCAGCCACTTCATCGTCTTCAAAAACATACTGACTGACAGGTAAATCCAGTTTAACCAAATATACTTCCGCAAACTCTCTGTTTTTAGGATTCTTATTTTGCTTCACAGTAAAAAGATGCTTAAACTGCTCCTTATCTGCACTAACTCCAAGCTCTTCTTTCAACTCCCTCACTGCGCCTTCTAAAACACTTTCTCCCGCTGAGATATGACCCGCCGCCGAAATATCCCACATATTCGGATGCGTCGGCTTATTCGGGCTTCTTCGCTGAAGCAACAGTTCATTCTTACTGTTTATAATCCATATATGCGCAGTCTTGTGCCACTCTCCGTCAGCATGAGCTTGCTTTTTCTCTTTAACTCTGCCTGTCGGATTTCCATTTTCATCAAATATATCCAAAATTTCTTCCACTTAAATCTCCTTAAACAAATCATAAATATCGCCGTTTATTTTCTTATCAAAATATTCCTTCAACTCCAGCCTCGGCTCAAAAAGATCTTTCAAAAGCTCGGGCGTCACTTCAATCTTGTTTCTTTCAACATACTCCCGTTTTCTCTCTTCAAAAGTCACTATTCCGTCTTTACTTGCCAAACTGTCCGCCAGCTGAATTAACAAATCCTCATCTCTAACCGCGGTGTTTTTTGCATAATCAACCACAAAATCATAATCTTTTTTATTCTCAAAAAACATCTTTGAACATTTTTCAAAAGGCAGAACTTTGTTCCAAGGAAACATATGCAGCAAACAAGCCCGCGCCGCATCTTCATCTCTATCTTTCAACATTTCATAGCCGAGAATTCCGTGAAACCTGCCTGTTCTCTCTTCCATTTTTGCAATATCATGCAAAAGCGCCGCCACATAAACCCTGTCCGCATCCATCTCTTTTATCTTAAGCGCAATCGCCTTTGCCGCATCTGCCACACCAAAAACATGGTTCCCGTACAAATACCAAGTATCCTCCGCCCGCCCCAAAGCAATCTCTTTTCGCTTCAAGGCCTCAACCATATCTCTAGCTTCCTGAACACTAATATGTTTTCTCATCAAATTTCCTTCCCCCCCCCTTTTTTTTTTCTTTCCTGCCTTAGGAAAAGTATTTAGACTTTGTTAGCGTAGTCTTGCGTCCTTTGGCTCGCAGCGTGGTTTGCCGACTTATAAAGTAAGACACTCAAAGAACAATAAGACGCTAAGGCAAACCGTTAGCGTAGAGAGCAAGATGGAGCTCACAAAGTCTTAATGCTTTTACTCATGCAGGAGCCTTTTGGTTACTTTTGGGCTCAAAAGTAACAAAGCCCCATGCAGGTAATAGGCTCGAAAAAAGATTCAGATGAATTTGCCAGTTAAACCCACCCCAACCCTCCCTTAAAATTAAGGGAGGGAAATTAAAATCAATGACGTTTTTGTTCCCCTTTTGCGTCCCACAAAAATCCCCTTCCTACCCATCTTCCAAATGCAGCAAAACCGAAACCGAAACCAGTGCCACAATCATCGTCGGCGCAATCACCGCCAAACCCATCGGAATATAATTGTTTGAGCCAAACGCATATATCACCTGCGAAAAGAAATAAACCATAAAGCCCGAGGCCACGCCACCCACAATCAAAAACAGCATGCCGCCTTTGCGCTGATTCGGGCGCAGCGCAAACACCGCCGCCACCAGGGTCATTGCGCATAATAAAAACGGTGAAACCAGCAAAGACCAATAACGCAGCTTGTGCTTTTGCGCCGAAAATCCCGACATCTCATAAAAATGAATTGTATCGGGCAGTTCCCAAAAAGAAATTGCCTCAGGGTCAACAAAGTTTTCTTTAATCCGCTCAACATCCAAATTGGTTTTATAATCAAGACTGTTAAAAACTTCCGTCGGTTTTCCGGCCGTAAAAATCTTCACGTCTTTTAACACAAAATAACCCTCGTTAAGCGTTGCCGCAAAAGCCTCCAAACGCCTGATAAGTTGTGATTCTCTGTCCATCTCCAAAATAGAAACTTCTCTAAGCAAAAGCTTTTCTTTTTCCTGTCGAATAGATTTCGCCTGTAAAACCAAAAAACTGTTTTCATCAATCGCTTCTCTAATCCACAAACCTTTATCGGTAAACAAAACCGCTTTCGGATTTTTGGTATCAAACCGATAATCAAGCGTCTCATGCACTTCATATAAATATGCCGAAACCGGGTTAATAACTGCAACATTAATCAAGCCCACTATAAAAGTTGCGGCCAAAACCGGCGTTAAAAAACCCCAAATTGAAACGCCCGATGCCCTGACAATCACAAACTCGTTTGTTTTGCTAAACTTCCAAAAAGTTGCCATCGCCGCAATCATCATCACAAACGGAAACACAATTTCCACCGTTCGCGGCAGTTTAGTCAAAACCATTGACAACACAAAAACAAAATCAGCATCCTGATGATCTGAAAAACGCCTGAGCATTTCAATCATCTCAATCATAAGAATAATGCCCAGCACAATGCCCAGCACTGCCAAAAAATTAAGCACCAGCTGTTTTGTAAGATATCTGCCAAGAATAGTGTTCGGGTTCATAGTTCTTCGCTCAAAAACTCCCTCCCCCTTTCAAGGGGGAGCCGGAGGGGGTCAATTAACCAACCTATAACAGCTTTTGTTTTCAATTGCAATTGTTTATAAAACCGAAAATATTCTTTTTCTTTTCCGCCGATTCGATTAGAGTGCTTAAAGGGGAGAACTTAAAAAAGCATGAAAACCTTTTTTAAATTATTTTTATTTATGTCTTTATTCCTTCCAAAAGAGGCTTTTGCCACTTCTTTGGATGAAATTTACCGTGACATTGTCCAAAGCGACAATCAGGGCTATCTTCCCGTGTTTGTAAAAAACCGCAATATTCCTGATTTTTTAACCGAAGATGAAGCTCCTGCCCAAGACTCTTTTGCCAAATCTGCCTCCACCGAAGAAGAAAAGCAAAGACCTGTAATGCTGATTAACGAACGCAAAATCAAAGACCAATTGGAAGATTTTGAAAAACAAAAATGGGAGCAAACCTTAAAAGCCGTTCAGGAAAACCGCGTCACCCCGGTTGACTTATCTTTGGTTGAAGAAAAATACAAAAACAAAGACCAGCAGGCGACTGAAATTTTGGCCTGGATGTACACTACCGGCACCGGTGTTTCACAAAATCTGGTCAAAGCCTTCACCCTTTATCAGGAGGCTTCAGCCTTAAACGTTCCCAATGCTTTGGAAAACGCCCGCATGGTCTACCACTCCATGACCCCCGCCCAAAAATCCGAACTGGATAACTTCAAAAACTAAACCTCCCATCCATATAAATAAGGCTGAGATTGCCAATTAAACCCACCCCAACCTCCCTTAAAATTAAGGGAGGGAAATTAAGAACAATGACATTTTAAAACGTTTTTATTTCTTTTGCGCACACAAAATCAATTCCCCTCAATCTCATCAATCTCAGCAAACAACTCCCTCATCACATCTTTCAACCCGACCTGACGAACCCTCTTCATGCGCTCGCCGGAAATAATTCTCTGTAACTTACTGATAGATTCTTCCAATTTATCATTAAGCACCACATAGTCATAGCAGCTCATATATGCCAGGCGGGTTCTGAGCAGTCCCATGCGCTTCTTCACCACTTCCAAATCATCGCCTCTGGCCACCAGACGGTCATATAAGGCTTTAATCGACGGCGGCAGAATGCCGATAATAATCACATCATCCGGCGCTTTTCCCTTCATCTGAATCAAGCCCGGAAAATCCATGTCAAAAAGCACGTCCTGACCCACTGTTAAAAAGCCGTCCACTTCCGAGCGCAGTGTACCATACATCACGCCGTAATCAGAAACCACATTCTCATAAAAAGCATCCTGACTCAAAAGCTTGTTATATTCTTCGGTAGAAACAAAATGATAAGGCTTGCCCTCGCTCTCTCCTTTGCGCATTGGGCGATTGGTGACCGACACTGAAAATTTCAGGTTTTTATCCTGCTTCAAAAGTCCGTCGATAATCGCATTTTTTCCCGCACCCGATGGTCCGTCCAAAATAAACATTGCACCCTTGCGGTTTTCTCTCAAATATTGAACAACATTATTTATCATTATACAACTTCCTCCTTATTGAAAATTATTTTTAGAGAGACAGATAGGGGGATTTTGAAAGCGAGAAAAATTTTAGTGTACACTTTAGTACATGAATTTTTCGAAGCTGAACAAAATCGCTCTAGATGCTCTATAAAAATAATTTTAAGCCTCCTTAATAAGCTCCTTAACAAACCTTTTCATTCCCACTTGCCTCACTCTCTTCATCCGCTCGCCGTCAATAATCTTCTGCACCTTGCCGACGGTCTCATTCAAATCCACATTCACAATCACATAATCAAATTCATCCCAGTGCGAAATCTTGTCCAGCGTCAGCCTCATCCTTTTTTCAATAACCTCTTGGCTGTCGGTACCTCTTCCCTCCAGACGCGAACGCAGTTCCTTAATCGAGGGCGGCAGCAGATAAATTGAAACCACGTCGGTTCCGGCCTTTTCTTTCATACTTCTGGCACCAGCCCAATCCATGTCGAATATAACGTCCTGCCCGGCATTAATAAAGCTGTCCACCTCCGATTTTAACGTGCCGTAACGCGAACCGTACTGAGAATCAACATACTCATAAAAAGCGTCTTCTTCAATCAGCCTGTTATATTGCTCATCGGAAATAAAATAATAATCCACACCGTCAATTTCCGTATCTCTTTTGGCGCGCGTTGTAACCGAGACGGAAAACTTCAAATTATCGTCTTTTTTCAAAAGTTCCTTAATCACCGCAGTCTTGCCGGTACCCGATGGTGCCTCGATAATAAACATCGCACCTTTTCTAACTTTCTTCAAGCGTTTAATAATCTCGTCCATTCCATTTGCCTTTCGCCGCAAATTATATTATATTAATCCTCTAACCATAGGACATAAAGATGAAGAATATTTTAATAACCGGAGCATCTTCCGGAATAGGCGAAGCCCTTGCCATATATTATGCCAACACCGGTGCGGAAAACCTGTTTATCTGCGGCCGCAACCAAACCCGCTTGGAACAGGTTAAAAAACAATGTGAAGCAGCCGGTGCCAAGGTTCATGCCAAGGTCTTAGACGTCGCCGACCAAGACAAAACCAAGGTCTGGGTGGAAACCTGCCATAGGCAAGCACCATTGGATTTAGTCATTGCCAACGCCGGCGTTGCCACCGTCTGCGAATGCCCTGACAACATTTATAACACCTTTAACATCAATGTTTTTGGTGTCTTAAACACCGTCGTCCCCGCTGTTGAATTGTTTAAAGAACAAAAAAGCGGCCAAATTGCAATCCTGTCATCCATCGCCGGTTATCACGGCTTGGCTGCTTGCCCGTCATACAGCGCCAGCAAAGCCTGCGTCAAAGCCTATGGAGAGGCCCTGCGCTGTGATCTGCAAAAATATAACATCAAAGTAAACGTGGTTTGTCCCGGCTTCATCCGTTCACGCATCACCGAGCAAAACACCTGCACCATGCCCTTTTTTATGGAAGCTGATGAGGCGGCAGAAACAATCGCCACTCGTTTGGAGCAAAACATCGGTCTAATCGCTTTTCCTTGGCAAATGCGCCTTGCCACCTGGCTTATCTCAATTCTTCCCAACTGGCTCAGCGATTTTATCTACTCCAAACTTCCCCACAAAGTTTAAAGTCATCCTGAGGTTTACCTCCTTTTATTGTCATTCTGAGGTTTACCTCCTTTTATTGTCATCCTGAGGTTTGCACAGCAAACCGTTAGGATCTCGGCCTTATTTTCGTTTAACTCTGGCTGGTGCTCTCTTTTTTATTCTCTCATTCTTCATAAAATAAACAATAATCCCCAAACCCGGCAAAGACATCGCAGTTGCAATCAAAAAGAACATCGGCCAGGAAACCAGCTCCACCAAATGCCCGCTGGTGGTAGAAAACACATCTCTTGCCAAACTCATTAAAGAGGAGAGCAGCGCATATTGCGTGGCCGTATATTCCTTGTTGCACAGCGATGACAAATAAGCCACAAACGCGGTTGTGCCCATTCCGGCCGTAATATGGTCAATTGAAATGGTAAACATCAGCATATAAACATTATGCCCCATATACGCCTGCCCCACAAACGCCAGCGTGGTCAAGGTGTGGCAAACTCCGCAGAACAACAGGCCTTTTAAGATTCCAATACGTGCCACAATCAACCCGCCGATAAAACTGCCCATAATGGTTGCAATCATGCCATATACTTTGGTAATTGAGGCAATCTCAACATTGGTAAAACCCATATCATTATAAAACGGATACGCCATCGGCCCAATATAGGCATCGGTAATTTTATATAAAAAGATAAAGACCAAAATCAAAGCCCAGTTTTGGCGTTTCATAAAATCAACAAACGGCATTCTAACCGCCTTGTCGGCAAATTTTGCCAGCCGAACTTTCAAAGCCTCTTTGCGTTTTTTAACTTTTTCAATCTTAAGCTTCAAAGCCTCGGGCGAACATATAATTGTCACCATGCCCACCAGCGCGCCCAAAGACATAAACATATAAACCGTGTTCCAACTCCAAGCCTCGGTCATAAACAGCGATACCGCACCGGAAAATAATAACCCGAAACGATAACCCAAAACAAACACCGCCGAAGCCGCCGCCTGGTCGTCAGGCTCAAAGCTTTCAATGCGGTACGCATCCAAAACAATATCCTGCGAGGCAGAAAAAAACGCCACCAAAAACGCAAATCCGGCCATTGTCCAAATATTGCTCACCGGATTGGTTGCCGCCATTCCCAAAATAGATAAAAACAAAAACACCTGCGTAACCAAAGCCCAGCTGCGCCGACGCCCCAGCTTGCCGATATACGGCAAACGCACATTATCCATCACCGGCGCCCACGCCCACTTAAAACTATAAGGAATTTTCACCAAAGAAAAATAGCCGATAATCGCAATCCCAACCCCAACCTGCTTAAGCCACAAGTTAAGCGTGCCAAACACCAAAAGCAAAGGAAACCCGCTGGAAAACCCCAGAAGAAGCATCGAAAGCATCCTCTTATCCCCATAAACCCCCGAAGCGCTAAGCCATTTTTTATGCATTTCCTTTTCCCCAAAAGTCGTCATTGCGAGGCTCCGCCGAAGCAATCCAGCCAAACCATCTCCGCCATCCTTCTTCTCCTTCCCTTAATTTTAAGGGAAGGTTGGGATGGGTTTAATCAACCAACCATCCTTATTCCCTACCAAACAATCAATAAAATTACGTTAACAACAAAAAATCCCTCGTTACTTGTAACGAAGGATTTTTTAACATTCAAAACCTATTTGTTTTCTTTTTCCTGTTTTATCATAAATATCAAAAAATTCGGTAATAAAACAGCCAAGGATATACATACCATAATTATGCAAACCCAATAATGCCTGGGAGCATCATCTAAATAAAATGCATCTTCCGCACTCATCGTAATGGCAAAAGAAGCAATAAGCATAAGAAAGGCTATCCCCGCTACCTCTATCGGTTTCAATATCCTACTCTTATAACATAAAGTATGAGCCGACAATATTCCCAAGGCAACAAAAACCCAAAGTATCACTGCAAAAACATCCATATTTGCCATATGATCTTTAAATCCCATCATAAACCCAGACGATACACCGTCTATTTCAAGCCAATAGCCATCCTGAGTTCGAAGAATCAACATAAGTCCGGCCACTACAGAAGCAACAATAGCCGCAATCTGCAAAATTGAAAAAATCTTTTTCTTTTTCATAATTTTTAATTTTAAATAAATAATATTTGATACATAATTATAATCGTTTTTAACCCCCTCAGAAGACCACACACACAAGACTTTCAACGCTTTTAATGTTAAACTTTTGTTACATGCTAAGCAAAAATCTGACTTAAAGTCAGATTTTTGTCTGCAAATGCCCGGCTATCTTGCTTTTAATAAGGAAGCGGCAGCGACTGTATTAAAAGCTAGATACCCGGGATCCAGAA
>JAVBOV010000060.1:0-6868 GCA_031550205.1 Alphaproteobacteria bacterium
TTTGGTTTCGTTTTGAGAATTTGAGGCAGGCTTTAGCTCCAACGGTGTGTATGTGTGTATGTATGTGTCTTTTTTAGGAAGGGCGCCTATATTATCTCCTGCATGGACGATGTTGACCAGGAATATGGAAAAAGCAGCGCATAATAAACATTTGATAATATTAGACATTCTTTTACTCCTAAAAAATGTGGAACTAAAGCCTATAAGTTTATCACCCCCACCCCACCCCTCCCCCATCAAGGGGGAGGGAGGAAAGGGAGAGAATCGCGTATAATGGTGGATTTAAACCACCTCTTACAACCTATACTAAGTGTTTTTTTTTTTTTTGCAAGTAAAAACTGATTTAAATGGGAAAATGTCATGAAAGTGTAACAAAAGGCCTCTTAAAGAGGCCTTTTGTTATGAAATATCAGCGAATATGAAGCATCAGGTTTGCGGTTTGACAGCCGGGGTCGGTTTTGTTTTAGAGGGCTTTTTTTTGCTTTTGGCGGGGTCTTCTTCTTCAATTGCCGCATCGCCCCATTCATCGCGGATTTTATTTAAGCGGTTATCAATATCTTTAAGGCGTTTTTGCACTGAAGCTTTGGACATTAATACAAACAGCTTGGGCAGTTCGTTATAGGCAATTACGCCAAGGCTTGCGGAGCCGAGCATTACAATCAGATTGAAAATGGTAAAAACATGGAAGGCATTATAGACACTGTAGTTGCTAAGGATGTTAAAAATGTATACAAAAACTCCGGCAAGGTTAAAGCAGCCGACTATGACCAGTTTTTGAGAATTTTTGGAATCGGTGACCAAAACAGTGATGCTCGGGATTAAGCCGATTAAGAGGATGATGATAATCGGCAGAATGGAAAAGGTTATCAGAGGAATGCCGACAAGAAGCAGCAGTCTCTGGGTTTTGGTAAGCCTCTTGAAGAAATTTCGGTTGTCTTTGTTCATCATCTTACGGCCCAGTTTAAAAGGTTGAAAACAAAAGAGGTTATCATTAAAGCTACGGCTACAATGGCGGTGAATTTTAAGGTAAGCTGCTTGGTTTCCTCATCTATTTGGGTGCCGTTGCTTAAGATTTTGTTTTTTTCAATAAGCAAAGAGTTGACCTCGGCAGTTATCTTGGCAAACTCCGTATTGTCTTTTTTTCTGGCTTCCACATTTTCTAAAATTTCCAGAATTTCCTGCAACCTTCCGTTTTTATTGACTTTTAAGATTTCGCGCTCAAGATATTTTTTATATTTGCTGTTGTGATAACTTGTGATTATGGGTTTTGAATAGCTGATGAGCCATGCACCGAGGTTGATTAACTGGGCGGGGCCGTATTTGTTTTGCATCAGCGAAAAGAGGTGCAGCAGGGCATTGGCTTGAATTTCTTCGCGATGAGAGTTTAGACCGAAGACAATGGCATCAATCTTTTTGCCGAGCTTGCAGCGCAGGTAGGCAATCAGGTTATTATCAAAAGGAACCATGGAAGATTTTTCCGACGAATATGAGCTGTCCATGGCTTTTAAAACTTTGGTTGAGGAATTGATGAAATTGCTGCCCAAAAGCGGACTGATGCAGGGCAGGTCTTTGTCGCATTCATACATGATGCGGTCCAAGCCGGCACCGAGGTCTTGAGAATTTACATATAACCTGAACTCGTTGATATTGGAAGGAGAGCGGATGCTTTCCTGTTCCTGGTACCAGATTCTGACCAGCTCCGAAGAATAAAGGTCATAAAAAGGAGCAAGGTCGCCGTTGGTTTTGATGGCATAAAAGATGGCTTTGGAAGCACCATCGGGGAAAATGGAGATATCTTTTAACTTAATGGGAAGATCAGGGTTAATTAAAATGGATATTTTGGAGATGAGGACGTCGGGTCTAACCTGGTCGGTTAAGTCCTGCGATAAGACACGCTCTATTCTTTTGCTTAAACTTTCGTCTCCGATACCGTTTTTTATCCAGTCCAGCACTTTGCCGGTTTTTAAGAGTTCAAAGCTTTCGGCAACGTTGTTCTGCATGGCAAAAATCACATCTTTTTTGGAATATACCTTTTCACCGTTAATGACGATTGATTTTTTTGGGCGTTCGTGGCGCGCGGTTTGAACGGTGTTAGATTTTCCTTCAAGATAATTGTAGGTTTGAATATATTTCCAGCGGTTTAAGCGGTCGTCGTGGAGCAGGCCGCGGATGATGTTGGCAACCTGATTGGGAAGGCTGTTGTTTGCAAGCAGAGCCTGATAAGAACCTTTTTTTAATTTTAATCTTAATATTTCAGCCGCGCCCAAACCGGAAAGAGGTTCTTCCTGATTGTAAAGAGCCAAAATTGCAACGCCGACGGCGTAAAAGTCGTTAACATCTGAGCCGTTGCCGCGCCCTTCCTTGACGGACATTAAACTTTCAACCGTTTCATAAATGGCCGGCTGGTGAAAGGCGGGAAAACTTGCCAGACAGTCTCCAAGAATTATTTCTTTACGTTCGGCATCGCGGTAATAAAGGTTGTCTAAACGAATGGCGCGGTGAGTGATTCCGCCGTAGCCTTTTAATGCCTCAACGCCGGAAAGAAGGCGCAGGACGGTGTGTTTGAAATGATCCCAGTTGCCTCTAATCTGGATGTCTGACGATTTGAAATCAGAGACTTTGCCGCCGGCAGGAACGGGGTATATCAAAGACATGTCGTTTGACATGGTTAAAGGGTTGTCAACGGTTCCAAACTCTATAAGGTTGAAAAGGCAGTTGTGTTCATTGGACTTTAAGGCGGTGAGATAGGAGCTGCGCGGGGCGGTCGTGGCGTTGCAGATGAGCGCGAAGAGGCTTCTTTTCTTGTCTATCATATCATGTACGCGGTAAGCTTTGCTGCCGTTGCTGTCAAGCCAGGATATCGGCGTTTCAAAGTCAATTTCAAAACGTTCTTTTAAAAGAAATTTGTTCTTGGAAGCCGATCTGGCGTCAGTTTCAAAATTCTTTTTGATATCTTCCGCGTCTATTTGAGTGTTGGTTTCTGCCATATCTATAGAATCCCGATGAGTATACTTAAGGAAGATTATAGACGGAGATTCTTAATAAATAATTTAATTGCGGTTTAATATTTTATTAAAAGTATGGTGGTAGTGTTTTAATATGGCAAAAGAAGAAAAAGATATTGCATTAAGCGGTGAAATGCTCTTTGACTTGGAGAGTATTAACTCTATGGATGACAAGATTAAGGCTGATGTCTCTATTTTAAGAGAGGCTTCGGAACACAATATTAATCTTAATTCTTTGGAAGAGGTGGATACCGACAGGAGTAATTCAGCGGTTGATATTGCCCAGAAAATGATGCCGCAGGAAAGCAAAATAAAAGGCTTTTGGGAAGATATTGACATTAAGCTAAGCGATGCGGTTAACAAAATATTTAATAAGTCAGACCGGCCGTTTGTGGTGGTTAGAGATAATAAGATTGAATATGCCAACAGCACGTTTATTAAGCTTTTGGGGCTGAAATCAGAAAACGATGTTTTGAAAGAAGAATTCTTAAGCTTTGTTTCCAAGGAAGACTGGAATGTTTTGACCGAGAACATTGCCGAAATGCTGACTGCAGGCAAAGTTGTGGCGATTAATATGAAGGTGGGGACAAACCGTTTTCACCGCATTAAATTTGAGGCGATATATGTTAATGATGCCAAATTATTTTCATTTGTGCTGGTCGGCGAGCGGCTGGTTAACAAAGTTAATCTGATTTCAGGGCTGTATGATAAGGTAACCGGGCTGCCAAGCTTTTATCTTTTGGAAGACCGCATTCAGGTGGCGGTGAATAATGAAAATCATCGCGATTTCAGACTGACCAAAAATAAAATTGCTTTAATCGGCATTAACATTGATAATATTTCGGAATTTAAAAAAGATAATTTGGACGATTTTGTGTTAAGAAAAGCCGCCGCCAAGCTGGTGATGAGCTTGAAGAAAAATTATACGGTGGCCAGAGGGTTAAAATATCATTTTTGGATTTTGATTTTGGAAGCCAACAACAGGAAAGAGCTTGAGGCAGAACTGGTGAAGATTCAGGCGCTGATGGCAGAGCCGATACAAGATGATTTCAGCGAGCATGTTTTGACGGCGAGCATTGGCTGGAGCTGTTTTCCGGACAAGGCGGCATCGGCCAAAAAGCTTTTAGAGCAGGCCGTGGCTGCGGTTAATGAAGCGCAGGGCGAGGATGGAGCTGTTAAGATTTCTGAGTTTTTGGTTGAATAGATTATTTAAATTACAATGGTTTTAGCCTGTGGTAATCTCATCCTTATTTTTCTTCCAATCTATTACCTGCAAATTTTTTTCATACTTTTTGCTTGCCCAAAAAGTATTAAAGAGCATATACCGACAAAGTTTCCCATATCTTTGCTCGTCTTTTTATTTTTATTTTTTGACTTTTTCCTTTCTGTAGGTTGGCTACAGTGCAGAAAAAAGTCAAATCTAAAAATAAAAATCCTTCACAAGATATTGGGAAACTTTGTCGGTATATGCTCTAAAAAAGGCAGCCTGAGTTCCGCTTTTAAGATTTTGTAATGCTCATTTTGCTCTCTCGCTGATGCTTTACCTGCCTTTATTATTGTTCTTTGAGCATCTTACCTTTTAATCCGGCAAAGCTACGCTCGAGCTAAAGACGCAAAACGAGCAAACAAAATCTAAAAAGCTACACTAAGGCAGGAAAAAGGGGGAATATGGATGGTTGTTTTTTTTTGGGAGTTGGAAAAGGAGGAAATAATGTCATCTCGAGCTTGTCGAGAGATCCAGTAAAACATAAGGCCAATTGGTACTGGATTCCAGATAAAATTTTACAATTTTTTTATCTCTGCTCCTTGTAGTTGACAGAGAAAAATTGTAAAATTTTTCTGGCATGACAGTGTTGGAGGATTTTAGATTGTGAAAAAAAAATCCGAATGTTTTTTGACATTCGGACTTTTTTTATTGCTTATAAGCAAGGTAGTGCAGTTCGCTTAGGAGTTGCAAATATTCTAGCTCTTCTTTTGTGGCTTTTTGAGATAAATCGCGTATAATCTCTGCAGCATTTTCACGGCCTATTCTTAGTGTGATTTTTTCTCTGTCTATATGAAATATTGGAGATAAATTTTGAATTAAATAGATGCGAACATCTCTTTCAACCGGTCCCTGCGGGTAGGCGTGAAACTCAAATAAATTGGTAAGGCCGTCAGTTGTGTGAGTTAAATTTGCTGTTGCTGTGAAAAAGATTAGCATTAAGACTTTATATTTATCAAAATCATTGTCTTTGACAAAGCTTTTATCAGGGTTAGCTTTCATCCACTCTATGCATAAACGAGCTAAGATATAATCGGCGGCATGAGCTTTTTCTTTAAACTGCTTAATGCGTTCTAAGCGCTGTTGATGATTGTCTTTGAGTGTTGTCGGCAAGTCAATTCCGGCGCAGTTGAGAAAACGGATTACATTTGAAATGTCTTGCAACAAAACTAAATGGCATTTGCGATCATCAAACTTATACTCAGGGTCTCCTCTAAATGCAAAGAAGTCATTTTCGGGATATTTTTCAATATAGCCGACAACGTCTTTATCGCGCATATAACGACCGCTGTTGTCAAATTCTAAAACATCGGCAGCAGGGTGACCGTTTATGAACATGAGCGTTAAGAGTTTGCCTAAGGTAAATTTGTTGCTATCAAATTCTTTGCCAGGGTTGTCTTTTCTCCAGTTTTGGAGCATTTGCCCCATTAGGTAATAGAATGATTTTACTTTTTATGTTACCAGCGGTGATATTATTTCTTCTTCTTCCATAATAATAGTGTATTTAATTAATAATATAAATTTTTGGACAAAATAGCATGAAGTTGGGAGAGAGTCAACAGCAGAGTCGGTTGGGGAATCGCGGAGTTTTGGGTTTAAAGGCTGTTGATAACTTGGAAAATATAGCATTTTTGATACTTTTTTTTAAAAAAATGTTGAATCCTGTGCATATTTCAATGAATTTTGTTTGACACACCAAGAAATCTGCGATTAAATTTGTTCATGGGTGCACGGAAGTGTTATCCATGTTGGTTTATAACTTATGCAACCGCCTTAAAAACGGCTGCGCATTTAGAGGGAGTCCTCACAGTGAATAAAAACGAACTTATTTCTAGCATTGCTAGCGAAACCGGTCTTACAAAAACTGATTCAGCTAAAGCTGTTGACGCATTTGTAGCCTCTGTAACTAAAGCTCTTAAAAAAGGCGGCGATGTTCGCTTGGTTGGCTTTGGTACTTTTGCCGTAGCTAAACGCGCTGCTACTACCGGCCGCAATCCGCGCACCGGCGCTGCAATTAAAATTGCTGCCCGCAAAGTAGCTAAGTTTAAAGCAGGAAAAGCTCTGCAAGTTGCTGTAAATAAATAAGTTTAACGGGGGCATTGCTGTCTCCGTTTTGTTTATGAATTTGCAAATTCAAGAGCAAAAGGCTTCTGGTTATCAGAAGCCTTTTTTCTTTTATTGATTTTTTAATCTCTTTGTTTTACATTCAGCAGTTGTATACATCAAACCTTTATAAGGAAATAAAAATGAGCAATATTGTTTTTTTAATTAGTTATTTAGTTGTTATGACTTTGACATATTTCTGGCGTGTGGCCGTGTTCGGCGCCGTTGAGGATCCGACTGTGGCAATGTCTATGAGTGATGCCGAGAGCATTGTGGTTTGGCTGATGCTTATCAGCTATGCGATTATGGTGCTGATTGCCTATAAGCGCGGCAAGAGCATTGGCAAGGGATATTTGGCCGCTTTTCCGCTTGTGGGATGCGTTTTTGATTTGGTAATTCCGTTTGTGCCGTTTGTGCCGACTGTAATGAACATTATCACCATTATTCTGGGCATGCCGAATCTGCAGGCAAGAACCGCTCCGAAGGCCAATTTCAG
>JAVBOV010000080.1:0-15065 GCA_031550205.1 Alphaproteobacteria bacterium
GATACGGTGGTGACTTATGACCGCATTCGCGAAAACTTGCGCAAATTTAGAAAAATGGAAAAAACAGCGCTTTTAAACAAGAGCATTAATGATATTTTTTCGCGTACGATTTTAACCGGTTTAACCACTTTGCTGGCGGCATCGTCGCTGCTGGTTTTTGGCGGAGAAGCCTTGCGCTCTTTCTCTTTCACCATTGTTTGGGGCATTATTATCGGAACATATTCTTCAATTTATGTTTCAGGCGTGCTTTTAAACTTGTTTGATTTAAAAGCTATCGGCGAAGAAAAGAACCACAACCCGTTCGGCAACGTAGATTAACACTCTTTTAAGAGAGTTATGCTACGCTTAGAAAGTGGGAATCTTGCAAATTATTATGATCTGTGTTACGAATAGTTTACAGGTTTTATATGATAATTGACGGCAAAAATACTAAACAACGCAGCATTCTGACCAATAAGTGTTTTTATCAGACAACATCCAGAATTATGCGCGAGTTTGAAGAAAAAGGCTATCCCAACTGTGCGGATGAGACGGCCAAGGTTATTAATGCCTATCGCAATATTGTGAAGAAAAAAGCCAAGAACAATTTTAATAATGATTATAACAAAGCATTTGCTCACATTGACTCAGCCATTCAGTCTTTGGCGCACCAGGTTTTTTATGACTGCGACAAGAAGAGCATGGATTTTGCTTTTCAGTCTTTTGATGATTTTGATTATATTAACGCCATTGTGGCAAGACAGCATAATAAAAAAAGCTAGGCAACAGCCTAGCTTTTTTGCTTTTAATTATTTTTCATCAAGCTCTTTTCTCCATGGAAGCGTCGCAACTCCGTTTTGAGAAATGGAAACTTTATAATTTCCGGCTTTGAAGATAATAACGCCTTGGCCAACATCTTCAGGACTTATGCTATAAGTGTGAACCCTGCGCTTTTCAAAAAAGCTTATTTCTATGTCAGAAAGCGTACCTTTTTGGATAAGTATGTCTTTGTTATCAAGAAGAACTTCTTTTCCTCTTACAATAGAAGATTCAAGATTTTTGGCTTTGCGAGAAGTGATATAGCCGACACATTTCCTTCTAAAAAGAATGCCAGCATAATAATATTCTCTATCGGTTCCTTCATATTTTATTTCCCAATATAATATCTGAAAGTTTCCCCTTAATTCTAGGGGCGGTTTAACCGGCTTGTATTTCTTCTGGGCGTGGGAAACAAATGTTGAAGTTAAAATCAACACGGCAATAATAAATAATTTTTTCATAAGATTTATGGTTTTAATTGATTAATAATTCTTGTTTTGTGATTTAGATATATCAGATAAGTGTAAGATTTTCAATGAGTTTTTAAACAGAAAAAAGCCAGGTTGTAGAGACCTGGCTTTTTTTTGTTAACTAGAGCGTGTTTTCTCCTACTTTTATTTCAGTAACCCCATTTGAAGGATTAAAGATGATAGAAGATGTGATTTCCAGCACTTTTGCTTCATCAAAGACGTAATTCAGCTCAGTACTGGAACTATTAACGGGCGTGCTGTCTTTTTTAGTAATATTGTTTTTAAAAGAAAGCACAGATGCGAACACAACAGCTACCAGTAAAGTTCTTTTAAGTTGATAATTTTTCATAATTTTATAATTTTTAGTGAATAAATAATTTTCCTTAATTACCCTTTAAGGGTACCACACACACACAAGATTTTCAATGGTTTTTGTGTTAAAGTTTTGTTACAGGAATCCTTAAATGTCATTGCGAGCGAATGCGAAGCATTCCAACCGATAATGTAGCTAATTTGGTTGGTTGGATTGCCGCGCTGCGCTCGCAATGACAATAATTATTAATTCTTGCAAATGGGTGGGTTTTGATTTAGATTCTTGGGTATTGATGAAAGAATATTGTCATGCTGAACTTGTTTGTCCGCTGGCGCGTTCGTCACGTAAGGCTCTGTCTTCGCCCTGCGGGCTCGCCAATCGCCAACTATCAACTCCAGCATCTCATCTGAATCTTGGGAGATCCTGAAACAAGTTCAGGATGACGGGGTTGGTTTGGCGGGGACGCAATGACGTATTATAAGAGAGGGACTTTTTATGAAATCTGTTTCGGTTATAGGGTGCGGGCGCTGGGGGACGTTTTTGGGGTGGTATGCCGCCAATTACTCAGTCGATACGGTGGTGATGTATGACATTCCGACCAGTCCGGCTTTTATTGATTTGCAGAAAACCCGCAAGAACTCTTATCTGGAACTTTCCGACAACATGGAGTTGACCGGAGACATTAATAAAGTTCTGGAAAACGAGGTTATTATTATCTCTATAGGCTGCCAGCATTTGCGCGGATTGGCCAAGCAGTTGAACGGATATAAGATTGAGGGCAAAACATTTTTGCTGGCGATTAAGGGTTTGGAAGAACCTTCGGCCAAGACCACCGCAGAGATTATGCTAGAAGAGATTAAACAAAAGATTCATGTGGCGGTGCTTTCCGGCCCGGGACACGTGCAGGATTATTTGAAAAAAGTGCCCTCCTGCGCGGTGATTGACAGCGATGAGCCTGCAACCAAAGATTTGCTGATTAAGCTTTTGCAGAGCGATTTAATTCGTTTTTATTATGGCGCGGATTTGACCGGAAACGCAATTGGCGCGGCGATGAAGAACGTTATCGGCATTGCGGCGGGAATTTTGGACGGTTTGGAATGGTATGGCTTAAAAGGCGCTTTGATGGCGCGCGCTCCGGTTGAGGTTGGCCGTTTTATTAAGCATTTTGGCGGAAACCCGATGTCGGCTTATGGCCTGGCGCATTTGGGCGATTATGAAGCTACGTTGTTTTCAAAACACTCTCAAAACCGCACTTTTGGAGAAAAGTTTGTTAAAGGCGAAAAGTTTGAAAAACTGGCTGAAGGTTATTATACCTTAAAAGCGGTTAAGCTGATTGCCGATGAAAAAAAGATTGATATGCCGATTTGTCAGGCTTTGTATAAGTGCATTTATGAAGGCGCGGAGATTAAGTCTACAATTAAGGGGTTGTTTTCAAGAGATTTGAAACAGGAATTTGAGCACATTTGTTAGGAGAATCGATATGGCTAAAACTGTGAAAAAGACTGCTGTTGTTAAGAAACCCATGGTTAAGAAGATTGAAAAGATGGTTGACCCCACCCAGCCTCCCCTTAAAAGGGGAGGAGAGAAAAAAGAATCAAATTTAAGGAGCATTGCCACTTTGGCGGTTACAATGGCGGTGGTTTTCGGGCTGGCTCAGATGTGTTCGAATCGGGACAATATGCGTTTGAGCAAGCTGCAGGAGGATAATATTTCTCAAAGGCTTAACCAGACGGTTAACAAGCTGGAGCAAAATGCCGGAGAACTCGGATATTACAGCGCTTTGGAAAAAATGCAGGAGGAAAACAGCCAAAAACTGCAGCAGTTCGGCAAACAAAAGCAAGCTATGGCGGCTTCAGCCTTTTTGGGCGCAGAATATAAGCACTATGCCTCTTATGAATTGTTTTGCAAGGATTACGGTTTGAAAGCGATGCCCAATCTGCGCGAACAGGTGTTGAAGAAAAACAAGGAGAATCATGATTTGGCGATGAAGATTCTGAAAAAAGAAGGAATGGGGCAGGTTGAAGGGATGATTAAGGATTTGCTGGATAGGAATCCAGATGCGGTTAAAAAAGGCGTTTTGCTGGAATTTGAAGACGTATCAGCCGATACTGACAAGGATTTTTCAGAGATTTGCAAAGAAATTGAGGCTACGGCGGCAAATAATGATTATATTGTGATTGAGAATTCTTTTCCGGAAATTGTGAAGGCGATGAAGGATGGAAAGTAGAAAAAAGCCACTCGAAAGAGTGGCTTTTTTATGGATTGCTTCCACCCTTCGCCAAGGCTATGGGGGACAAGTCGGGGTGGACACCCGCTCGCAATGACGTGTTTAGGTTGGTAGTTCCGAGCAGAATTGAACTGCTGACTCTTCCATGTCAAGGAAGCGTGATACCATTTCACCACGGAACTATAATTTTAGTGACCAGGGTCAGTGGTCTGTGGCCAGTGAATGGTATTTTAATAATGCAAAATGGAAAAAAAGGCAAGGGGTTTGTTGATGGTTTGTCATGCCAAACTTGATTTGGCATCCAGGTTAAATAAATTGGCTATATTGCCAGTTAAACCCACCCGGCCTCCCTTAAAATTAAGGGAGGGGATAATAGAGCTTGATTTTCATTGTTTTTATATGTAGAATCTTCAGTGGAACGGGTTGATGGCCGTTCTGAGGATTAGTACCCTCACTCAAGGCGCTTGAACAAAGCGAAATTTGCTCATCTTTCAGTTATGGCTGGAAGGTGGCGAACTAAGGCTTGGCACGAATAAGCCGCACTATCCTTGGGTAGGTACTAACTTCCAGTCACTTCTCATCAAAGTGACTTTTTTCATTAGATATACAATTTATAGTAACTAATTTAATTGACTAATAGTTGTATAAGGATATGATATGCAATTATATGTTATGTATATTTGATTGTGTTTATATGGAGAATAATATTTATGGTTGAGAAAAAGAAAAAAAAGCCGGAAGTTTCAATTATTATGCCGATTTATAATGTGGAGCGCTATCTGGAGTGCGCAATTCAATCGGCATTGAACCAAACGTTTGAGGATTTTGAACTGATTTGCGTTAATGACGGTTCTCCTGACAAATGCGCCGAGATTTTGAACCGCTTTGCAGCTAAGGACGAGCGGGTTAAAATTATTACGCAGGCAAACCAGGGCTTGTCTATGGCTCGAAACAACGGCTTGAAAAGAGCCATGGGCAGATATGTTTATTTTTTTGATTCTGACGATGTTATTCACCCGCAGCTTTTGGAAATCTGCCACGGCTTGGCTGAAAGGCACGGGGCTGATTTGGTAAGTTTTGCGTATCGGCATTCTGCCGAGTGGGATTTTTCTCATTTTAAGAAATATGATATTGAAAAACTTCATACAAAAATTACCAAAAATCCGCTGCAATTTTTCAGCCGCGGCTCCGGCTGGAAAATTTTTGCCAATGCATGGACCAAGTTTTATCGCCGAGATTTGCTGCAAGGAGCGGAATTTCTTCCGGGAATCTATTTTGAAGATTATCCTCATACGGCAACGGTTTTACTTAAAAAACCCAAAACGGTTTTATTAAAAGAGCCGCTTTATCGATATACATATAATGAAGACTCAATTATGAAATCGAAGTTTAAGATAAGACATATTCAAGATTATCATAAAGGAATGATTTATATTTATGATTTTTGCAAAAAACACGGATATGAAAAGGAATTGAGATTCTTTTTAAAAAACCTTTTTTCAAACACTTTGAAGCAGCAATTGGGACGCATTAAACGCTCTGCAAAAGAAACTCAACCCGAGCTTTGGCAGGCTTTTGCCGAACAGCTGGCAGATTTGGACAAGAAAGGATGCATTGTCTGGCCGGGAAACAAGCTGAGCAGATATTTGAAGTATAAGAGATTGATAAGAGCCGCAAGATGATGCCTAAAATTATTCATTATGTTTGGGTGAAAGCTAGAAAAATATTTTTTTTAAAATGAAGGAACCAACATGAATTTAAAATATATTGTACCAAGAGTTATAGCAGCGATAATCCCATTTAAAAAATATCGGAGAAAGTTTAAAAATAAATATCTGCCGATTAAAAAACATAATGTAAAAAAGCATTTGGAGATTTTAAGAAATGCAATTATTGACCCTAATGGTATTGGCTTTCTTAATATGATGCTGGAAAACGCCTGTGTGCCAAAAAAATATGCCTTTATATTTTATAATATGAGAGAGAACGATGTTTGCGTTGACTGTGGCGCCAATGTGGGGCTGATTACGGATATTATATTGCGACAAGGCGGAGTTTCTTATGCCTTTGAACCAAACCCGGACGCTTTTTATGTTTTGAAAAGAAAATATAAGAAGGCAGAAAATTGCACGCTTGTTCAGGCGGCGGTTGCTGACAAGGATGGAAAAGGCGAGTTTTATAAAAATCCTCTTTCTCCTTTTGATGTGGGAGCCAGTCTTTATGATTATAAAAACAGTTCTAAAGAATCTCCAAACTTGGCCAAAGAACCATATGATGTGAAATTGGTTAAATTAACAAATTTTTTGGATGAGATTTTAAAAAAGCACAAGCAAATATACCTGCTTAAGCTTGATGTGGAAGGCGCTGAATTTGACATTATTGAAGACATTATCAAAACCGGAGTTTATAAAAACATTACGCATGTTGTCTGCGAGACGCATGCGCGCTTTTTCAAAGACGGCAAACAAAGGCTGAAACATGTTGAGGACTTGATTGCCAAGAATAATATTTTTAATATTATGCTGGACTGGGTATAACCAAACCTTAACTTTTATCGGGTATGATTGAAGCAGATGAGATTGCCGCGGGGCTTTGCCCCTTGCAATGACGTTGTTTTTTTAAGGCATTTAGCTTGATAAATTTTAAGGTAAATTATAAGAATTTAAAAATTTTTGAGGAATATAACACTAAGGAGATTAAGTTTCCTTTGGTGATTTCGGTGCCGCATGCCGGGCGTTTGTTTCCCAAAGAATTCTTAGAAAACATTGCGGTATCCGAAAAAGAGCTCAGAGCTTCCGAAGACTGCTTTGTCGACGAGCTTTTGATGAAGGCATCAGATGCCGGAATCCCTATGATTTCCATGAACATATCGCGCTCTTTTGTTGATGCGAATCGTGATAAAATCGAGCTTGACGCATCGATGTTTTATGATTATCCGCATGACGACAACTGCCAGGACAGCAACCGCTGCAAGGTTGGCTTGGGCGTTATTCACCGCGTGGCTGACAACAAAAAAAACATATATGCAGATAAAATTTCTTATAAGGAAGCGATGGAGCGTATTAAAAATGTTTATGACCCGTATCATAAGCGTTTGGCTCAGTTGATTGACAAAGCGCACAAGAAGTTCGGCTTTTGCTTTGTGCTTGACTGCCATTCCATGCCTTCAAAAATTTGCTCAATGCTGATTGACGACAAGCAGATTGAGGTTTGTATCGGCACGCTGTTTGAACAAAGCTGCCCCGCATCTTTATATGAATTTATGAAAAAAGAGTGGGTTGAGAAAGGGTATAATGCGCTTTATAACTGCCCATATTCAGGTGCGTATATCACTTTTAACTATTGTCAGCCCCGAAAAAAGACCTTTTCAATGCAATTAGAGGTGAATCGGGCACTTTATTTACAAGAAAAAACATATAAAAAAAACAATAATTTTCAAAAACTTAGCGATGATTTAGGGGGTGTTGTACTAAATTTTGCGAAAAAACTGCTGGATTTTAAGTTTTAATTATGTTATAAAGACTCCGGTTTTGCTGCTCAATTCATTTTTATTTTTTTAGAGCGGCTTTATTTTAATAACAAAAAAAGGGTTTTTTAATAACCGACCTTAAAAACATTTAACTAGCTTTTTATCCACGCAGTTCGATCAAATTGAAATTGGCACATTTGTTGCATAAGGGATGTTTGTGGCTGTTTTTTAAGGGAAGAAGGGATGCGTTTTTTCGTATCAAATAATTTGATGATTTTTATCATATTATTGCTGAGCTTGTTTCAGCCAATAACAGCAAATGCTGCAGAAACCAAAAAAGCGGGCGATTTGTCCCTTTGCACTCAGGCAACTGCACAGGTAGAAAAAAATCTGAACATAGAAAAACATTTGCTAACCACCATTGCCTCTGTTGAATCTGGCAGATGGAATGCAGAAAAGAAAGAAAACATTGCCTGGCCGTGGACCATTAATGTGAACGGCAAGGGCATGTTCTTTGAAAGCAAAGACGAGGCCGTTAAGGCCGTTAAAGAGTTTCAGGCTCAAGGCATTAAAAGTATTGACGTCGGATGCATGCAGGTTAACCTGTCTTATCACGGCGAGGCTTTTGACAGTGTTGAAGACGCCTTGGACCCCAGAACTAACGTGGAATATGGCGCAGACTTTCTTAAAAGGCTTTATAACACGCACGGCAGCTGGATTAAGGCTGCAACCGCCTATCATTCTACAAATCCTGAAAAGGCTTTGAAGTATAAGAAAAAAATTGTGGCCAAGTTTGAGCAGATTAAAACGGCCTCAAGAGTTTTGGAAGCAAAGCTTTTTGCCGCAAACGAACCGGCTAAACCGGTTAAGGTTGAGGTCAAAGCCGAAATTAAGGCCGAGATTCCGCCAAAACCGGTCAGTGTTGCCGGTAGGAAGCAGAGCATTAATGCCATTAATGCCAACGAGTGGCGCGAAGCCAAGCTGGAAGAATGGAAAAAAAGCAAGATTAAGTAAAATTTGCTGAGATTGCCACGGCCTAAAGGCCTCGCAATGACGTTTTTGTTAAAAGCCCTCGAAAGAGGGCTTTTTTAGTGAAGAGTGAAAAGTTATGGAATTATTTAACTTTTATGGATTATGCTTTGGGCAAATGTTGGGAGAATCTAAATGGCAATTGCGGTGAACAAACTTGAGAAAGAATATTTGATTAAGTCTTATGAGTGCGATAAGAACAATCATTTGCGGCTTTTAACTCTTTTGAACATCTTTCAGGACATGGCAGGAACGCACGCTTATAAGATGGGCGTCGGAATTGATTTCTGCATTGAGCATAAGCTGGCCTGGGTCGGCTCCAATTATCATATTAAAATTAACTCGCTGCCGCAGATGCATCAGAAAGTTATGGTTGTTTCATGGCCGGCAGTGGAAAACAAGCTGACCGCAATCAGAGAATTTCAGGTGGTGAACAAACTGGGTGAGATTTTGGTTAATGCTTCTTCGCAATGGGTCTTAATCAGCGCGGAGAAAAAGCGGCCGGTATTTTTAAGAGACAACCTGCCGGAATATACGATTGTGCCGGAGCGGGTTTTGCAGACAGATTTTCCGAAGATGAAAGAAATTGAACGCACGGATTATGAAGCCGAATTTACGGTGCGTTTTGACGACATTGACCTTAACAACCATGTTAATAACGCCGTATATATTTTGTGGGCGACCGAGGCGGTTAAGCCGGAGTTCAGGATGAGTCACATTCCTTCAGAGCTGGAGGTGACCTTTAAAAAAGAGTGCCTGTGGGGTGAGGAAGTGGCCATTAAAACCCAAATGGAAGATAAAAAGTCAATGCACAGCATCGTTTCAAAGAAAGACGGACGCGAACTGTGCCGAATCGACATAACCTGGCAGAAATTATAGCCTTTTATAACAAAAAACAACCCGCTTTTTAAGGGTTGTTTTTTTGTTAAACAGATACAGATTTATTTTCCGTATTTTGCGTTTATTTCCGCATCGGTTTTCTTTTCATTTCTGCGTGAGCTGATGCGCACCCAAATAACACCGACAACTATGGCTATCACCACAGCAATGACGATGGTGGCCGACAGGTTTTCTGATAAAAAGTTCATGATGTTTTGATTTTAAGTTAATTATATGAACAAAAATTTGGTTTATAAGGATGGTTTTAACATTTTTTATGTATTTTGTCCACAAAAAAGAGCCCTAAATTATCAGGGCTCTTTTTTTTGCAGCATTTATAAAATCTTGATGTTGCCGGCGGCAGTGCGACCCTTGTCATCATAAAGTTCATAATTGACCTTTTGACCGTCTTGGAGGCGTCTTAGACCTATCTTTTCAAGCTGGGAGATATGGATAAAAACATCTTTGTCGCTGCCTTCAGGTTGAATAAAACCATAACCTTTCTTGGTGTTAAACCACTTTACTGTTCCTTTTGACATGGCGTTCCCTTATTTAGCAAAGTCTTGTTACTATTATTAGTTGGTATTTAGTGTTAAATACCACTAAAGATTATAGTAATATTTATCTATAGTCAAGAACTATAATAAAAATTATTCTTAACTTATCACCAGATAATAAGGTTTTAGCAAATCTTTATAAGCTAGACTTTAGTTTAATTTGTGCTGATGTTGATTATTATCTTCCGCCACCGCCGGAAGAACCCCCGCCGCCACCCGAAGAACCGCCGCCAAAGCCGCCGCCGCTGCGCGAAGAGGGTTTGTGCGTTGATGAGCTGAACGAGCTTTGCAGGTTGTTAAAAGAAATTATGTTAAAACGGCTGCCTTCATACCACTTGGGGATATAATCAAAGTTTCCGAACTTTCTCAGCCATTCTTTTTCAAGCCCGGCCATAATGGCAAAGGGCAGGTTCTTTTCAAAGACATCCGGCGGAAGCTTCTTAAAACGGTTGGTTTCAACCTGCTTAATATAAAGTTTAACGCCCTCAATTTTAGAGATTTTATCCGCGGCTTCCAAGCTTGGTTTATCCATTAGGCGGGAAAAAACAAAATTTAAGACCACCATGAAAAGCACAAACGCCAGAGAAACAACGTAGATTGATATTGCGGATTCAGGGTTTGAGGCCGAAATAATTGCAAAGGGAAGAGTGGTTATGAAAGCTCCAAAATGCGGAGTGATGAAGCAGAGCATCAGCAATCCGGCAAGAGCTTTTTGCCGTAAAAGAGCAGCCGCCGAGAGAAAAAACGGCGAATAAAACAGACACAGTCCAAACATTATGGGAATGCTCCAAGAAACCAAAGCACCAACGGCTATGCTCAAAACCAGAGTCAGAGATATGCCGATGATCATTATCAGGCGGTTTTCATTGATGTGATATTTACGGATGCTTTTAAGCCGTTCCTGATATTTGGCATATGCCGCACTCAAATCCTGATTATATGTCTTGTCTAATTCAGTATGATTATATTTGCTAAAAAGGTGCTTAAACAAAATCTCCTCTTCCTTATTGGGCGGAAGTTTTTCGTGCTCCGTTTTTATTAACGTTATTAAGCCGTAGCGGTCGTCCTTTATTTTTAAAAATCCTTGAGAAGCCAGGCTTATGATGCCGGCGACGGCGGCCTTGGAATAAGAGCCTTTGGGGCAGGTTAGTGCTGCGGCTTCACTTAAGGAAATGTTTTCAGGAAGGTAGAAAAGCGGCACAATTGCGCCAAGGGGATGGTCTTTGCCAAACCTGCACCACATTAAAAGGTAATAAACCAACATTAGTAAAACCGCGCCGACCGGCATGTATAACCTATAATTTGAGGCAGAGCCGGCTTGAGACGGGATAATATGCCCTTTGGCAAAAGCAACGGCAACGGTAAATTCTTCATTGGACGCCAAAGGATTTACGGTTATAAACTTGGCCTGATTGGCATTAAAGCCCGCTTCATAATTGCTGCCTTTAGAGCCTTTAAGGCCGGTATAACCGTATATGTTCAAAATATTAATATTTTCCGGCAGAGAAACAACAGCTCGGGCTTTTAAGATTGGAAAATTCCAGGCGCCGGTGATGTTAAAATAAACCTCGTCGTGGTCTTTAAAGCCGGAGACCTGGTCAGAGATAATATAGCGGATGAGATAAGTGTGCGAACCCGGGGTCAGGCGATTATGGTGTTCATCTCTTGCAGGGCCTATTTGCAGACGATTATTGCCGTTATAAGTCTCTACCCAAAAGTTTTCCGGCCGGCCATCTTTTAAAACTTCCAAAACTTCAACCTTTTGCGCTATTCTTCCGCCGGAGTTTAAATCGGTTCGATATTTGGGAAAATCACGATATATACCGAGTTTAATCTGCTGCCAATAAGCTTCTAAGGAAATTGTTTCTTCAACCAGCAGCGAACCGTCTTCTCTGACTTCAATGATGCTTTCAAAACTATTGATTATCTCTTGACTGGCAAAGCAGGGTTTTGCCAGCAACAACCCGAAAAAAAGAAGCAGAATTTTTTTCATAGCTTAAAACTTTACCTGAACCGGCTTGGCTTCTTCTTCATTTTCAATTTCAAAATAGGTCTTTGGCGTGAAGTTAAACTTTTTTGCCACCAAATTGACCGGAAAAACATCTATCAAGATATTAAAATCTCTGACCGTGGCATTGTAATAGCGGCGGGACATTTGAATTTCATCTTCAACATGATTCAGAGAACTTTGCAGCTCGGCAAAATTTTGATTGGCTTTGAGATCAGGGTATTGCTCGCTTAAGGCAAAAACCGACTTTAACATTGAGGATAAAATATTTTCCTGAGCAACCTTATCATCCAGGCTTTTGGTGCTTTCACAAATTTTTCTTTGAGCAATAACGCTTTCAAGCGTCGATTTTTCGTGTTTGGCGTAGCCTTTAACCGTTTCAACCAATTGCGGAATTAAGTCATGGCGGCGCTTTAGCTGAACATTGATGCCGGAAAAAGCTTCCTGCAGCATTTTTTCTTTGGCAACCAGAGAGTTATAAAAGAAAACTACGGCAGCCGCGATTAGTAAAATTATGGAAAGTGTGAAAACAAGAAGCATCATAAATATATTCCTTATAAAAATAATCTTTAGGATAGATTAATGCGACTTGTTTAAGAAATGACTAAAGATTTTTATCTCTTTGCGGCAATCTGATTTAGCGAGTTAAAGATAGGGCTGTTATTGGGACTGTTATCAATCTCAAGCGGCTTAAAGCAACCCAGTGACAAGTGTTTAACACTTTCAAGAAGCTTTGGCGCAGAGATGGTTTTGTTCGGCGTAACCAGCAATGTGTCTTCAGGAATTAAATCTGCCCACTTGCCATCTTTTTTGATTTGAGGTTTTTCATAATATACATCTTTTATGCCCTTAGAATCGTCTTTTCTAATGTATTCTCCATTCTCCATGGTAAGATTTGACAATACTCCGTCGTGTTGGGACAAATTGAAAAAATGCTCCAGCTGGTGATTGTCTTTTTCCCAGCCTTTCCACTGAATCGTGACTGCTAAATTGGGCTGATTGTTCAAGTCATCGGGGTTTGAGAAAAATTCGCCCAGACGACGCGGTATATTATGGTGAACAGAGGCCGAGACCGTTCTTTCTGAATAGACGTTTAAGAGGTTTTCTTTTATACGGCTTGCATCTTCTGCATTGTTTTTAATTTCTGTATAAACTTCCTTGGCAATTTCGGAGTTGTTTTTTTTGAAACTTTCCCAGCCATATTTTTCCATTAAGGACGGAATTTCTACCGGAGCCATATCTTTTTTATCAAAATAAATTTGCATATATTTTTTAAAAAGTACTGCATTGTCGTCTTTGCCTTCGCCTAAGGCATACACTAACCCTAGGGTCATATATCTACGAGTATACGGCGAAAGCTGGCATTCCCCCTCTTTGGCTGTGGCTTTTTTTAAGATTATATCGGCAATTTTAGTGCTGGGTTTTACTTGATACTCAGCAGGTTTTTCTTTGGCAGATACAGATATTTTTTGCAGCCTTATCTTAAAGCCGTGCTTTTGCAAAGCTTCGTTCATTTCTTGCAATGATTGTTTGCTTGGAGTTTTTAGCCCGTTCAGCTCAATTTCTCTGACCTCAAACAGGTTTTTGGTGGTATCGGACATTGCCTTATAAAGGTCGGAGTTTTTATCATACCCGGCGCGCACTGAATTTTTTATCAAATCATAATACTTAGCATCTTGAACATAGTCCCAAATTTTTTTCTCATTTTCGAAAGACTTGACCAGCATAGTTTTTAATTCGTCATGATTGGTGCAGGTTTTAAGAATGTTTTCAAGCTCATTATCTGCGTTTGGTTTTGGCGCAAAGGCGGCCAAGAGCTTTTTTCCGGAAAGGTTTTGGATGTGATTTTTAACTGTTTTTTCAAGCTCAGAGAGCAGCTGCTTAATCTTTTTCTCTTCCTTAGCAATGTGCTCTTCTAAGGCATTTTTGTTTTCTTTAATTTTCTCATTGTCTGCTTTAACAGATGCTTTGCTTGCAGTCTTTTGGTTTTGCTCAGCTAACGCTTCGTTTAACAGGTTAAACCCTTCCTCGGTGTTTAGAGTATCAAAGACTTTGCTGCCAATACCAATTCTGGTTTTGCTGCCTTTTAGCATTATTTCGACATTAACATCCGTACCGGGAATAAACCGCACAACCTTTGCACCTTTGTGCTTTTCCTTTATTCTTTCCTGTGCGGCAATAAGAATTTTTTCTACGTTTGCTTCTATCTTTGCCGAGTCGTTGATTCTCTTGACCGAGCCCATCCCTTCCATATTTTCTTTACATGAGGCGATATCTAATAGCTTTTGCTTGATGCTCTTGACCATCGGCACTGCTTCGGAAATGTTCTCCAAGGCATTAAGAGAAGAAATATCTATAGAAACCTTTAAGTTATCTCTGATGTCTTTGGTGATTTTGTCAAGGATTGGTTCTGAATCGGCACCGCCATAGATAGATATGCCACTTCCAAGATAGGAAATGATGAAAGCAGTGAGCTCATCGTCAAACTTCTTATCAGGCGTTTGATTTTTGTTTGCAACAAAATGGCGCATTGATTGAACCATTGTATCAACACGCAAAAGCTCATTGTCGGCAAGCATATCATGAAGAAACATTCTTCTGGTGGTTTCTTCCCTGATTTTCAGTGCTCTTTGTATGGTTGCATTATTATCATTTGGCATACGACTCTCCATATAAGAGCCATTATACAACATAAAAGATTAAAATTATATAAAAAAGTTGACAAAATGAACAAAAAATGTTATCAAGGGGTGAAATTAAAATTATATACATATTATGAAAGAAAAAAAAGAGTTATTAAGCTTGAAGTTTTTCGCTGTCCGATTTGGTTTTTGCGAGGAAGATTTGAGCTATGGCGTTGCCCACATCAACGGTATAATTACACCGGTGATATTGGTGAAAAACAAACAGTTGTACATTCACATCACTGATGACTGCCTGCGACCAAAAGAACTGCCTCGCATTGTGTGTCGGCTGGAAGAATGTTCTTTTTCTATGAATGAAAGCCAATACATCTTTAAAACCAAAGACGATGTTTTTTCATTGGAGGTTAAAGATGTGGAAAAATTTTATTCCGCCAAATATTATTCGGAAGCCACCGAAAAATATGTTACAGGCTGGTTATAACAAAAAAACAGAGATTGCAAAAGCAATCTCTGTTTTTTTTCTTTTGTGTAATGATGATTATAAGAACTGGCGACGACTTACTCTCCCGTGACTTAAGTCAAAGTACCATTAGCGCGTGGAGGTTTCACTTTCGAGTTCGGTATGGGATCGAGTGTATCACTCCAGCTATAGCCACCAGTTCATATAAGC
>JAVBOV010000074.1:0-3705 GCA_031550205.1 Alphaproteobacteria bacterium
TTTGGTATCCGGTGGTTGGGTTTGAACCTACGGAGAAGTAGGTTCACTACCAAGCGCAGGGCAGACGGAAGTATGCCCGCTCTTGCGCTGCCAGTAGCAACTCGAATGAAATGAGAGTAAATCCTATCATCCCGACCAAATTAAAAAAGAGAGGTTTTAAAACCTCTCTTTTTATATTGTATAAGAGCAAAAAACTTATTTTGCAGCCGGAGCAACTACTGTAGGAGCGGCCGGAGCGTTCATCGGTCTCGGCATTATGGTGTCGATAAACTCTTGCTTGGTAATTTTGCCGGCATTCTTTGCATCCATGGTGGCAAATCTTTTCTCAGCGCTTTCCCGAGAGAAGGCAACAAACTCTTCTTTTGACAAAGAACCGTCTTTATTAGCGTCCATAGTGTCAAATTGCTTGCCCATAAATTCTTTTTGTTTTGCCATCATTTCTTCTCTTCTGGCTTCCATATCCGCTCTGTTCGGCATCTGCATCTGAGGGCCTGCGGCCGGCATCTGCGGAGCCTGAGCATTAGCGGCAGAAATCAAAGCAAAAGTGGAAACGGCAACTGTTAAAAGTAATTTTCTCATAATATCCTCCAAATTTTAAAAAAAACACGTCACAAACCAATGTAGTACGTTTGAAAAAAAAATCAATTAATATTTTCTTATTAAATTTAATCTATCTTTCTTCTAAAAAAGGAGACAGCATGAAACTGTTTATATTCCGCCACGGACAAACCGAAGGCAACATAAACAACATTTGCCAGGGCGTCACTGATGTCCACAGCATTAATGAAACCGGTTTTGCTCAGGCTGAAAAATTGAGAGACACTTTGGCCGCGGAAAGACTATCGAAAATATATTCAAGCCCGCAAAAAAGAGCTTTAAAAACCGCAGAAATCGTGGCTTCCGGCAGCAATGCGAAAATTGAGATAATTGAAGATTTGCATGAAATAAACTTTGGCGACGCCGAAGGCCGCTCTGCCGATGATGTTTTTAATGTGTATAAAGATGTTTTTGAGGTATTTTATAACCCAGAGCACAAAGATTTTATGCGGGTAAAGGTTCCCAACGGAGAAAACAAACAGCAGGCTTTGGAACGGTTTTTAAAATCGCTGGAAAAAATTAAAAAGAGCAATAAATATGCCAAAGCCGGAGTCGCCACGCACGGCGGCTTAATGCGCGTTGTTTATCATCATTTTTTCAAAGAAGACAAAAGGTTTGATAACTGCGAATATTTCACCTTAGAGTGCTAAAACCGCCAGCAAAATCAGGCCGAGCAGTCCGACGGCCGCCCAAACTTCGTCATCAACAATAAACTCTCCGCCTTTGCCGGCATAACGATATGCATCTTTGGCAGAGTCGTCAACTGCCACCGCATTTCCCGATTCCATAAAAGCGTCATAATGTTTGGCATCGATTCTTCTGGTGCACGGATTACGCGGATTGGCGCCGGCCGCCCTGAAGGTATTATAGGCCGTATAATCCCAGTTCAAAATCGCATGGCACATTCCGCTCATGCCGTGCTTGTCCATAGTTTCCAAATTAAGCCCCCGGTTCACGGCGTAACGCAGGCCATATACGTCTCCGCGCGATGCCATATCATACATGTCTGAAAGCTTTTGCGGAGGCATTCCCGGCATCTGCGCATGAACATTTGCGCCAAAACAGGCAAAACTCAGACACGCGAGCACCAATGTAATATAAAACTTTTTCATAAGCATGGATTCTAGTGGATTTTTAAATAAAGTAAAATACAATATCATCATATAAACAATTTCAGGAGTTTATAATGAATATTTCTAAAAAGCTGAATATCTGGCAGCAGCACAAGCTGATTACCGAAAAACAAAAAGACGCAATTATGGAGTTCGAGACCAAAGCCAAAAAGCCCGCTCTCTTATATGCAATTGTCTTTATCAGCATTTTCTGCATCGGTTTGGGCGTTGTTTCCGTCATTGCCTCCAACTGGGGCATCATCCCGCCATCTGCCAAACTTGGCGCCGATTTTGCGATTCTTTCCGCCATAATTTACGGCATCATCAAAGCTCAAAGACCGCTCATCAAAGAAGGGCTGCTGTGCCTATATGCAATAATGGCCATGGCCTCCATCGGCTTAGTTGCGCAGATTTATCACCTTGTGCCGCACGGCATGCAGGCCTTTTTGTTCTGGTCGGCCATTGTCTCGCCGCTGGTGTTCATCAGCAAAAAACCGCTGATAGCCTTTGTCTGGCTGCCGACATTGCTGGTTTCGGGTTTTGATACCCTGTATGAGAGCATTGAATGTTTCCGTCGTTTCATGGTTTATCTTGAACATAATTTTACAAAAGTGCCAGTGGCTGCGGCTTTGGTGCTCGGCGGTTTTGTTTATCACTTTTTTGCCAAAGGAAAGCAAACCAAGCAGTTGGCATATGCCTCTAAATGGTGGCTGGTTATCTTTGGTGCGTCTTATGTCATAATGCTTGACTTTAACAGTTCTGATTTATTTTATAAATATCGTGAAATATATCTAGGCAGCTTTTCCTCAATGGCCATCTGGTTTGTTTTGGCAGGCGTTGTCAGCCTCTTCCATTATCTTAAAGAAAAAGAGATTCTTTACTTTTTGCTGACTTTAATCGGCTTTTCTTTCATTCACGACATTCTGCCGCTTGCAGGCATATATTCTTTCAAAATTTGGGGTGCTTTGCTTTCTTTGAGTATGCTGGTAATTCTGGTGGCTTACGCACACCGCGCGGGTCGCTCAAAACTTCTAAACTTTGCCTCATTCTTAATTGCCTTGCGCATTTTCATAATCTATATCCAGGTGTTCGGCTCACTCTTAAACACCGGCTTAGGTCTCATCACTTCAGGCCTGGTCTTCTTAGTCATTACTTACATCTGGCACAAAAGCTGTTCCAAAATTAAAGGAGTAAAAAAGAAATGAAAAAACATCTGGTTTTAATTGGTTTGCTTGTTCCGGTAGCTGCGCTTTTTATCTGGGTTGCCGGCATTGAGGTCAAATATTCCGGCTCTCCCAAGGTGTTGATAAAAGCCGAAGGTTATGACCCCAGAGATTTGCTTTCCGGCCATTATCTGCAGCTGCGTCTGAACTGGCATGATACCGACTGCAAACAGTTTGCAGACAATGAATGCCCGCGCAATAGATTTGAATACACATATCGTTTTTATCTTCCCGAGCACGATGCTGAACTGATGGATTCTCTAATCAGCAGCCGCCGTAACTTGGATATGGACTTGGAGTTTTCCATGCACGCCGCGGCAGCTCCGTTGTTAAAAGAGCTGTATGTTGAAAAACAACCTTGGAAAGCCTGGCTGCAAAAAGAGAAAACCAAGCAGCTTGCCGAATAAACCGCTCGTTTGTCACCCCGAGCCACACCATTGTCATTGCGAGCGGGTGTCTACCCCGACCTGTCCGCCGTAGCCTTGGCGAAGGGGGAAGCAATCCATAAAAATCCCGCAAATTTGCGGGATTTTCCAACATTCAATAAAACTCCACTCTCACTTTCTTTTTCATAAACCGCGCCAAATTAAAAACCGCATCCCAGTCCTTATGATTCCCCAGTTCCAAGGCATATAACTGCGCCTGCTTAATGTTCAAGGTTTTTGAAAGTTCCTCAATTGAAAGCCCGCTCTCAATCCTAAGCTTCTTAATCTCCTGCGCAAACCGATATTTAAACTCATGAATATAGTAATTCTTAGACATATTATAAAACT
>JAVBOV010000039.1:0-53082 GCA_031550205.1 Alphaproteobacteria bacterium
CGTAAAATGGTACATTATTGCTTCTTAGGAGATGAGAAATGTATGTTGTTAAGACTATAGATAATAAACAGGTTACGGTGACCAAAAAAGGCATTAATTCTTTGGTTACATATTACTCCGGCGCGCAAAACGCAGGGCTGAAAAACCCGGAAAGGCAAAGATATATTTGGCCGAACAATTTTACATCTTCCGATAAATATATGAGTCGCAAGGTTTTCGGACGCCCGATATGATTAGAGGGCTGATTGCATTATTTTCATCGGGAACAATCTTAAATCCGATGGTTTTACTCGGAGTGCTTTCAGGTTTTTTGCTGAAGGCATTTCTTTCTTATGGAGAGATTTTTGCGCTTTACGGCAATTATCATTTTTATATCGGCGTGGTTTTTGTTGCCTTTCTTTATGGTATGATTTTCAAAAAAGTTTATAAAAAAGGCGGGCTTGATTTGGATTTGGGCGAAATGGGGCAAAACCTTGTTTTGGATTCAATTAGGCTTGGTATTTCAAATGCGTTGGCGGTGGCGTTTATTGCAATGTTGTTTATGTAACTGGATTGAGTTAGCGGTAATTTCTTTTAAATCCCAAAAAACGTCATTGCGAGGAGCGTCGCGACGTGGCAATCTCAGCTTTATTTTTCTTCAAATCTATTACCTGCATGGGGTTTTTGTTACTTTTTGCTTGCCCAAAAAGTATTGCAAAAAAGGCAGGAAAGAGGAAGGAAAGAGAGAAAGAGGAGAAAGGGGGGGATAAGGATGGTTGGTTTGAACCCCTCACCCCATCCCTCTCCCGCAAGGGGAGAGGGGGGGGAAGATGGTTTGGTTTAAAAAAAGAAAACCTCAAGATGCCCTTTCTTGAGGTTTTCGGTGGTAAAGTAACCTTTAACGCGCTAATCCGCAGTGCGCGTTGTACGCATGGCAGGATTTGAACCTGCATCTCCAGTCCCTTGAACACTGTTGTTCTTCCGATTGAACTACATGCATCTGAAAGTCAAAAATTGACTTTGAGCGGGTAAATGGATTTGAACCAATGACCTCTTGTTAGCAAACAAGCGCTCTACCTGTCTTTTTCTGCTTTGAAACCTGAACTCTTGGCATGTAAAGGTTTTGGAATAAGCAAAAGAGTTATTTATCAGACATCTGAGCTATACCCGCGGTTATATATAAAAATTATGGAAAATTTAAAGTAATAGAAATAATAGTTTTTAAGTGAGTGTGAAACTACTATTTAAATGCAGAGGAGTCAAGGGGGAAAAGTAGTCGGTGGTCGGTAGTCAGTTTTTGATAGATTTTTAAACAGACTTATCTACGTTTTGGCCGTGGGTTTCGGAGGCGGCAACTTTCATGTTGTCGGTGTTTTCCAAGAGCATATCAACCACCATTTGCTGCATTTCGGCAGAATTTTTTACGGCGGCGATTTTTACGGTTTGCATGGCCAAAGCATATGAACTGATGGCTCCTAACTCTGTTGACATGTCTACACTCCTCAACCTATAATACAGGCATAAAAAATTGACTTTAAAGAGGCATGCGGTTTAAGGCGTGCGCTCGTTAAAATCAATACTTGATAAGTCTTCTTATTCTAGAAACATAACACATAAAGGTTAATTGAAGTTTAATGATCGGTGGCGTTCAGGTAATAATTCAAAAAGCAAAGACGGCTCCACAGCAGCCGGGGGTTTACCGCATGCTCGATAAAACCGGCAAGGTGCTTTATGTGGGCAAAGCCAAAGACATTAAGAAAAGGATTGTTGCTTATACGCACCTTGAAAAGCTGCCGATGCGCCTGCAGAGAATGGTTTTTGAAACCGTCTCAATGGAATTTATTGTGGTGGAAAACGAGTCTAAGGCCTTAATCTTGGAAAACGAGCTGATTAAGAAACTGGAGCCCAAATATAATATTCTCTTAAAAGACGACAAAACTTTTCCGCATATTATGATTGATATGCATTCGGATTTTCCCAAGCTCAGCAAGCACCGCGGCAAAAAGAGCGAAAAAAACAAATATTTTGGGCCGTTTGCCAATGCCGGCGCGGTTAACAGCGTTTTGGATATTTTGCAAAAGGCGTTTTTGCTGCGGTCCTGCCGCGATGATGTGTTTAAAAACCGCTCAAGGCCTTGTTTAATGTATCAGATTAAGCGGTGTTCGGCGCCTTGCGTGGGCAAAATTTCTAAGGAAGATTATAAAAAACTGGTGGACGAGGCGGTTAAGTTTTTGGACGGTAAAAGCGCCAAGATTCAGGAAAAACTTTCAGTGGAGATGAACGAGGCAAGCGCCAATGAGGACTATGAAACGGCTTTGGTTCTGCGCGACAGAATCCGCGCACTCAGCAGCATTGCCCGAGGCGGAAAACTGGAATATGAGAACATTAAATCGGCCGATGTGATGGCGATGTATCGGAAAAACCACATGGTCTGCGTGGCGGTGTTTTTCATTAGGGCGGAGCAAAACTGCGGCAATTTGACCTTCTTTCCCAAACAGACCGAGGAGACGACCGATGCCGAGGTTATGGAAGCGTTTTTGAGCAGTTTTTATGCAGAACATATGGTGCCTTCTGAGGTGATTATTTCAGAGCCGATTAATAATGCCGATTTTTTGAGCGAGGCTTTGCAAACTAAAATTGTTTTTGCAAAAGGCGGCAAAAAAGAAAAGCTGGTTAAATATGCGCACAACAACGCCATGGAAGCTTTGGCGCAGCGGGCAGCGCAGGCGCTTTCTATGGAAAACAATATGCTTGCTTTCAAAGAGGCTTTTGGTTTGGAAAAGGTGCCGAACCGCATTGAGGTTTATGACAACTCGCATATTCAGGGCGCATATGCAGTTGGGGCGATGGTTGTGGCGGATAAGGACGGGTTTAATAAAAAACAATATCGGCTGTTTAATGTGGAAAGCAAGGGCGGAGATGATTTGGCAATGATGAAAGAGGTGATGAGCCGCCGCTTTGCTAAACTTACGGATGAAAACAAGCCCGACGTGGTTTTGATTGACGGCGGCAGAAACCAACTTAATGCAGTGTTGTCTGCTTTGAAAAGCTTTGAACTTGAAGATATTGTGTTTATTGCAATGTCTAAGGGCGAGTTCAGGAACGCCGGAAAAGAGACGTATCATATTGAGAAAAGAGCCGATTTTTCTTTGCCGTTTGCCTCAACAGTGGCGTTTTATGTGCAGAATTTGCGCGATGAGGCGCACCGTTTTGCCATTTCAAGCCACCGCAAAAAAAGGGCAAAGTCTATTTTTAAATCTCGTTTGGATGAGGTGGAGGGAGTTGGCGCCGGTCGCAAGCGCGATTTGTTAAACTATTTCGGCTCAGCTGACGAGGTGGCCGATGCCGGTATTAAGGATTTGCAAAAAGTCAGCGGAATATCTAAGAAAACTGCGGAAAAGATTTATAATTACTTCCATAGTTGAAAAATCTGATTTAAGATGAGACATAGTTCAATTTTAGAAGGATTTGAGAACGTGTATAATCTGCCGAATATACTTACAATTTCAAGAATTGCGGTCATTCCGATTATGTTTTTATCGGTATATATTCACAGCCGCTGGTGGGTTGATTTGGTGGCGGTTTTATATATTTTTGCCGCAGTAACCGATTATTTTGACGGATATTTAGCCCGTTCCCGCGGCGAAACGTCGGTTTTCGGCCGTTTGCTGGACCCGATTGCCGATAAGCTTTTGGTGGTGGCGGCACTAATGATTATTCTCTGCAACAAAATGGTGCACCCGGTCAGTTATGTTCCGGTGATTATTATCTTATGCCGAGAGGTTTTGGTTTCCGGACTTCGAGAGTTTTTGGCAGAAGTGAGAATCGGCATGCCGGTGACGCGGCTGGCAAAGTGGAAAACCGGCTTTCAGATGGTGGCTTTGGGGCTTATTTTGCAAGATTTTATCGGCGAACTGAAGCCTTTGGGAGAAATTTTGTTATGGGCGGCCGGAGTGCTTACTTTTACCACCGGATACGGATATTTTCAAAAAAGCGTCGATTATGTGAAAAGTCTGGAAAAGAAAGCGGCCAAGGTTTCTAAAAAAGCAAAGTAAATGAGCAGAGAAAAAAAACATATTCTGGTGGTTGATGATGATACGCGTCTGCGTTCGCTGCTGCAGAGGTTTTTGCAGGACAGCGGTTTTTTGGTGTCGGCGGCAAAATCGGCGGCGGATGCCAGAGAAATGCTTAAGGCATATGTTTTTGATATTTTGATTGTGGATATTATGATGCCCGGAGAATCGGGCTTGCAGTTTTTGAACACTTTTCGTAAAACACATGATTTGCCGGTGATTATGCTGACCGCAATGGGCGAAGTGGCCGACCGGATTAAGGGGCTTGAGATTGGTGCTGATGATTATATGCCCAAACCGTTTGAACCCAAAGAGTTGGTTTTGCGCATTCAGAGCATTTTGAAGCGCGCCCCGAAAGAAGAGGAAAAAGCGCTTAACCGCCTTGGTTTCGGCGGCAGTTTTTATGAACTGGATAAAAAAGAGTTGAAAGATATTAACGGCAAAGTTATACATATTACTCCGGTTGAGCAGGCTTTGCTTAATGTTTTGGGCAAAAAAATAGGCAAGGTGTTTTCAAGAGAGCAACTGGCCGAGATTTTGGGCAATGGGCAAAGTCCGCGCTCGATTGATGTGCAGATTACGCGTCTGCGCAAAAAAATTGAAAAAGATTCTAAAAATCCCAGGTTTCTGCAAACGGTGCGGGGTAAGGGATATATGCTTTTGGTTGAGGTATAGTCAATTCTAGTGAAGTTGGCATATTATTTGCTCGTTTTTTTGTTTTTATTTTTTGATTTTTTTCTTTCTGTAGGTTGGCTACAGTGCAGAAAAAAATCAAATCTAAAAACAAAAATTCTTCACAATAAGTGCACCAACTTTACTAGAATTAACTATATGAAAGGACTAATGGATGAAACTTAGATTTCCAAACAAAATAGAAAAAATGCTGAGGTATTTGAAGCTTAAGCTTTTGCCTAAGACTTTGTTTTTCAGGACAATGATGTTGATATTTGTTCCGTTGATTGTGGTGCAGATTGTTTCAATTGTGGCGTTTTTTGAAGGAAGCTGGGGCAAGGTCGGCCGCAAGCTTTCCGATAATTTAAGCTCGCAGATTTCTTTTATTATTGACACCATAGGCGATAAGAAGGGACAGGAAATCACCAGAATTGTTAATGTTGCCGACAAGACTTTTGAGATTAAGGTGGAGCGTTTTGAAGGAGCCAAAAAAGTGCCGGCGATGGCTGAGGTAAGCAAGCGAAACAAGATGATTACCAACTTTTTGGAAAAGGCTTTGGTTAAGGAATTTCCGGATGCGGTAACCACGGTTTTTATTGATGAAGACCAAAAAGATTTGGTGGTGTTTGTGGACACCAAGACCTCTTTGTTTAAGTTTACAACTTCAACCAAAAACATTTTTTCCACCTCTTTGTTCGGGTTTATGGCTTGGATGGTGGGAACATCGGTTCTTTTGTTTTTGGTGGCGGTGTTGTTTTTGCGCATTCAGGTTCGTTCGATTGCCGAGCTGGCGCAAGTGGCGGAAGAGTTCGGCCGCGGAATTGATAATAAGAACTTTAAGCCGTATGGCTCTTCAGAGGTTAGAAAGGCCGCAATTGCTTTTATTAAGATGAAAGAACGCATTCAAAAGCAAATTTCGGAACGTACGCAGATGCTGGCAGGGGTTTCGCATGATTTGCGCACGCCTTTGACCAGAATGAAGCTGCAGGTTGAGCTTTTGAAAGACAACAAGGATAAGGCCGAGTTTCTCTCAGATATTTCCGAGATGGAAAAGATGCTCGACGGTTATTTGTCTTTTGTGAGCGGAGAGTGCGGAGAAAAGTCGGTTTTCTTTGATGTTAATGAAATGCTACTCAGCATTATTACCAAGTTTCGCAATAAGCCGGCCTTAATAAGATATGCTACCAACGATGACGTGAGCGCTATTCAAGGCCGCGAACAGGCGATGAAGCGCGCTTTGACTAACGTGATTTCTAATGCGTTTGATTATGGCAGCAACATTGCGGTTAAGCTGGAGAGCAATAATAATAAGCTGGAAATTGCGGTGGAAGACGACGGTCCCGGCATTCCTAAGGACAAGCGGGAAGAGGTGTTTAAGGCCTTTTATCGTTTGGAATCGTCTCGCAACAAAGAGACCGGAGGAGTGGGTTTAGGCCTTTCAATTGCCAAAGATGTGGTGACTTCGCACGGCGGCAAAATTGAACTTGGCGAGAGCGAGATGGGAGGCTTGAGGGTACTCATTTCTATTCCCTTGTAGGAAGAACTACGAAGTATTGCACAAGTTTGTTAAGTGGTTCCCGTGAAAAAATCCCCTCTTCGGAGGGGATTTTTTCGGTAGTCAGTAGTCAGTAGTCGGTAGTCAGTAGTCGGTAGTCAGTAGTCAGTAGTCAGTAGTCAGTAGTCAGTAGTCAGTAGTCGGTAGTCGGTAGTCAGTAGTCGGTAGTCAGTAGTCGGTAGTCGGTAGTCGGTAGTCGGTAGTCGGTAGTCAGTAGTCAGTAGTCGGTAGTCAGGAGTCAGTAGTCGGTGGGTGGATTGATGTTATACATCGTGCATCGATGGGCGATGTATGAGAGAGAAGTTTTGAGTTTGTGATGTTTGAGCTTTTATTACTCACTATCGATAGTGCGTAATTTTTTTATGCTCAAATAATTGTATTTGCAATTTTATGTTTTTGGGTTAGTATCTTTCTGTCGGCGGGAAGGCTTGCCGATGGAGTGTCGAAGCTCCCAGTTATGTATCCGCCCCTTTAATGGGGAGCCGGGGAAATAAGTCTATGACAAATACTCCGGACTGTATAACTGCAGTTTCGAACTCCCCACCTTTGATTTTTTTCAAAGGTGGTTTTGTTTTAACTAAAGATAATTCCATGTCGTCATTCTGAGTGCAACGAAGAATCCATGGATCCTTCCCCTTCGCTACGCTCTAGGGGGTCAGGATGACGAGGATGGAAGATTTACAAAACATGGGAGTTTTATCATATGTCTAAGAATTACTATATTCATGAGTTTAAATATCGCTTTGCGCAGGAAATTAAGAAGCTTAGGATTGAGAGCGGGCTTTCAATTGAGGAACTTTCAAAAACCTTGAACATTAAGCAGGCGCAGTTATATGCCTTGGAGCTGGGCAACCATAAAGATTGGGATGCAGTTTTTAATTTGGCGCGGTTTATGAAAAAGAAAGTGAAGGTGGAGTTTTATTGAGACAAATATCAATGTCATTCTCGGGCTTGACCCGAGAATCCAGGTTAAACAAGTTTGCTGTTTTGTTTTTCTGGATTTCTCGACAAGCTCGAAATGACATTACAGAGGAATGGGGGTTGTTTTTGTTGTGGCAAAGGCTATTTGCCCGGTTTCATGTTCCACATTTTTTCTAAGGCGTAGAATTGTCTTACTTCAGGGCGGAAGAGGTGGACGATGACGTCGAAGGCGTCAATTAATATCCAGTCGGCTTTTTCGGCGCCTTCCACGGTTGATTTGAAGCCTTCTTTTTTTAAGGCCATGAACACCTGGTCAGCCAAAGCGGCCACGTGGCGGTTGGAGGTTCCGCTGGCTACAACCATTTGGTTGGCGATGGAGGTTTTGCCGGCCAAATCTATGGTAACAATGTCTTCGGCTTTGCCTTTATCCAGGGTTTCTTCAATAATTTCCAAAATGCGCTCTTCAGGCGTAATTTCTTTTTTCTTCAATGCTTTTCCCAAAGCTCTCTCCTAATTTAACGGCGACCACGCACCGGTTGTTTCTTCAATCTTTTTGTCTTCGTTCTTTGGTTTTCTGTCTCTGATTATATACTGATTAACTTCGCGCAGACAATCAAAAATTCCGATTTTTGCAATGCTTGATATTACAAATATTTTTTTGCCGGCGGCTTTTTCAAGCTTTTTGGCAATTTTCTTGGCTTCTTTCTCATCAATCGCATCAGCCTTGTTCAAAACCACAATTTCAGGCTTATCAAGCAGTTTTTGGTTATAAAGGCCAAGCTCTTTTCTAATGGTTTTATAGTCCTTAACCACGTTTTCAGAAGTAATGTCTATCAAGTGCATGAAGGCAAAGCAGCGCTCAACGTGTTTTAAGAACTTATCTCCCAAACCCACGCCTTCAGACGCGCCTTCAATTAAGCCCGGAATATCGGCCAAAACAATTTCGGTCTCATCGATCCAGGCAACACCGAGGTTGGGGTGCAGAGTGGTGAAAGGATAATCGGCAATCTTGGGTCGGGCTTTGGTTAAAGATGACAGAAGGGTGGATTTTCCGGCGTTGGGCAGGCCGATTAAGCCGACATCGGCAATTACCTTTAGTTTGAGCCAAACCCATTTTTCTTCTCCGGGCCAGCCGGGTTCGGCGTAGCGCGGAGCCTGGTTGGTGGAGGATTTGAACTGCGCGTTGCCGCGGCCGCCGTCTCCGCCTTTGGCCAGCAAAAAGGTTTGACCGGGTTCAACCATGTCGACAATAAGGGTTTCGCCGTCTTCAGCCAAAATTTCAGTGCCGATCGGGACGGAGATTATAACATCTTCACCTTTGGGGCCGGCTTTGTCTGAACCCATGCCGTGCATGCCTTTGGGGGCTTTGAAGTGCTGTTTGTAACGAAAGTCTATCAGCGTATTGAGGTTGGGCACGGCTTTGACCCAGACATTGCCGCCTTTGCCGCCGTCACCGCCGTTGGGGCCGCCAAACTCAATATATTTTTCACGACGGAAAGAGACGCAGCCTGCGCCGCCGTCTCCGGATTGGATATATATTTTGGCTTGGTCTAAAAACTTCATTAATACCTCGTTACCGAATTTTATAGAGCGCCTGTCGTTTGCTCCGGTGCTCGAATGCTCATGTACTAATTGTGTACACTCCGCTTCTGTGCTCCGTGTGCTCACTTCCATTCATCTCTCTAAAATTCGGTTTAGACAATGAATCTGGTAAAGAAAAGGGGCTTAGAGCCCCAAATCTAAAGTGTTTTTTAATCTAAAATATAGATTTATTCAGTAACTACTGAAACTACGGTTTTGTTGCCGGCTTTCTTAGAAAACTCAACTTTACCTTCAGCGGTTGCAAAAATGGTGTGGTCAACACCCATTCCCACATTTTCTCCGGGGTGATATTTGGTACCACGCTGGCGGATGATGATGTTTCCCGGTATAACGGCTTGTCCACCGGCTTTTTTCAAGCCCAAACGACGACCTTCACTGTCGCGTCCGTTTGATGAGCTTCCGCCTGACTTCTTATGTGCCATAACTTTCTCTCCTAAACCTTATTCTTTAACTTCAGCGGCTTTGGTTTCTTTTTTGGCGGCAATGTCCAAAATCTTAACCATAGTGATTTGCTGTCTGTGGCCGTTCTTGCGGCGGTAGTTTTGTCTTCTTTTCTTTTTGAAAACAATAATCTTGTCGTCTTTGGCCTGTTTAACAATGGCGGCTTTAACCGAAGCACCTTTAACTAAAGGAGTGCCGACAGTTTCACCCAAAGCCAAAACCTGGTCAAAAACCACGTTTTTGCCTTCTTCACCTTCAATCTTTTCAATTTTGATAAGATCGCCGGTGTTAACTTTGTATTGTTTTCCGCCTGTTTTAATTACTGCGTACATTTCAATTCACCTACTTTTTAAAAATTGCTGAGTGCAATATACATAAAGTTTTTAAGCTGTCAATAGGAATCTGCAATTATTTTGGCTTCAAACGGCGATAAATCTCGGGGCGCATGAATTTTCCCTGCCAAAGGCCTTTTTTGCCAAGCCGGGCTTGGTTTTCTTCATCGGGAAAACCCTCGGTTTTGAAGTCATATGAGAGAGCCCAACCGTCTTCAACCATTTTTTTGTTGATATTCAAATCGTTAACGTAGCAAATGGCCAGCTTTCGCTTATAGGTGTCGTGCCCCAAAAAATTGCACTTCAGCGGATTTTTGCCGATTATTTTTTTTAATTCTTCAGTGGCTTTGGCGCCGCAGTCATAAGATTTTTGATCTTTGTCGAAGCACATTTGCTTATATTCCGGGGCGTCAATGCCCTGCAGGCGCACTCTTTTGCCGTCAACTTCCAAACTGTCGCCGTCGACCACTTTGTGGTAGGCGAGGGCGGAATTTGCCAAAATCAGGCAAAAAAACAAGAAAATGAACAATCTCATTTAACAACTCTAAAAAAATATTTAACCTTTAATATTCTTTATCCTATAATAAGGCAAATTTAAAGAACAATTTAGAGGTTTATCGTGCTTAAAAAATTTGCTGTCCTCCTTTTGGTTTGCGCCATATCTGCCTGTGGTTTCTTCCGCAAAGAAGAAGCCGTTTCCACCGCTGATGAGCCTCAGGTTATCAGCAATGTGGAGGTGCAAAACGCCCGCATTAAGCCGACCAGAAAGATTGTTGTCTGCCGGGAAAAACAATGTGCGCCGGCGCATTTGTCAATGTCCAAGGAATATATTTATAACAGCATGCAGCATTTGCTGAGCAACAACAACCACAAAACCGCTCTGGTCTGCGAGGCGGATTATGCCACCCATACTTGCACCGAGAACTATATTACCATGCCGATTAAGGTTGGGGTTACTCCGGCTTATATGTATATAGACTCTGTTAAAATTACAGATATTTCGGTGGAAAAGGGCAAATCGGCCTTAAACCTGCTTTTGAATTATAATGTGACTTATAACGGCCAGAGCCCGGAGTGTCTGCCTTCGAAGACTTTGATGTTTATTAAGGATGTGAACAATATTATTGTTGAGGATGCCGGCTATAGCTGCAAAATGACCACAATCGGCAAATCGACGGTTAAGACCTTGTTTGTGGTTGATTATATTGATTTGGATTATGGTTTTATCGGCGGATTTTATTCTATAGGCACTTCAGGTCCGGCTTATGGCGGCGGAACCGGTTATATGTTAATCAGGCTGCCGAAAAATGCTTATCCGCTAGATCCGTCATTGTTGCAGGACGAGACTAGGGCTAAGAAGGCAGATACGGAGCATGCGACCACCATGAAGGGGGCAAAGACTAAAGCTACCGGAACTCAGACCAAGGATATCGGCGAAGGCCAGGTTGAGGTGTTTCCGATTAAGAAATAGAGAAAAAGCCTTCGAAAGAAGGCTTTTTTGGTGAAGGGTGAAGAGTGGCGGAAGTTTTTTTAGTGGTTAGCGGATAGGGGCGGCGGTCAGGGGTCAGTGTTGGAATGATGTTAAAAAAGCTCTGCTGAGGCAGAGCTTTTTTGTGGCGTTGATTATGTGCGCTTTATTTGTAGAACAACAGCTCTTTATGTGGATTATTTTGCCATATGTAAATTACCTTGCCATTTGTTAAAAATGGCATTAAATTATACATCGTACATCGACGGTCGATGCCCGGTGTATATGGGTCAGTTTGAAGAGCGTAATACATAATGTGTGTAGCATTTGGTTATAAGGAAAAATTGATATGAAAATGGATGTGAGGCAAAATCCGGCGGTTGGTGAGATATATAAATATTGCCGCAAATATGGGATGAATCCGAATGAGTTGTCTTTGTTTATGAAGGTTAATTCAATTCGAGTTTATGAGATATTAAAAGGCAAGCGTAAGGTTACGCCGGATACGGATATTCGGCTGGCCAAGGTTTTTGGTTTGGAAAACGGGCATTTTGTTAATTTGCAGATTAAATGGGAGCTTGAGAATAAGGCCATGGAATTAGAAAGCGTAGTTGATAAGCTGAAATTCGCAGGGGATATTAAATAGATTGTTTTTTACATCTTACATCGATGGACGATGTATGAAAGTATTTACATTGCTATTCGCTCTTTGTTATTTTTACCTTACGTAAAAAAGCTCTGTCTAGGCAGAGCTTTTTTGTTTTAATGAATAATCATGATGTTGAACATGCGGCTGTCGCAGAAGTAGATTTTGCGGCTTGAGGGTTCTAAAAGATACCAACCGCTGGTGCGGCTGTAAAAATAATAGCAGCCTTCATATTGATTGTGACGGCTATGTTTGGCCTTGACGGCGCACCTTTGCGGAAAAGTTTCAAAGGGATAATTTAGCTCTTCGGCCATATAATCTTTGAAAGTTTCTAAGATGCTTTGGAGGTCTTTTTCTGGTCGCGGTTTTGGGCAGGAGCCGATTTCCAGCAATTGAGGTTTAATTCGAGAAGCCGGAAGCCTGGACATTCTAAAATTTTCCTCTTTGTGTTCTCTGATTTTTTTGGCACGCTTTCTTTGGCGACGAGCGGCGGTGTTAAACAGGTTCATATAATAATGGTTTTAGTTAATAATTTTGACTTATGGGCGGAGCCTAGCAAATTATTCGGTTTTGCGCAAGGATATATTGTTGTCAAAAGCGATGATGGCGATTTTTTCGATTAAAACGCCGTTGTGGACGTCAAAATCAAAGTCTTTCCAAAAACCGCGCGGGCGGCCTTCGTTATATTTATCAAGCTCTTGGTTAACCTCATCTTGGATGTTTAAAACATCAAGTTTTTTGCCTTTGGCGAGCATTTTGGAAAGAATTTGGTGCATGGTGTTGTCGACAAAACTTTCAATGGTGTTGAAGTTGTTTTCGGTGCGCACAATGTCGTCTGAAACCTTATAAATGATATTGGGGTTGATGATGCGAAACTCACACTGGGCGTCGATGGTGGTGTTGCTTGGCACCAACTGGCGAACGCCGTTGGGGTTGCTTTTGACCGAGTGGGCGTTGCTGTAGATGACCTGTTTCCTGATGTCTACCTCATCAAATGTTTCAGCAATCGGCCATTTCCAGCACCAGTGTTCTTTCAAATCATATACTTTAACCGGTCTGCCCCAGCGCTTTTTGATGATGGCAAAACCTTCTTGTCTGATGTTGATGAAACTGAGCAAGCGGCTGATGGTGGTCCAACTGACAGCTAAGAGTTCGGCAATGCTTGAAATATTATCCATTTTTTTACCTCGGTTTGATATTGTATGTTAAAACCCCTCACCCCAACCCTCTCCCGCAAGGGGCGAGGGAGAATAGGAAGCATAGCATGAAAGTTAGTATAGTAGCAATAGGTAAACTTAAAAAGAGCTCACCGGAGGCGGCGTTGATTGAGGAATATGCCAAGAGGTTGTCTTGGGATTTGGCACTCAAAGAAAAAGATAATGCGACTCAGGCTGAGGAGGCCAAGTTTTTGCTCGGTTCTATTCCAAACGGTGCCAAAGTGGTGGTTTTGGACGAGCGCGGCGAGAATTTGAAATCGACGGAGCTGGCGACCAGGGTTGAATCGTGGCAAAATATGGGTTGTTCGGAGGTTTGCTTTTTAATCGGCGGGGCTGATGGGCATGTTGAGGAAACACGCAAAAGGGCAGATTTGGTGTTGTCTTTTGGGAAACTTACGCTGCCGCATATGTTGATGAGGGTGGTTTTGGTGGAGCAAATTTATCGGTTGCAGACGATTATTGGGAAGCATCCGTATCATCGGGAATGAGTGTTTTAAAACGTCATTGCGAGTGGCTTGTCCGACGTAGCCCGAGGGCGGAGTAGGAAGCGTGGCAATCTCTCTAATACGTCATTGCGAGGAGCAACGCGACGTGGCAATCCCGGCCGAATCTCTTTTCTGGCGTTTTACCTGCAAATTTTTTATGTTCCTTTTGAGACCAAAAGGAACCAAAAGTCTCGCCTGCGTTTGATTTTAATATTTTGTATTTGCTCGCTTTGTTCTCTCACTACGTCAAGCTTCGTTCGAGCAGAGACACAAAGCTTGCGCATACAAAACTAAAAATCTGCACAAAGGCGGTTTTAAGAGGGGAAGGGAAACAAAACAAGCATACAAAATCTAAAAAGCTGCGGCTTAAGGCGAAATTTAGGCAGATGGTTGGTTTATAAGGAATCTATATTTTCAGCTAAATCTTGTAAAAATGGAAGGGTGCGGGTAAGGACATTTTTTTCATATTTATAAAAATCTCTCATATCTCTACGTAATTCTAGTTGCAAGATGTTTTTAAAGCCTTTTTCTTGCATTTTTGGAGTAAAACCAAAGCTTGCATGATAATCAGGATGGTTTAAAATATGGGATATTTGATATTTTTCACAAAGATTTTTAATTATTTCTATTTCTTTTTTATAATCGCTTGGTGGTAAAATGCCCGTACCGACAGCCAGTTCAAAGGGAACATCTTGTTTCATGCCATGAATGTCTAGAAAATAAACATCTTCCGGAAGGCTGAGGGTTTGAACAAATTTACTAATAGTGGATTTGAATGGGGTGTATTTCTTTCTAATTATTTTAGAATATTTTTGCATGCTCATTACAATAGCGCCGGTGAACAAATCAGATGCTTTTGTGCTTTTTGATGTAAATGTTCTTACTGAGTGTGGAGCAGAGAATATGACTTTGCTTTTTTTATCTATAAACTCGAAAATGGGCTCTTTGTCAACTTCTCCTTGAAAGTCGTTTTGGGTAAAAGATTCATCATATTTTATTAGCTTTTCCATTATAAATTCTTCAAGGCTAATAGTTCTAGTTTTTTGATTTCTTCTCTGTAGATCATGGCTTGTTCGAATTCGAGGTCGGTGGCGGATTGTTTCATTTTTTTGGTTAGTTCTTTGATTTTCTTTTCTACGTTTTTGACCTCTTCGGGGTTGTCGATTTTTTCAAAGTCCATTTCAGACATATCACGCAGGGTTGAGGAAATGCTTTTTTCGATGGTTTTTGGGGTGATGCCGTGCTCTGCGTTAAATTTCAGCTGTTTTTCGCGGCGGCGGCTCGTTTCATCTAAGGCTTCCTGTAAGGATTTGGTGATTTTGTCGGCGTATAAGATTACCCTGCCCTCAACGTTGCGGGCGGCGCGGCCTATGGTTTGGACTAATGACCGGGTGGAGCGCAAAAAGCCTTCTTTGTCTGCGTCTAAAATGGCAACCAGCGAGCATTCGGGAATGTCCAAGCCCTCACGCAGGAGGTTGATGCCGACCAGAACGTCAAACACGCCAAGGCGCAAATCGCGGATGATTTCTATTCTTTCCAGAGTTTCAATATCGGAGTGCATATAACGCACTTTAATGCCGTTGTCGTTTAAGTATTCGGTTAAATCCTCGGCCATTTTTTTGGTGAGAGTGGTGACCAAAACGCGTTTGCCTTTGGCTACTACCTGGCGGCATTCGTGCATCAGATTATCTACCTGGTCGCCGGCAGAGCGGATGATGCAGACCGGGTCGGCAAGGCCGGTGGGGCGGATGACTTGTTCGGCAAAAACGCCGTGACTTTGCTCTAATTCCCAATCTCCGGGGGTGGCGGAAACAAAAATGCTTTGGCCGCGCATTTTATTCCATTCCTCAAACTTTAAGGGGCGGTTGTCTGTGCAGGAGGGCAGGCGAAAACCATAATCAGACAAGGTGGTTTTGCGGTTGCGGTCGCCCTTATACATGGCGCCGATTTGGGGGATGGAGATGTGGCTTTCATCTACAAAAACAATGGCGTTTTTGGGAAGATATTCAAACAATGTGGGCGGCGGCTCGCCGGGGGCGCGGCCGGTTAAAAAGCGCGAATAATTTTCAATGCCTTTGCAGTGGCCGGCGGTTTCCAGCATTTCCAGGTCGAACTTGGTGCGCTGTTCAAGCCTTTGCGCCTCAAGCAGTTTATTTTCTTTTTTAAACTCTTCCAAGCGCTCTTTGAGTTCTTTTTTGATGCTGACCATGGCTTGAGAAAGTGCCGGGCGCGGTGTAACGTAGTGGTTGGCCGGATAAACCATTATCTCTGTTAAATCGGCGGTTTTTTTGCCGGTGAGGCTGTCGAACTCATAAATGTCGTCTATCTCATCACCAAAGAAAGAAATGCGCCAAGCGCGGTCTTCGTAGTGAACCGGAAAAATATCCAAAGTGTCGCCCTGCACGCGGAAGGTGCCGCGGACAAAGTTTTGCTGGTTTCTTTCATATTGCAGCTGGGCAAGGTTTTTATAAACCTCTTTAATGTCAATTTCCTGGCCTTTTTTGATGCCAAAAGCCATGGAGGAATATGATTCCATGCTGCCCAAACCATAAATGCAGGAAACCGAGGCAACGATGATGACGTCTTTGGCCTCAAGAACATTACGGGTGGCGCCGTGACGCATGCGGTCGATTTGCTCGTTGATGGCCGAATCTTTTTCAATATAGGTGTCGGTTTTTGGCACATAAGCTTCAGGCTGGTAATAGTCGTAATATGAAACAAAATATTCCACATTGTTGTTTGGGAAAAATTCTTTCATTTCAGAGTATAGCTGAGCGGCCAGAATTTTGTTGGGAGCCATGATGAGAGCCGGCCTTCCGGTTTGTTCAATGACTTTGGCCATGGTGAAGGTTTTGCCGGAACCGGTAACGCCTAATAAGACCTGGTTTCTTTCTCCGTTTTTGAGGCCTTGGCAAAGTTCTTTGATGGCGGTGGGTTGGTCACCGGCCGGTTCAAACTTTGATGTCAGCTTAAACTCCATTAAATCTTCTTATCAAATTTTAGAGAATCGGTATAAATTTTGGAAAACTGGCTGAAAGACTTAATCTCATCAATAGATTGGTTGATATCATTCATGTCAATTTTATCGCTTTCCAGCTTGTTGGTTAAGATGTTGAATGTGCTTTGATATTTGGTGTTCTCAAAATATGGCATAAATTTGTTTCTGATTCTGACAATGACGGTTTCGCGGCCGGATTTTTTGAGTGCGGTTATCCAGTCCAAGATTAAATTTACCTGCTCAAGGCTCAAAGGTTTTCCCGGCTCAGGCTTATCAATCAGATATTTGATGTTGTCGGCAACATCTGCCCATCTTTCAGCCGTCCAATATATTTCCGATTTCAGGAGGACGGCGTTTTTGCTATAGTCATTTTCAATTAAGGCCAGAGCTTCGTCGGTGTGGTCGAGGTTGGAAAGAGCCTTGGCGCGGATAATTTTGCGGTGAGCCGTTGTGGTTTCCGGAAGATTTTTGCTTTCGGTTTCATCCAAGACATCAAGAGCTTCTTTGTTTAGTCCCAAGAAAAGGTCGATTAAGGCCATGCGGGCGCCAATGCGGGCTTTTTCAACCGGATTAAGCTTGCCGGACTTTAATTGGTTGGTGAGAACCATGGATGCACGTTCAAGCAAGTCTACCGCAACCAGACGGTCAGCCAGATTTTGGGCAATTTGGGCATATTTTTTACTTTGCGGGGCCAGCCATTCAAAATCGCGGTACAGGGAAATTGATTTTAAGGGAGACATGGCGTCTGCCTGATTATAGAGGTAAATATCTTCAAAAAGACCAACCATCTTTTCATTGATTTCAGCCGCTTTTTCGTTGCTGGTCAGCATTAAGGCAACGTTCATGGATTTAAGAGCGTTGTAATAGTCGCCGTTGGATTTATAAAGATCAGAAAGATTTTCCAGCAGAGTGATTTTGAACTTTTTTTCTCCCCAGGCATATCTGACCTTTTCAAGTTCGGCAATGGAGGCCGCAACAGGCAGGTTGATGTTGTATTCAAGCATGGCGGCTTTGAAACGGGCCATGGAGGAATATTTGCGGTCTTTGGAAGCAGCAGCTTTTTTATATTCTTTCAGGGCGTTGCGCGGATATCCCTGAAGGAAGAGCTTTTCCGCAGTATAATAGTCTATCAGCGGCTGGTTTTTGTTGTTGGTGTTGGTGCTTTTTAAGATATCGATAAAATTTTGGGCGGTCATATCATCTAGCGCGTTTAAGGCAGCTTCCACGCCGACAACGGCAACCTTTTCCTTAATGCGGTCGGGGTAGCCTTTGATTACAAAGATAAAAGACTGGATGATGGCGTTGTTTTCAGGCTTTGCTTCCAAGGCGGAATCGGAAAGGGCTTTCCAGAAAATGGCTTCATTATAGGTGGCAAGTTCTTCATAAGAAAACTCTTCGGAGGCTTCAAAATATTGCCGGTTTAAAAAGTATGCCACACCCTTAAGACCATGAAATTTTTCCATCATTGTTATCGGCGATTTTCTTTTTTCAAGCTCTTTTAATTGGGCTAATGCTTCAGCGCCGAGGCCCTTGCCGATATAATAGCGAGCCAGCTCAAAATTTGCCTCGTTTTCCTGTTCAGGGGTGCCGGCGGACAGAATGTTTTGCTTAAGCCTGTCGATAACATCCAAGAACTTTTGATTCAAAAGCTCGCCGGGAATTTCGCGGCTTAAGGTGCTGATTTCGTCTGAGGTTTGCGAAAGCATTTCTCTTCTTTTTAAAAGCTCGATATTGGGAGAAATGTTAAGGCCTCTGGATGCAGAGTTTATGGTGATGCCGGTGTTGCCGCGGCTGAAGACTAAATCTCCGGCATTGGGGATGATGACCGCGCCTTGCAAAGCTTCTAAAAATTCAACATCGGGATAAGAATATGACGAGGGAATGCGCAAGTTTACTTCATTGGTGGTGGCAACCACAACGCTGTCTCCGATATCGGGGTCGATAAAAGACACAATGTTGCCGCTGGAGGCGGTGGGGATGAAAAGATATGGTTCGTTGACGCTGTTGGTTTGCATTGAGATGTCAAGAAAAGCACTGTAAGTGTCGATTTTTTGGCGGGAAAGGTCTACAATCCAGAGGAGGCCTTCCTTACGCAAAGAGACATTCACTCCGGGTTTTGGGGTCAGCCTTAAGAGGGTGGCTTTGGAGTGAGGAATTTGGATGAGGTTTGAGGCAAGCTCTGCAACATCTTTGGAAAGAGCAGGTATGTCAAGGTTTTGTTTTTGGTCAAAGACAACCCATAAGTGGCCGTTGCGAAGAAAAGCGGACATGCTGACCGGGTCGTTCCAGGAAAAAGCAATGCTGCCGATGGAGGCATGGGGAGACATGGTTAAGGCTTCAGGTTTGGCTTCAGCCGTTTGAGCATTTGAAAAACGGGCGGAGAAAACCAAACAAAACACCGCAAGGCACAGCCTTAGGGCTTTAAGATAAAAAGATGTTTTGTTCAGCGCTTTTAACATTTAAAAGTTGTTACCCATAAGTTCATCGGTTATGACTTTGGCTTTGCTTTCCTGCATTTGAGATAAAATGGCGGAAGAAGTTGACGGCTTCATGTCTTTAATCAGCGAGACAACGATATCGGTATCCAATGTGTTGAAAATGCGAGCGGCGTCTTTGGGCTTCATGGTGGAATATACTTTGATTAAGGAGTTGATTTTTTCTCTTTCTTTTTCATTATATTCCTGAACCAGAGATTTAAGCTCATTGCGGTAGGCCTCAAGCTGGTCGAGCTTTTTATCAATTTCGGCTTCGGCAACTTTAAGCTGCACAGCTTTGCGGTCAATTTCTTTGCTTCTGAAGTCCAGGGCCTCTCTTCTTTCGGCAAGTTCCTGCAGAATTAAGACTTCAGACTGGGTGAAGGTATCCGGCTTTTTTGGGGTTTCTCCGGCAGGGGCTTCAGTGCTGACGGAATCGGCGGTTTCCAAAACCTTATCAAGCTCCTGAATTTCTTTCTCAGTTTCGTTTTGGGCATAGGCCTTGCTTTGAGAGAGGGTTATGACCCGGCCGGTTTGGTTTTTAACCGCGTCAAAAACATTATGAACCTTAACGGACAAGGTTAAGGCGGCAATAAAAATGAAGATGGGGATTAGTCTGATTTTTTTAATTTTCAACATTTAAATACCTTACTTGATTGATCTTAACGCTTTTAATAGTTCCATTTCAGCCAGAGCACGTTCATCGGCCACCGTGTCTTTTTTATCGGCCGGAGCAGGGGCGGCAGGGCTGCCAGGAGCCGGCTTAAGACTGCGGGTGTCGCTGATGATGCCTTCCAGACGGTTAGCCAGGCCGTCGGCTCTTTGATTGATGAACATGAGGTCGTCTTTTAAGGTTTTGGCGCTGGAAACAACTTCTTTTAAGCCTTCGGAAGAGTTTTCGGTGATGTTTTTGAGCTTGGGAATGGAGTTCTCGGCCTTGAAAGTGGCTTCGTTTAGGCTGGCTATCAGCTTGCCGAGAGAGTTTTGGGAAGCGCGCAGCGCATTGAGGCTTTTGTTTAGGCGATAAACATAAATGATGGTGGGAACCAATAAAAAAATGATGGTCAGGTTGGTGAAAAGCTCAAAGTTATCCATTGTTTTCAGCCTTTCCTTTAACCTTGATGACAACCGAGCTGCCTTTGCGGCCCATGGAGCCGCTTAAGAGAGGAATGTCTCCGCAGATGAGGTTGATGTCTTCATCAGGGAACATGTCGAGCTCAAAAAACGAGCCTTTCTGCCAGTTGACCACATCATGCAGTTTGATCATTTTTTCTTTTAAGATGGCTTTGATTTCAACGTCGGTTTCCCAGAGCTCTTCAATGAGGTGGTTTTCCCAGATGGTGTCGCGGCCGTAGCGTTCACCCATGAACATTTGCAGCAAAAGTTCGCGGATGGGCTCAAGGGTGGCATATGGAATCATGAGGTCTACTTTGCCGCCGCGGTCTTCCATGTCTATGCGCAGGCGGGCGACGATAACCGCGTTGGAAAGACGGGTGATGGTGGCAAAACGGGGGTTGGTTTCCAAACGGTCATATGAAAAGTGGACGGAGGTGATGGGGTCAAAGGCGGTGGAGAGGTCTGCCAGAAGCAGTTCTATCATATCTTTGACCAAGGTAAGTTCAATGGTGGTGTAGGGGCGGCCCTCAATGCGCATGGCGGCGGTGCCGCGGCGTCCGCCCAAGAGAACGTCAACAATGGAATATACCAAAGAGCTGTCGACGGACAAAATGCCGAAGTTGTCCCATTCATCGGCTTTGAAAACGGCCAAAAGAGTGGGCAGAGTGAGAGAATCGACATATTCTCCGAAGCGCATGGATTCAATGCTTTCCAAAGACACTTCGACGTTGTCTTGGGTGAAGTTTCTGAAAGAGGTTGCCATCATTCTGATGAGGCGGTCAAAAACGATGTCGAGCATGGGAAGACGTTCATAAGAAACCATGGCGGAGTTTAAGATGGCTCTGACCCCGGTTTTCACACCTTCATCCTGGGGTTCTGCAGCGGCATCTTGGGCGGCGGTTTTTTTCTCTTCTTCTGTCACGTTGTTAAATCCTTATTTTTTGGTTTCAATCTCAAAACCTTTGAAACTGATTGAGGTTACGGCAATGGGGTCAGTTACGAGGTTAATGCAATAGAGCAGTTCTTGTTTAAGCCAGTAAAAATCTTCAGAATCGTTTAATTCTTCAGCAACCAGGTCAATGGTGTGAGAAATTATGACGTCGTTTATTTGGGCGGTTAAGCCTTCAATAACGGGAATATCCTGAACTTTGCTCAGTTCCAGGCTTATTCTCATCTTGAGGGTTTTGGGCGTGCCGATGGCACTGGTTATGTGAACGCTGATTTCCGGCAGGTCATAAAAAATGAGGGACGAGGTTTTGCCGGAATCTTTGCCGGGTTTTTCAACGATGCTGTAGTTTTTATCAACATTTGATTTGAGCTTGCTGTTGTAAATGGTGAAAAAGCTGACAGCCACGCCGATAACGATAAGGACTGGAACTAAGATTAACAGCAGTTTTTTGCGGTTGATTTTAGGTGCGGCATTTTCATCGGCGCCGTCTTCAGCACCGAAGTCTTTGTCAAGATCCTTGCCTTTTTTGGCAGGCTTGGCAGAGATTTCATCGTCTTCTTCTTCAATGTTCTTTTTGGCCATTGTGTATCCCTAACTTTGACCCTCCCTACCCTCCCTTGAAAAGGAGGGAATTAAGGAAGTTTTCCCCATTTAACTTTGCATATTTTACAGAAATAATTTGTTTTATGGAAACACAAAAACAAAGTTATCAAGAATTCAGTAGTCGGTAGTCAGTAGTCGGTGGGTGAGCATTAACGTTTAATTATTTATTTTTGGGTATAAAGATTCAGATGAGATTGCCGCGGCAGCAAAGCCGCCTCGCAATGACAGTTGTTTTTGTGGGTTTTGTCCATTGTTACAATCGTGTGAACTTTTGGGATTTCGGCGGTTTTGAGCTTTGGGCGGAAGGTTTTTTGTGATAGGCTTGAAGATAGGGTATAAGGATGGGTTTTCACCCCCATCCGGCCTCCCTCATCAGGGGGGAGGGAAAAGAGGAAGAAATGTATATTTGGATTGTGTTGGTAACATTTATTGTGGCGTTGACCGGTTTTAATCTGGCTTTCAGGGCAGATATTGCCGAAGTTACCACCGAGCCAATGGCGGAAGCGGTTATTTTCAAAATATGGTCTCAACAGACGGCTGCCAGCAGATTTATTTTTGACCATACTCCGCCGACCAACGGGCTGACAGAAATTGCTTATGTGGAAGGCGTGCTGGATTTTGACGATTTGGAGCAATATTTGCCTTACGGATATACGGAGACGGCGGCAAACGAATATACCAGCTATATTTATTGCATGGACAAGGAAAGTGCGGATTTGAGTGTGGGCGTGCCTTGTAATGACCCGCAGGCGGTCAGATATTTGGCAACCTACGGCTGCGTGCCCTTAAAGTGGAGAAATTTTAATACGGGAAGGCCGAAGGCGGCGCTTCTGAAGGCAATTTATAAGAAGGTTAAAAAAGACAGCGATATCGGGTTTGCAAATGAGCTGGCGGCAGATGAAGCGGCCAATGCAATCGGGTCTTCGTGGTCGATTTACGGGCTTGGCAGAAGAGGCTCGCCGATACCGGAATATATTGTCAGTGCCGGCGGAGAGGGAAGTTTTAAGGCAACGTGCGTGGATGATAGAGAGGCGTGTCCATATTGCATGATATACATTACGCCGTTTTATAAGTGATAAGGATGAATGTTTGATTAAACCCATCCCGACCTTCCCTTAAAATTAAGGGAAGGAGAGGTGGAGAGAAGGAGAAGGGTTATGTTTAGGAAGATTTTAAATTTGATGAGATTGCCGCGTCGCGATGCTCCTCGCAATGACAATTTTTTGGCGGAGGCGGGCAGTTTGATGGTGGAAGCTCTGGCGATGCTGGCGCTTATATCTTTGGTAACGCCTATTCTCTATAAAAAAGCGGCCGAGCGCACAACCGAGCTGCAGGATATTAACTCGGCCGGCGAAATTCGCGGCATTGTTAAAGCCATGGACGATTATTTGAAAGACAACTATTCAGACATTGTTGACGGCAACAATGTGACCAGAGTGGCCATTGACCCGGATTGCGACACGGTCGATTATTCGGCCATGCATAACCCCACCCCGGCCAATGCGTTTGAGGCTGAGGTCGGGGTTGATCTCTGCCACCTTTCAGAATATCTGCCTTATGGCTTCTTGGATGGAACCGGAAACGTTAAGCCCTCCAAGCTTTTTTCAGACTATAAGATGGTGGTTAAGAAGGTGGATTCAGGCGTCGGCGCCAACAAAAAGGTTTTGACGGCGTTTCTTATTGCCGAGCCGAAGGAAGGGGATAAGTTCCCGGTTCTCAGGGCTTCGCGCATTGCCTCAATGGTCGGTTCTAACGGCGGTTATGCCATGGAAGACAACAAGGCTTCCGGCGTGCAGGGCATTTGGGCAATTGATGATATTGATGCCGAACTGGATGTTGACGATGTTAAAAAAGGCGCGTTGATTGCCACTTCGGTTCAGGGTGTTTCAGCGCCGGGCGGCGACGACACCAGCGACGAATATCTGCATAGAACAGACAGCTCTCATATTGAAGAAAACAATACTATGAGGACAACCCTGTTTATGGGTAAGAATCCGATTCATGCTATTCAGCAGTTGGTGGTGGAAGCCGACGGTACAAACTGGGCGACAACCGATAATGAAAATGATGCGCTGCTGTTAAAACGCGGCGGCGCCAATATTAAAGGCAGAATTTTGGCGGCAGGGGAGAAGTTTGAGGTTAATGAGGATAAGCTGAGTTATAGAAATATGGATTCTAGCAGTTTGGGTGTACACATGGAAGCCACAGATAACTCTTTTAAGGTGATAAAGGAGTCAGCAGGTCATGCGAGCATAATTAAAATGAATAATTCCAGTGATGGCTGGGGAAATTCAATGCAAATTAGTGATAGCCGCTGGCTGGAATTAAACGGCCCGGCTGTGGGCGCAAACACAAGCTATATTACGATGAAAGATCAAGGAGGCGGGCCTCTTACGGCTATTTATGCTCCAAGGTATCTTCAAATTACAAGAGGAGATTATGAAGATGCAAGCAGCTCTGACGGCGGCACCATAAAAATGAACACTGGCCAAGGTATTGAAGTTATAGATAAACAGAGGGTGTTTCTGCATGGTGGGTCTGTGGCGAATGATCAGGCAAATTTGACGCTTAATAATTCCGGTGCGGCTTATCTTGCTGCGGATAGGAATATTAAGCTGGAAAAAACTAATGCCAGTAATGACGGTTCTTCCATAGAGATGGATGAAAGCGGAAATATAACCGGGTTATCAAGTTCAAGTATCGACTTTATTGCTCCATTCGCAAGGATTGCTACACCAGATTCTGACCCTTCGTTCGTTGCTGTTCAGAGCGACGGCTCAACCAGCGTATTGGGAATGAGAGGCGTTGACGGGGTTAGAATAGATGCATCTTTGGCTGACGGTAGTTTTAAGAAAGCTCTGGAAATTGAAAATGATGATGCCGTTCTTGAGGTTAGAGGTTCAGGAGCTAATATCGATAAGGGTAATATAGATATTATCGCCGGGAATAAGCTGACTTTGAAGTCGAAGAATTTTGAGCTGGCGGTGAGTGATGATTTGAAATTGTCGGGCGATGATGGGCAAGCTAAGTTAGGGCTGGAAAAATCTAATCACAGGGCGATTATGAGATATGATGACGCCGTTAAAGGAACAACGGGATTTGTGAGTGCTGAACCGACAGGCGTATATGCGCAGGGCCATGAGGTAAGAATAGCCGGTGGGACTAATAACTCTAGCGGTAGGTATACGTCTGCCATATATGCACAGCAGAATGCTCTTACTTTAGATGCCAGTGCTTCAGAGACTGACGCTCATCCGGCACGAGTGGTGATTGAGAATCCTAATCCGAATGATAATTATGCCGGGCAGATTACCATTCGTAAGGGTACGATTGAGATTGGGACTGATTCCGCATCCGGGTCGAATAAAGATGACCCGAGGTCTTATGTGAAGGCCGACAGGTTTTTGAGCAATACTGATTTGCAAACGGCAGCTATTCCGCAGGATATGGGAACCAAGAAATATGACGATTATCAGGTGAACCCGGCTTATACTTCAGTTATGCACGATATTAAACTGACCTCGCGCGGCGGTGCTCGTTTGTCTGATATTTTGCCGGACTTTGTTAACAAGGGTATTTATGTGGTTAACAATACTTATAAAGAAACCATTCATAGCGGCGGGCAAAACTGGGAGAGCGGATCTAGTTTTAAGCCGGTTAACGGCGCAGTGACGCAGGATATGTGCGGTGAAAACGATGCAGGTTGCGCGACTTCACCATGGCTGGGGTTTGTGCCGGGACCATTGTGCCCTCCGGGATATGCGTTTGTAATTACGATTACGCCGGCCGGTTTTGACATGGCGCAGGCAGGTAAGGCATATACGTATTCCGGTAATAGAGTTGATGTTAAAATACAAGACAAGCCGCATAAAGTAAACATTGAAGATATTACTGATATTACAGCAGAATATCCGCTGTATGCACAGAAAAATACGTGGATGCGCTCGAGGGTGTTTGCAGGGAAAAATTCCAGCGGAGAGTTTGAGGGATGGCATACGATAATGGGATTTGTGTATCCATATCTGACCTTTAAGTCATATATTGACCATTATGACCCGGGGTTTGCAGCTAGAACCATAGGCGGAGACGTTACGGTTAATAATGCGATTGCCTGGAATATATTTCCGGTGAAACAGAGAACTTTGGAAGCTTATGCAACCGTGTATTGTTATTTTGACAGGCTTGACGGTGCGTACAATGAGTGGGATGTTGATAAATATAATCAGTTGAGCACCAGTGCGTTTAGAGAGCCTAAAGATTATGATAAGACTACGAATTATAAGGGAAGGCTGAATGACCCGAGGATTGGCTATGATACTCCTTGGTAAGGAGTGATTATGAGGAAAAAGGCTCTTCGGTTGAAGAGCCTTTTTTGGGTGGATAAGGATGGTTGGTTTGACACCCTCACCCCAACCTTTGGCATTTAAGCTTGCCGCGGTCGCTTCGCTTCCCTTGCGCGCTAAAATGTTACAAAGCTCTTGCAGAAGGAAAAAACAAATCGTTGTTTTTTCATCTTAGCGAGCCCCCGTCAAGGGGGAGGGAGGGTTTCTTATGGTAAATAAACCACTTGGGAAAAGACGTTTTGCAGGAAAAACAGCGAGATGAAACAAATGAGCCCGGCAATGACCGGAGTGGTGACCCAGCCGACGGCGATTTTGCCGATAACCGACCAGCGGATGCCGCGGCCGCCTCTTAATAACCCGATGCCCATGACGGCGCCAATCACCGCCTGAGTGCTGGAAACCGGAACCAGCGGCAGCGACGGAATGCCGTGCCCGATTAAAAAGCTTTTTAAGCCCTGGGAGGCAAACAAAAACAGCACAACCGACTGCGCCACAACCACAATCCAGGCTGTTATCGGGGTCATGGGCATGATGCCCTCGCCGACGGTGTCTATTACCTTTTTAGAATAGGTGATAATGCCGAGGCTGATGGCCAAGCCGCCGATAAAAAACAAAACCTGGGTGCTGTTTAGTTTGAAAAAATGCAGGTCTATGGCGGCAATCGGGCTTGAGCTTACAAACACGCCCATTACATTGGCAATGTTGTTGGCGCCAAGAGCATAGGCTCCGAACGCGCCGGCCAAAATTAAGCCCAGTCTGGTGTAGCTGTCCAGTCTTAATATGTGAATCGGGAAGTTTTTTAAGATAAGTTTGACAACAAAATATAAAACAACGGCAATGACTGCCGCCAAAACCGGGCATAAAACCCAGGTGCTGACGATTTTACTTAAAACCTTGATTTCCGTTACTTTATGAGAATACATGTTCCAGCCGACAATGCCGCCGACAATGGCCTGAGAAGTGGAAACCGGCAGGCCGATTTCGGCCATCCAATAAACCGTGACGGCAGCCGCCAAAGCCACCATGAAAGCGCCGGGAAGGTCGTTTATGCTGCCAAGTTCGCCCAGAGTTTTGGCACCGCCGGAACCGGCGTATACGGCGCCGAGGATTACAAAAATGCAGGAGATGAAAGCGGCGGTTCTGAACTTGACCATTTTGGCGCCGATGGCGGTGCCGAAGATGTTGGAGGCATCATTAGCGCCCAAAGACCAGCCCAAGAACAAGCCGCTGGAGAGAAATATGAAAAAGGACGCATCCATTAAATGTCTCTTTTAATGGTGAAAATGAGCAGACTGTCGATGAAATCTTCTGCCGTGTCGCCGATGCCGGCAATGGCGTCGATGATGGAGCAAAGCTGGATTTTGTTGGCCAGATGCATTGAGGAATCGAAAATGGCCTCTTTGATTTTGCCGCTGGAAATGTCGGTTTCATGCTCCAGAAAATATACTTTTTGGGCGTAGTCTCTGACCGCGCTTAAGGAATGGAAAAAAGAGCGCGAGGCAATGGCCATGTTTTCCACGCAGTCGGTGACCTGTTCGCAAAGCTCGGAAAGCCTCAGGTGATATTCTTCAGGAATTTCGGGCTTTTCAATGTATACGCGGTAAACAACCTCGTCAAACTTGTTAATGATTTTATCAAGGCTTTCAACCAGCTGCAGGACATCGGCACGAAGATCTGGAATCAGGTTTTGGGTGTATAGTTTGTTTTCAATGTCGCGCCTTAGAGAATCGGCATCGTGTTCAATCTTTTTAATGGTGGAGCTGGCCTTTTTATATCCGTCGCTTCTTTTTTCAGACAAGTAAGTGCGGATGGCTTTTTTGAAAGTCATGGCGCTGTCTATGATTTTATCATGAAAAATATCGATGTTAATTTCCAGCGATTTGGTCTTGGAAAACAGAGAAATGCTCTTGATGCCTAACATGGTTTGTCCTTATTTTTGATTCAACTCTATTAATATATTTTATTTTTGCTCTTGTAAATAGTCTCTATTTGTTTTACCTTAGTAACGTTTTTTGAAAATTAGATTTTAAGGAAATTAAAATGAAAAAAATTAATGCTATGTATGTTGCAGTTTTGGCTTTGGTATTGGCCGTGGCTGCTATTGGAATGTGCGTAATATGCTGCAGTTCCCAAAAATCCGGAAATTTGGAGGCTAAGCTTTTGGAGAATCCGGAGATGATTGTTAAGGCGTTGGAAAAATATGAACAAAATATGCAGGCCAAAATGCAGGCCGACGCTCAAAAGCTGATTAATGATAATATTGAAGCAATCAACAACAACCCTGATTCTTCAGTTTTGGGCAACCCCGATGGTTCAATCGTTCTGGTTGAATTTTTTGACTTCTCTTGCGGATATTGCCACAGACTTTATCCGGCAATTAAGAGTCTGATTGCCAAGAATCCGGAGCTTAAGGTTGTTACCAAGGAATTGGCTTTTGTTTCTCCGAACTCGCTGTATGCCGCAAAGGCCGCAATTGCCGCCAACAAGCAAGGCAAATATGCTCCGATGTATCATGCCATGCTCACTTATGAAGGACAGTTGAGCGAAGTTATTGTTGATGAAATTGCCCAAAAGGTTGGTTTGGATATGGCAAAATATAAGTCAGATGTTGCTTCTGCCGATGTTGACGCCATTATGAAAGCAAACTCAGAACTGGCAAGAAATGTTCAAATCAACGGCGTTCCTGCTCTTATCTTAAACGGTCAGAGACTGAACACTATTGACGAGGGTGTTATTCAGGAAACTATTAACAGCTTGAAGAAATAATCGAGTTTCTGTTTCTTGGAAAAAAGCCCTTCGCTTTTGCGGAGGGCTTTTTTGATATAAAAAAAACACCTCTTTCAGAGGTGAGTTTTTTGTCGACGCTTAAGCATTTACTTGTAAAGCTTATTTACAAGGTCAATAACTTGGATGGCTTTGTCGCTGTTAAGAGAATAAAAAATGGTCTGAGCCACTCTTCTGGTCTTGACGATGTCGGTGTTTCGCAGAATCGCAAGATGCTGTGAAAGTGCCGATTGACCCAAGCCGATTAATCTTTGCAGCTCAGTTACGTTTAATTCTTTGTCTCTTAATAGTGTTACAATTGCCAGACGGTTGTTATTACCCAAAGCTTTTAGAAGGTTTGAACCGCGTGCTATTGCCAAATTCTTCATAGATAGTCCCCTTTTTTAAATTTGCGCTTTAGCTAATTTAGTATAACTGGTTCTTTTTGTGAAGTTATAATAAACATAATTACTATATAGACTTAATTATTAAATAAAAAGGTTAAACTTGAGTAATGCCCAACATTTATTTTTGCTTATTTAGAGCATATAAAAAGATTTGCTTTGAGAGATTTTTTTGCTTATTATGACTTATATTCTGGGAGAAACATAAATGAGCAAAAAAGAAGATTTGAGTTTTGAAGAAGCCATCGGCGCTTTGGAAAACATTGTGAGAGAGCTGGAAAACGGCAATATTAAGCTTGATGATGCAGTCAGCCAATATGAAAAAGCCGTGGTTTTGAAAAAGACCTGCGAAGACCGGTTGAAGGCGGCGCGCCTTAAAATTGAGAAGATTGAAGTGGGTAAGGACGGTGCAATTGCCGTTAAGCCTATGGAAGGCGAGGCGGAATGAGCGAGAAAATCAGAGAAATTCTTTTAGAATATTCAGAGCGATTTAACCAGCAATTGCCGAAGTTCTTTGTGACGCCTTTGGGGCCTGAGAAAAGGGTGATTGAGGCCATGCATTATTCAATGTCAAACGGCGGCAAGCGTTTGCGCCCGTTTTTGGTTTTTGAAACTGCCAAGCTGTTCGGCGTTTCTTTTGCGCAGTCTGTCAACGCCGCAACTGCTTTGGAGATGGTGCACACATATTCTTTGATTCATGATGATTTGCCGTGCATGGACAACGATGATTTGCGCCGCGGAAAGCCCACCTGCCACAAGCGTTTTGACGAGGCGACGGCGGTTTTGGCCGGAGACGGTTTGCTGACCTATGCGTTTTATGTTTTGGCAAGTGACAAAAGCGTTGATGCGGAAACCTGCCGCAAACTGACAGGGCTGCTTTCAGATGCGGCCGGAGCTTTTGGCGGAATGGTGGCCGGGCAGATGCTGGATTTGACGCCGGCTTATGACATTCCTGTGGCTGAGAAAGAAAATACGGTTAAGAGAATCGAAGAAATGAAGACCGGGCGGATGATTATGTATGCTGTTGAGGCCGGTGCTGTGTTGGGCGGCGCAACGCCAAAGCAGCTTAAAGCTTTGCAGACATATGCCCGCAAAACCGGGCAGGCTTTCCAGATTGCCGATGATATTTTGGACGTAGAGGGCGACCAGGAACTGGTGGGCAAGACATTAAACAAAGACGGCGCCCAAGGCAAGATGACCTTTGTGGGGCTGTATGGAGTGGAAAAGGCTTCTAAATTGGCACACAAGTTGACAGAGGAAGCTAAGGAAGCGATTGCAGATTTTGGAAGCAAAGCTGAAAATTTGAGGCTGCTGGCGGATTATTTTATTAGCAGGAAGAGTTAGGAGAGTTTCTGTGAAGAAATTTTGTAGTGAAGAGTGGTGAGTGGCAATCTCAAATGAATCTTGTTTCTGGTCTTTTACCTGCAAGGGTTTTATGTTCCTTTTGAGACCAAAAGGAACCCAAAGTCCTGCCACGGCTCGATGCCTAGCGCTTTGCTTTCATACAAATATTGTTCTTCTTTTTGGTGCATCAATTCCATTTTTAGCTAAAGACTAAAAATGAAATTTCTCTTTGGTATGTTCGCAAAGCTGAGGCTGTCTCGCAATGTGGCGAAAAAGGGGAAGTTAGCAAACAAAATCTAAAAAGCTGCACTAAGGCAGGAAAGAAAGAGAAGGAGGTTTGGGTGTATTTTGTCATTGCGAGTGGAGCGCGGCAATCCAACCAATAATATAGCCGGTTGGTACTGGATTCCAGATAAAATTTTACAATTTTTTTATCTCTGCTCCCTGGGGTCGACAGAGAAAAATTGTAAAATTTTTCTGGAATGACAATTATATTAAATTGTTGTGAGCTTTATTTGTTTTTTTTCTTTGTCGAAGCTGATGCTTAAGTTTCCGCCTCGCAAATCTTCTGCATGTTTACCGAAGACTTCGTAGCGCCAGCCTTTTAGAATCGGGTTGTTTTGGTCGCGGAATTGGCAGAAGGCTTTTAAGTCTTCATCAGCAGCGATTAATCTCGGGACAACGCCAAGCTCCACGCTTTTGATTCTTAAGAGCATTTTTACCAGCTCAAGCAGGGCTTGAGAGCCGCCCGCTACTTCTTTTTGCTCTTCCAACTTAACATACTCATTTTTGGGAATATTTCTGAAGTTTTCAATTACTTTCAAAATTTCTAAGGCCAGTTTGCCGTTGGAAATGTCTTGGCGGATGTTTCGGGTTTCCTGCATTTCTTCTAAGCTATTGGGAGCTGCAGCGGCAATGGCTAACAGGCTGTCATCTTTAATTATCATCTGGCGGGGCAGGTTTTTGCGCTTGGCACGTTCTTCACGCCAGGCAGCCAGTTCTCTGAGCAGGGTTAAAAAAGCCGGGCTATGCGAGCGGTGGCGCAGCCTTTGCCAAGCGGTGTTTGGCTCAATGACATAGTTGGCAGGGTCTTTTAGTTCTTCATTTTCTTCCTCTAACCAGCTTTCACGGCCGGTTTCAGCCAAAAGGTGTTTGAGTTTTTGATAAATTTCAGTCAAATGGGTGACATCGGAGATGGCGTATTCTAATTGGGCGTTGGTTAAGGGGCGTTTGCTCCAGTTGGAGAGGCGGCAGGTTTTATCTAATTTGGCGCCGGTTAGTTTGGCAACCAGATTTTCATAGCTTACAGATTCACCAAAGCCCAAGACCATGGCGGCAATTTGAGAATCAAAAATCGGTTCCGGGATGAAGCCGGAAAGGGTGTATAAAATCTCTATGTCTTGGCGGCAGGAGTGGAAAACTTTGACAATGTTTTTATCGGCCATTAGGGTGAAAAATGCTGATAAATCTATGTCTTTGGCCATGGGGTCGATAATGGCGGCGTCGTGAACGGAGGCGACCTGAATGAGGCAGAGCTCGGCGTAATAGGTTTTTTCACGCAGGAACTCAAGGTCTACGGTGATGAACTCTTCCGTGCTTAAATGCAGGCAAAAGTTTTCTAAATCTGAGGTGTTTTGTATGAATTTCATTTTTTTCTTCCAGTTTGGCTTAGGTATTATAGGGCAATTGTATTAAAATTTTATTGCTTTTATCAGGGAATGGGGTATAAATTTTGAGGCTGAGGGAATAAGGACGAGATTGCGACGCCCTAAAGGGCTCGCAATGAGAGTTTAAAATAATTTAACAAGAGGACGTTATGCATAAATATCGGACACATAATTGCGGAGAGCTCCGCGCCGAACACATCAATAAAGAGGTTAAAATTGCCGGTTGGATTCACCGCAAGCGAGATTTGGGCAACCTTTGCTTTATTGATTTGCGCGACAGATACGGCGTTACGCAGCTTGTTATTGATGAAAGCGCAGCGGCAGATGTAAGAACTGCTGCGGAAAAATTAGGCAGAGAATTTGTTTTGCAGGCTGCGGGAAAAGTGGTTGAGAGAAGCAGTAAAAACGACAAGATGCCTACCGGCGAGATTGAGATTGTGGTGAGCGATTTGCAGGTGCTTAACCCTTCAGAGACGCCGCCTTTTACCATTGAAGATGAAACCGACGGCGGCGAAGAACTGCGCGCCAAGTTCAGGTATCTTGATTTGCGACGCAATCCTTTACAAAGCGCGATAAAATTGCGTCACAAAATGGCGCAAGAGGTTAGAAAATATTTGGATGCTCAGGGCTTTTTGGAAATAGAAACTCCTTTTTTAATTAAATCTACCCCTGAAGGAGCCAGAGACTTTGTGGTTCCCTCACGCATGAACGCCGGCGAGTTTTATGCTTTGCCGCAGAGCCCGCAGACCTTTAAGCAGCTTTTGATGGTTGGCGGCTATGACCGTTATTTTCAGATTGTTCGCTGTTTTAGAGATGAAGATTTGCGCGCCGACCGCCAGCCGGAATTTACGCAAATTGACTGCGAGATGGCTTTTGTGGAGCGCGAAGATGTGTTGCAGACCTTTGAAGGCATGGCAAAGTTTTTGTTTAAAAAAGTGCTTAATATTGAATTTGATAAAGAATTTCCGAGAATGTCTTATAATGACGCAATGAAATATTATGGTTCAGACAAGCCGGATATTCGTTTCGGGATGCGTATTTTTGAACTTTCAGACAGAGTTAAAGGCAAAAATTTTTCAATATTTGACAATGCCGAATATATTGGCGGAATTTGCGTTGAAGGCTGCGGGGAATATAGCCGCAAACAGCTGGATGAGCTTACGGACTGGGTGAAGCGTCCGCAGGTTGGAGCAGGTGGTTTGATATATATTCAGTGGAAAAATGATGGTATAAAGTCTAGCGTTGATAAGTTTTATACACCTGAAGAGCTGCGAAAAATTGCCTCTGACAACGGGGCAAAACCGGGTGATTTGATTTTTATTATGGCGGGTAAGAAAAACCAGACGATAAACGCTCTGGGAAAACTGCGCTTGGAGATGGGCAGCCGTCTCGGTTTGCGTGATAATAAGGTTTTTGCTCCGTTGTGGGTATATGATTTTCCGCTTTTGGAGTGGGACGAAGAAACCAAGCGCTTTTATGCGATGCATCATCCGTTTACCTCACCAAAACCGGAAGATTTGGAAAATTTTTATTCTGATAAAAAAGAAACCGTGGCGGAAGTTTGCGCAAATGCTTATGACTTTGTTATAAACGGCACGGAAATCGGCGGCGGTTCAATTAGAATTCATGATGCAAAGCTGCAGCAACGCATGTTTGAGGTTTTGGGCTTTTCTGCTGAAGATGCTGCAAAAAGGTTCGGCTTTATTATCAATGCATTTAAGTATGGCGCACCGCCTCATGGCGGCATAGCTTTCGGTTTTGACCGTTGGTGCGCAATATTCGGCGGACAGGAAAGCATTCGCGATTTTATTGCTTTTCCGAAGAACAACACCGGACGCGACGCTATGCTTGACGCGCCTTCGGGAATAGATGAGGTTCAACTGAAGGAGTTGAAAATTCGCTTGGTGAAGGAGTAGAGCATGAATGTGGTGAGCATTGCTTATTTGGTGATGGGTTTTATAGGCCTTTATTTGTGGTCTGAGAAATCTGAGCCGAAGCGTCCGCTTTTGATTAGAGTTGTTATTGCTTTTATTTGTTCTCCTTTTTGGCTGCCGATTTTGGTGGTGTATTGGTTTAATGAATATGCAACCAACAAGAAGAAGGTTGAGGTTTTGCAAAAAGAAGTTGAGAAGCTGAAGAAAAAAAAGTGATAATTTGCCGAGATCATCACGGCCTGAAGGCCTCATGATGACAATAATAGAGAAAACTCCGCTTTTTCAAGCGGAGTTTTCTTTTTAGTTGTGACAACTTAAAGCTAATTGGTTTTGGAACCAAAGGCTCTGACGGTTGTTTTGCTGAACACGCCCAAAACCTGGGTGAATTCATAGTCGGCATAGGCCACTTTTTTCAGAGAAGCGTCTTCCATGGCTTTTTTAAGGCCGGCATCGCCGAAACCAAAGCTGATGATGGAATAACCGACGTAGGTGTCGTGCCCTTCGCCCAAGGTTTTGTTCATATCAACATTTTTGAACTCGGTGGTTAACGGAGCGCGGTAGTTGGTATAGAAAAAACCGGGAGCCGGCTGAAAAGGAGCTTCGGTGAAAGCGCAGCCGCTTAAAATTGTCAAAACCAGCAATGTTAATGATAGTTTTTTCAATTAATTAATCTCCGTAAACATAAACGTTGGTTTTGGTATATACGCCGAAGAATACGTTAGTGAAGTCATAGTCAGCGTGTTTAACGGTTCTGATTTTGCCGTTTTTGGCGGCAGCTTCAACGCTGGCATCGCCCAAGGCAACCAGACCAAGCACGCTCATAGCAGAGGATGTACCAGTTTTTGAACCTAAGTTGGTGTTTTCATATTCTAAAGACAGAGGAGCTTTGGTGTTGTTATAAACCAAGCCCATAGCCGGCTGGAACGGAGCCTTGGTGGCGCAGCCAGTCAAAGAAAGTGCGATAACAGAAGCCATTAGTATTTTTTTCATTGATAAATCCTTTAAAAAAATTAATACAAGCCTGCTTTTTACAGGCACGACTTAATCGTAGAATTGTTTATATATTAGTCAACGTCAATTTCTGATATGCACCGGAGAATTTGATAAAACGGATTTTTTATATTGACTTTGGATTAGAGCTATTATATAAGACCAGCAAGCTTTGGGCCGACTTAGCTCAGTTGGTAGAGCTACTGATTTGTAATCAGTGGGTCGGGAGTTCGAGTCTCTCAGTCGGCACCATTGTCTGATGCATTGTTCTTTGAGCTTTATTTTTGTGCCGGAGAGACTATACTTTGGAATCTAGCTTCACTGCGGCTGCTTTTGCAGCCTGGTTCAGCAAGATTTTACAAAGGTTTTGCAGACAAAAATAACAATTACTTTGGTTATTTTTGCTTAGCAACCTCAGTCGGCACCATTTCAAAGCTTCCTTAGGGAAGCTTTTTTAGAATAGATTATTGTCCTCCTTCGCTGAAGCTACGGCGGACATAACAAAATCTAAAAGGCAGAGCCTTTAAGATTTTCTAATGGGGTGTCGCCAAGCGGTAAGGCAGCGGTTTCTGGTACCGCCATTCCTGGGTTCGAATCCTAGCACCCCAGCCACAACAGACAGCTTCCTTTTTGGAGGCTGTTTTTGTATGTGTGCCTTGACTTATGGCTAGTCCGTGTTGAGGTTTTGAAAAAAAGAGTTGTTTTTGCCAGCCACACGGACTATCATTGCTTTCAAAAGGAGAAAATAAATGAATATTAAAGCAATTATCTTTGACATGGATGGGGTGATGTTTGATACAGAGAAGCTATACAGAAAGGCTTTTGTTGCGATTGCTAAACGATGGGGTTGGGAAAACGAAGTAACAGAAGAGTTCATGGATAGTAATATTGGCAAAAGCAAAAAAGATATTTGCACTAGATATAAAGCACTCCTTGATGCAAAATCTATAGCAATAAATGGAAGAGAATTCGATTTTGATGAACATCTTAAGCAGGTCTATGCTTTTATTGATAATCACATAGAAACGAAGGGAACAATTGTCAAAGAAGGATTATTAGAATTGTTGAGCTTTGCAAAAGAGAATAATTTAAAAGTGGCTATAGGCACATCTGAAAATCATAAAAAAGTACAATTCTACTTAGAACATGCCAATATTCCTATGGATATTTTTGATACAATTGTTTGCGGAGATATGGTGCAACATGGTAAGCCTGCTCCAGACATATTCATAAAGGCATGTAAAGAACTATCTGTAAAGCCAGAAGAAGCCGTTGTTTTGGAAGACTCGTTAAATGGAATTATTGCAGCACACAGAGCTGGAACAAAACCAATAATGGTTTTAGACTGTATAAAACCCACAGACGAAATCATAAAAATATTGTTTTTTAAGCCATTGAATTCATTATTAGAAGTAGCTAAAATTATAAAACAACAGAACGAAGCAACTTAGCAAATATAATTATTTAGCCCGTGCACTGCAAGCTCACCCCAGCCACGTTTTACAACCGTCTTGAAAAAGGCGGTTTTTCTATATCGACCAAGGCTTTCGTTAGTTCGATGATGACTATGTTGGAAAAGATTGCTTGGGGCTGATTATCGAACAAATTTACTAAAAGCATTGGAAACTATAGCACTTTATAAGCTCAAATCAAATATGCCATTTTTCATCAAATTTTGAAATAAGACATAATGAATGTTTTACTTTTTGTTCTTAATCGCTATAATAAATAAAAATTTATAGGATATATACTGGTATGATAGAAATATGGAATGTATATGATATTAACCGAAATTTGCAGAATAAAACTGTTAAAAGAGGTAGTAAAACCCTTGCCAATGACGAGTATAACTTAGCTGTAGATATTTGGATTGTAAATTCAAAAGGCGAGCATTTGATTCAAAAACGAGCTTCAAATAAAGCTGTTTATCCAAGCTATTGGGAATGTGCTGCTGGAGGAGCTGTGATTGCCGGGGAAAATTCTACTCAAGGGATGATTAGAGAACTTGAAGAAGAACTTGGTATAATCCCTGATTTATCAAAAGCGCAGAAGGTTTTCGAGTTTATAAGAAGAGATAGTCATGTTGATGTGTGGCTTATTATAGATGACTTTGATATAGATAGTTTAAGCTTGCAACAAGAAGAAGTTAGTGCGGTAGAATGGGTTAGCACTGACAAAATATATCAAATGCTTAATGATGGTATTTTTGTACCGACTATTATGCCAGGATTTGAAAAAGTTATGGAGATTATTAAATGAGTATATTAATAAAAAGAGACCAAATTGAAAGCTTTTGTTTGGTGATGTGTTAGAAACTGAAGATGCAACACAAATCGTCGATAAATTATCTAAATTAATGTGGTAAGTTCGAGAATTGCAAGCTATCTCCAGCCACGTTTTACAACCGTCTTGAAAAAGACGATTTTTCTATATCTGCTAAGGCTTACGTAAGTTCGATGATAGATATGTTGGAAAAGGTTGTTTGGGGTTGATTATCGAACTAATTTTGCAAAAAGCATTGGAAACTATGACATTTTACAAGTTCGAATCAAATGAGCCTTTTAGATATTTGTGTTGATTCTTTGTTAATTAAACCCCTCAGAACTCTTGCCACAACAAGTTGTGGAGAGTTCTTGCTCCCCGTAAAATTACAGGGAGATAGATTGCAAGCACTCTTCAGCCAACTATAACAAACCCGCCGGTTACGGCGGGTTTATTATATTTATGTGGTTATCTTTTTTTGCTTCTTTTTGAGCGGGATTGGGGGCCGAAGGTTTTGGAGTTTTTGTTGAACCTTTCTCGGTTTTTGGCTTTTTTATCCGGGGCGAACGGTTTAAACGGATTTTTGGCGCTGGTTTTGGCTTTGGGTTTTTTCTTGTTTTTATTTCCGGTTTCAAGCGTTGCAATCGGCTCGGCGCTGATTGGAGCCGGCAGGTCTAAAAGCATTGCATTATCGCGCTTATTCGGGTTTAAGAGTTTGTGAATTTCTTTCCATTTTGCACTGTCTTTGGCGGTTAAAAAGTTGATGGCAAGACCTTCAGCTCCGGCTCTGGCGGTGCGGCCGATGCGGTGGATGTAATCTTCCGGGCATTGCGGAAGGTCATAGTTTATTACGTTTTCAATGTGCGGAATATCCAGACCGCGGGCGGCGATGTCGGTTGCTACCAAAATTCTAAACTTTTGGGCTCTGAAATCAGAAATCACCCGCTCTCTTTTAGATTGTCTTAAATCTCCGTGGATTGCGCCGGCAGAAAATTTTTCTTTGTTCAGCTTAACAGCCATTCTGTCTGCTCCGTATTTGGTTTTTACAAAAACCAATAAAGAACCAAGTCTGGTGTTAATTTGGTTTACCAAGTCTGCATATTTTGCAGAATCGGTGGTTTTGATTATCTCTTGTCTGATTTTGGGAGCAACCTCATTGCAATTGCCGATGGCAATGCGCACCGGGTTGCTTAGATATTTTCTTGATAATGCCACAATGTTATTGGGCAGAGTTGCCGAGAACATTAAGGTTTGGCGCTTTTGGGGCAAAAACTTGGCAATTTCATTTAACTGAATGCCAAAGCCCATGTCAAGCATGCGGTCGGTTTCATCTAAAACCAAAAAATCAGTCTGCTTCAGGCTAAGGCTTTTTCTTGATAAGTGGTCGTTTATTCTGCCCGGAGTTCCGACAATTATTCTTGGGTTTTGTTTTAGTTGTTTCAGCTGTTTTAGCATGGAATCTCCGCCAATCAAAAGTGCAGAGTTGATGGCGGTTATGCTGCCAAGCATTTTGTTTGCGGCTTCTAAAACCTGAGCAGCAAGTTCACGGGTTGGCAAAAGAACGAGGGCTGTGCTGTTTACATTGTTTAGCAGGTGGTTAATCATCGGGATTGCAAAGGAAGCAGTTTTGCCGGTTCCGGTTTGGGCGCTGCCCAAAATGTCGTGTCCTTTAAGCGCTGCCGGAATGGCCTGCTCTTGGATAGGGGTTGGTTTGGTGAAGTTCATTTGGCTCAAGGCTTCCAACATTATTGAGGGAATGCCCAGTTTTTTAAAATCTGTCATTTTTATACATTCATAGTTATTTCCACAAGCTTTTTGGCCTGTGGGATATTTAAAAATCTAATTATTCTATTGAATAGAAAAAATCAGCGGTTATTTAAGTTTCCAGACCGGGAAAGTTCCCGGTAACTCCGCTGATAAGGTTTTTAATGCCTATAAAGAGGCAGACACATTAGAAGAGCTATAAGAATCTCAAGAGGTGTTTATACACTAAAATATTATATTTGCAAGCGAAGATTTGCGCAGCTTTACCGTTATATGTTCCGGAGTGCTGCTGCCCAAAAAAAAACGGCGGCCTCTTAGAGGTCGCCGTTTTTGGTTTAATATTTGCTAGAACGTAAAGCGTAATCCCAAGCTTACTGTTACAGGGACAACATTTGTTGTTTTTCCTACAGCTTGTTGGTACATATCCTGAGTTATCACGCCATGATTATCAATGATGGTTTTCAGGATTTCCTGGCCTTCGGTTTTTAACCTTAAGTTATCAACCTGCACACCTCCGAAAATGCCAAAATGTTTGGTGAAGAGGTATGATGCTTCCAAGAAACCGCCAAAGAACGGACTATGTTTCGTTGCGCTCCAAGAGAAATTTGCCGTATGCATTTCCTGCTTGGCCATCCAGAAACCGCCCAGTGCTCCGATACCAATTCTGAATTTTTCAGTGGTATAGAAATCCCAGCCGATTTTGGCAGCTGCAAAGTTTGACCAGAAGGCTAAGCCGTCTACATCTCTTTGCATAACTCCGCCAATAATCCCGAGCCGGAAATGTTTGGTAAACATTCCGATTTCTGCAGAAGCGCCTATGCCGTGGTTGAAAGTGTATGTCACTCCAAGATGGGCATAATATTGGCAGCAGCGGCAGTCGGGGCAATCGTTGATAAAAATCGTGTCGCGCCTGTAATCATATACCGCCTGTGCCGGTTGGTCGCAGCACTCTATGATAAAGAAGTTGTTGGTTGTATAATTGTTGCAACAATCCTTATCTGTCTTTTTAACCTTTGGGCAATCACCGTTGGCAACCTGAACCGAGTCACAGTCTTCGGCTTTGGCAAAGACTTGTATGTCATTTGCAGAAAGCCTGTCTAAGACATCTTGTTCAATTACCTTGGCGTTTCGGGCCTTAACCAAAATTTCCGCGTCTTTTAAGGACATGGAAAAATTTTCGCACGGGTCAAACAGTTTCCATAATTGAGTGTTTTGGATGCCTTTGGGGTTAATTGCCCGGTCACGAGCAGCTAAGTTTAAAAGATCCGGAACACTTACTCCCATTTGTCTGGAAAGTTTGTTTATAAACTCGCCTTTGGAAAGGAGGACATATGATTCTGCATCGCCATTAAAGCGGTCTCTGACCACTGCCTCAACGCTTTTGTTAAGTCTGAGATAGTTGGTTTGGGCTGCGGCGGAAAATGATATCGCACAAAATGCGATAAGAGCAAATATTATTTTATGTTTATTTTTCATGAATAAAAGAGGTTGTGACCTCAGTTTTTCCCAAGGTGATGGGGAATATAAGGTCTGGTTTTATAATTTTTTTTAATTCTTTAGTTGTTCTTAAAACAATTTATTTTGTTTCTTGAACGAATTTAACATTTGCGGAATGTTTCGTGCGATATGAAGGCGCTTCAGAATATCCGTAGGATATTGTCGAAGTGTTATACCGAACCTTGTAAGGTGCTTCCCAGCTTGTGTTCGAGAGAGTATTGCTAATCTCTTTGAAGATATTGTCCGGAATCAGATAGTCAAAAGATATTCCGTCTTTTTCGTATCGGAAAGTCGGCCAGGAGACATAGCTGGTAAAGGACTTTTTATTAGTACCCGTAACTATGCCGTTTCTGGTTCGACATTTGTAATTGCCGTCGCCGATATAGGTTTCGGTTCCGATGCATTCTCTTGCAAGGAATCTGGCATCAATTTTTTCGATGCTGTTTACGCTGCAAGTATAAATGCAATCACAAGAAGCTAATTCAGGATCATAAACAACCGGGAATTTGCCCAATTCGGTGGAATCCTTTCTGCCATCCGTATATAATATTACGAGATAGGCTGAAGTTTCTCCTTTGGTTTTTGTGATTGGCTCCCAATATCTGCTAACCCAGCGGCATTTTTCTTTTGTACAATCTTCACAGACTTGAACCAAAAGATGCGCGTAGTTGACAACGTCGGTTTTGCTTGCGCATTCTCCGATAATCTCAACCTCAAATTCAAAAGATGCATAATAGGTTTTGTAACCTGCCCTAACGGTTGGTTCTGTTGGGGTGGTTGCAATGTTATACCCTTTGAATCTGGGAACTTGCGTTACGCCGGGGAATTCAAAAACATCTCCGCCGATAACCAGATACGCTCTCGTCTTCTCAGCCCACACGCTTGAATTGAGCGTTTGAGAGAAGTTTTGCCTAAGGTTGGTGCTCTCCAGATAAGAAATTATGGTGGCGCCGTCCTGTTTTGTGAACTTCAGGTCATTAAAACATACAATGGTGTCTTTGCCCTGCAGTTCAATTGTTGCCGGATCGCTTACCACCGTTTGTTTCCTGTCTTCACCCCAAGCATATGCATGGTGTTGGAACTGGAACGTTTTTTCTTCTGCAGGATACACGTTAGGGATGTATTCCGTTCTGGCTGTGATATAAGATATCATAGTTGAACAGTCAAACCATTTTCTGATTACGGAGGTTTCCTTTTTCACGAGAATTGTATCGCCGGGTTCGGTGATATAAATCGTGTCGCGGACTTCAACCGGAACTTCAATGTAGGTTGTGTCGTTTATCGTAATGTAAACGTTTTTCTCTACAGTGTCGGTTCGGAAGGTTTGGGTACTGGGAATGGGTTCAATATTGAACTTATCCTTGGTACATGCCGAAAAGGCAAAAACTGTGGCAATTGCCAAAAAAATAAATTTTTTCATAAATAAATAATGTTAGTTTAATTATTGTGTTTTAGTTTTAGAAAAAAGGAATTTCACGCGGGCATTGAGCCGGTGAAATGATATATATAGTTTGGCAGTTTTCACGAGATTATAAAGAATTTAAAAAATAAATCTTTTATCATGAACGCCTAATAATAGTTTAAGTAATACCGAAATCGGTTAAAATAATTTTTTGTCGATTTGACTATAGCATAAAAAAAACACCTTTTCAAGACGAAAACGACGAAAAGATACATTTTTTTGGCAATTTTCATAAAATTGTAACAAATGTGAGGAGTCAGCGTGCTAACGCTTTGATTTTGTTTGATGATGGTTGGCCCAGTAGTATTTTGCGTAATCTTCTCCACAAACTTCACTTTCCAGCCCTTTCAGATCTTCGGCATCTATGGTTTTTTGCTCAATTTCTATTTCTTTATCTAAAGTTTCTCTCATTTGGATTATCATTTCTTTATATGAATCGCTAATAATTTTATAGGCTGCGTTGGCTTCAGACTGATTATAGACAAGAATGGGTTTCATTTGCCTTGAAGCCCAGAATAATCTTTCGGCGGCAACAGTTACAAATTGTTCAAGCATTCTAACGGTGACTTGCATGTGGGCTTGTTCGTGCCTCAAGACGAATTTATGCAAACAACTTCCTTCTTCAAACTTGCTGTTCACGTAAATTTTGGGAGATTGAATGCCGATATAAACATCTAGTTTTTTTAATGATGCACAAAAGCCATCTCCATATCGGACTGAGGCAGAGCTGTATTGATAAGCGGTGCCGGTTTTGCGTTGAGCCAACCCTAAAACGTGGCTGCCGAACATTTTTGATATTTCTTCTTCGGTTTTGGAAAAGTCATAAACCAGTTTGCCGTATGAGGTGTAGAAGTTTATTTGCGGTTTGGGGGCGACGGAGCATCTCTTAAAATTATCGGCGGCAGAAGCGGCAGAAGGGAAGAGCAGGCAGATTGTTAAGATAAAAAAAACTTTTCTCATGTAGGTTAGAATATAATATGTTTTATTAATATAGAGTTTATGAGATGAGAATATTTTTTGCTTGTTTGGCAGTTCTGTTTTGCTCTGAAGCTTGGGCTGAGGAAAACGCTGCGGCGCCCGAGGCTGAGAAAAAAGATATTAGAAGATTTTTGAGATATGATGTTAATGACAAGACCGCGCCTTATTACCGCAAGGTGCGCGATGAATATATTTTGGATTTGGAGCAGATTCAGAAAAACAAAGAAATGCCGCAAAATGCCGCTAAAGACAGAGATTTGGCAAGAATGAGCAAAGAAGGCGGGGTTAAGCTTTATTAAGACAGAGGTTTGAGGGTCGTTTAATTAAGGGCGATTTGATTAAATCAGCATTTAAGAATTGGCATTTAGGGTAGTGTGATTACATTAGTTCCCATTTTCGAAAATCGATTTTCGAAAATGGGAACTTTTTGTTATATCAAATAGCTAAATGGAGATTAGGCTGGAAAATGATTGGAGTTCTTTTGTTAAGCAGGGTTGGTTAAGGGGCTGTGGGTGAAATATCTTGCATTTGGTTTTTTTTTGGTATAACTTGCGGGTTAAATGAGAATTATTAATTTTTAAAAACATATAATTATGAGACAAATTACCAATGAAAATGCAGCAGCGTATCCTGTTCGCAGTTTTACTTTGAACTACTGTTTGGGAATTACAAGCTTTGATGGCAAGACGGTAAATATCGGCTTGTATAAGCAGCTTGTGCAATATGACAGAGAGCCGACAGTTTCTGATGCGGAGCTTTTGTTTGAAAAACCGATAGATGAACTTCCGCCACACTGGAGAGACAAGACTTTTGAGCTTGAGTTCCATTTTCATTCTTATTCTGACGGAGAGTGGAGCACCAACTGCACTTTGCACATTATAAAAAGTATTTATGTGAAAAAAGAGCTGAGGCCGCTGTTTGATGAAAACGGCAGTTGCTATGCCTCTGATGAATATTTTTTGTATACAAAAAAGTATTTGGGAAACGAGGCCAAAAGAGAGATCAAGCTTGCTCATTATACTTTGGAAGAAAGACCGGAGGCTTTGCTTTGGGTTTTGGACTGCCAAGGAGAGCAGAAAAATTCTGAAAGAAGGCTTGTTTCTGAAGAATTGAAGAAGAAAGTGGGGTTTGAGCGCTCTGCAGATTTGTGGGCGGTGCCGACGTATGTTAACGACAAATATGTCGGAGTGCTCTTTAAGTATGACCGGACTTTTAATTGGAGGTCATATTTATTGCCGGAAGCAGAATTTTTGGCTTTGCCGAAGTTGGAAGATTAAAAAAAACGCTCTATCAGTTTGGCTGATAGGGCGTTTTTTTATTTGCAGGATTTGGGGTAGAGCCAGTTGCCTTCCAGTTTGCGGCAGTCTTTGAGGTTGAAGTCAAAATCGCAATATTTTTCATCTAAGTTGTAGGCACTGTCATAATCCAGGCACTTTTTTGGGAACATTTTATCATATATCGGAGCGTAGCAGGCGGGTTTTTGATATTTGCATTTTTCAAATTCTGCGACTTCTTCATCGGATAGTTTTATGCAACCTTTTTTTTCATTCCAATGAAGGCAATCTTTGCGGCATTCTTTTAAGTTGTCATCCCAAACATAGCCATCACTGGCGCAGTTGCCGACGCGGTCAAATGCGAAGTATAGGAAAGGAGCCAATAATAGGGCTGCTATGATACAATAGATTATTAAAATTATTTTTGCCATATTTTTACCAATATTTCTTAGGGAGAGATTTGTTTTGTTCTCTGTAATCTGCGCAAGCATCTTGAGCAGATAAGCCGGAATTTAGCTTTGCTCTTCTTATACCTTCCGCATTAACAGTCAGATCATTATTCATATCTTCTATAGCGGCATTCTTGCTTAGCCCTTTATAATGCTGATTCCATTGATAGTCAAAGCCTTCTTTTAAATTACCCAAAACACGTGCTGTTGCTTCACCATATTTTCCTCTTTTTGCGGCGTTGTAATTGGCTTTACAATGGTAGTAGTCGTCGACTTTGGTATAGTTGTGGCTTTTCATTAACTTATATTCTTTGTACATATCTGAAACTGCGCCGGTGCTTTGTTGCATTGCTCCATTATTTTCTAACAGACTTTTTCGCTTTAGCGGCTCTTGTCTTGCTGGTTGCGGGTTGTGCAGTCCTCCCATGTTTTTTCCTTTCCGGTTTGGTTTAAGTGAGATATATGTAACATAATACAACTAAAAAGTAAAGGATATTATTCCTATATTGTGAATAAGCGGAGAATGAAAAAAAGGGCTTGCCAGTTTTAGGGATTGGCGGTAAGCTTGGCCTTGGAAAAATTGATTGTTTTTCCGGGACTTTCAAATCCCACACAAAGCGGTCTGTTATAGAGAAGGCAGATCGAAAACAAAAACGCTTCTCCTGGTCATATGACTGGGAGATGGTGTTATGTCCAGGCATTTTGCTAAAAGCATCGTGCTGTCTTTGTGCAGTTTGAAACTCCCAGTCGCTTCTAATCAAGGCGACTTTTTTATTTGTATTAACGAAAATAAAATAAGGGATGTTGATTGATGAAGAAAATTATATTGGCGTTTTGTTTGCTTAGCGCCTGCACAAGCTTAACCAGACATGAACAAACAGAATTGCAAAAGTTGAAATCTCAGGGGATTACGGTGGATACGCCCAAAGGAGACTGGGAGAGGCCGGCCAACCCGGCGGCGGCCGGAGCTTTAAATTTGCTGCCGGGGTTTGGAAACTTTTATTTGGCCTCAGGAAACGCCGGACAGTCGGAGCATTATCTTTATGGGTTTTTGAACCTGTTGACCTGGCCGATTTCGATTATTTGGGGAATTCCCGAGGCAGCGATTGATGCGAACAATATCAACAAAAGGGAGTTGGTATATTTTTACAATTATGACGAGGTGGGAAAAGGAGTTTTGAAGGAGAAGTAGAATTTTTGCAGAGCAAAAATCGGTCTGTGGATTCCGGATATGGCAAATCCGGCGGGGTTTGCCTTCCGGAATGACAGGGGTGGAGACGAGGTGGGGAAGGGAGCTTTGAAGGAGAAGTAGACTTTTTGGCTTTGCCAATGATGTAGAAAAACGCTCCGTCAGTTAAATGGACAGAGCGTTTTTCTAGAATTCATATGCTCTCCACAGTTCAAAAATATAAACGAGTATGAATAGAGCTAACACGATAGCTCCCAAAGTAAATATTATTTTGTCTGCAATAACAAAAAGTGTTTTGCATATTTTTTTTGCGGTTTGTAATATTTTACTTTTATTGATTGTTTTTTTGTTCATTTCTTCCTCGTAAAGACAATATGATATCATTAAAACGAAAATTTACCAGATTTTTTTCTTTAATAAACTTTCGCAATCTGGGTTTTTGTTGAGCAAACCATATCCTGCTCCAATAACATTATTTTTCATGTCTTTTGCGCTGTCTTTTACAATGCCCCATCTTCCGTTGTATCTTTTTATCTCCTCTTCATTGCGAAGCTTATATTGAAGATCATCAACTTCTTTTGCTGCGCCAGCGGCTAAACCTATTGCAGTCATAGCCGGTCCTTCTTTGCCTGCAAGACAACTCATGTATTGATGCTTGTTTTCATCACTTACGTTAAGTTTGGCAACTCTAGGTTTTTGATTAGCCCAGTTAGCGGTTTTTTCACCAAGGTTGTATCCGTAATTATAAAGTCCGTTATTGTTTAATAAGTTTTTTCGCTTTAGAGGCTCTGAGCCTTGTCTTGCTGATTGCGGGTTGTGTAATCCTCCCATGTTTTTTCCTTTCCTGTTTAAGTGAGATATGTATAACATAATACAACTAAAAAGTAAAGGATATTATTCCTATGTTGTGTATAAATAAGGGAATAGACCTGATTAAAAATCGCTGTCATTTCGACGACGCGAACGCAGTGAGTGGAGGAGAAATCTACCTCGACGCATAAGATTTCTCCTTCATTCCCTTCGGTCAGGTCGTCGAAATGACATAAAAAAACAATTTTGAGACAGGTTATAAGTTAAAAATATGGATTATTGGGGCTGGATTCCAGATAAAATTTTACAATTTTTTGTCTCTGCTCGTTTCACTCGACAGAGAAAAATTGTAAAATTTTTCTGGAATGACGGTAAGGGGTAATGTGTTTATAAATCTATCCAATATCTTTTATAGACAGGGCCGGTGGGATTCCAGGGCATGGTGATTTTGTTTTCAAGCACTCCGCCGTTTTTTTCAATTGCTTTCCAAGAGCCAATATTTTCTTCTTTGGCAGCAACCATAACTTTTTTTAGCCCAAGTTTTTTTGCTTCTTTCAGCAAAAGTCTCAGGCCTTTGGTGGCGTATCCTTTTTTTCTTTGAGAAATTCTAATGCCGTAAGCAATATGCCCTGATTTATATAGTAAAAAAGGAGTTAGATAATGTCTAAGGTCGAATTGACCTATGAATTCTTTACCTTCAACCAACCAGAACGAGGTTTGGGGAACCTTATCGTAATATTTTCCATCTTCACATAAAATTTGTTTTGGCTTGAAGTCTTTGTAAAATTCTTCTTGCAGAAATTTATCAAAATTATCTTTTAAGTTGTTTATAAAATCAGATTCTGTATTAAATCCATGAATGAAGCCTTCTTCGCAGGCGTTGATGTAACTGTTTTTAAATTCTGTGCTTGGTTTTATGAGTTTTAGCATCATCTTAAAAAACCGTCTATTTTGTCTTTGACTTCTCTTTCAAAGCCGGATTTGTTGGAGGTTTTGTTTTGGAGGTTTTCGATTTTTTGGTAGCCGTCGGCGTAGCCGTTTCTGACTTTGGCCAAGACAACCTCAAGCGGGCGGTCCAGTTTATAGGCGCTGATGTAGTTATAATCGCGGTTTTCGTTATAATCCACAGTGTAATAGTCATATTTATTTTGATAATTTTTAGTATATACCTCTTCTAACATTTCCATGGCTTTGGGGCAGCTGCGGCAGGCCATGGCGCTGTTATAAAATACGTATATAATCGAGCGGTCGTAGCGGTAGGCGGTGTTTTGAAAATATTGCCCCTGGGTTTGGTTTGGGTTGTAGCCGCCTTGGTATTGAAGGTCTTCAGCTGCGGCTGTGTTGGAGAGAAACAATATAGCCGAGATTGTCACGGTTTGCAGGGCAAACCTCACAATGACATTTTTTTTAAATGAGATTGCCACGGCTGACCCCACCCGGCCTCCCCTTGAAAGGGGAGGGGAAAAGGGTGCGGTTATAAGGGTGAGCAGGAATTTTTTAGCCATTCTCTTTCTCCTTCTTCAAGGTAAGGTGAGATTTTTTTATAAACCTCGGCATGATAATTGTTAAGCCAGTTGATTTCGCTGCTGTCCAGCAGTTCAACGTTAATCAGGTTTTTATCAATTGGAACATAGGTTAAATTGACAAACCTTAAAAACCCCTCCATGACGCTTGGCGCAACATAAACAAGGTTTTCAATGCGGATGCCGTATTCTCCCTCTTGATAAAAACCCGGCTCAATGGAAAGAACCATGTTTTCTTTTAAGGGATAATGGGTGCCGCCTGAGGATATGTTTTGCGGGCCTTCGTGCACATTTAGGAAATGGCCGACGCCGTGGCCGGTGCCGTGGTTGTAAACCAAGCCTTTTTGCCAAAGTTCGCGGCGAGAGAGAATGTCTATGCTCATGCCGTTGGTGCCGACTGGAAAAATGCTGGAGCTTAAGGCAATGTGAGCTTTTAAGACATAGGTGAAATTGTCTTTTATCTCTTGTTTGGGGTTGCCGATGGCGATGGTGCGGGTGATGTCGGTGGTGCCGTCTAAATATTGGGCGCCGCTGTCAATGAGCAGTACGCCTTCGGTTAAGGGCTGGTTGGTCAGTTCGGTCGGACGATAATGGATGATGGCGGCGTTAGCGCCCGCGCCGACAATGGCGCCAAAGCTTTCAGAAAAAAAGTTTTGGTTGGATTTTCTAAAGTCATATAATTTGGCAGCCGCATCGATTTCGGTTTTGCCCTGCCAGTTGTTTTCAAGCCAATACAAAAATTTGACCATAGATACGCCGTCGCGCAGGTGAGCCTGTTTGGTTCCTTCAAGTTCGACCAGGTTTTTTTCAGCTTTCATCACTTGGCAGGGGTCAATTTGGCTTTGGTGCTCAATTTTATATTTTTTGAAAAAATCTGCAATAATTGACGGTGCGGCATAAAAGCAGCAGTTGACTTTCTTTTTCTTATATGCGCTCAGTTCTTTTTCAACTTTTTCAAGCGGCAGAATTTTGATGTTTTTGGGCAGGCTTAAATCTTTGTGGCTGCTAAAAACAGTAATTTGCCCTTGTTTGTTAACCAAGGCCATGGCTCTGACAACCGGCGAGTGCGGCAGCAGGTTGGAGCGAATGTTTAAGAGCCAGGAGACGCTGTCGGCGGCGGCGATGAAATAGGCATCGAGACTGCCGCGTTCAAGCCGGTCGCAGAAATCGGCAATTTTTTCTTCAGCAGTGATGCCGGAGAACTCAAGCTTGTGTTCAAAAACCAAAGTTTCTTTGCTTATGAGCAGCGGCGGGAGAATTTCGCTCGGCTCAAATTTGAGCTTGGGCAGGGATGCGGCCGCAAAATCCTGCAGTTTTTCAATTTCATGAACGGTGTGGCACCAGGGGTTATAGCCGAGAAAAGTTTTTTGCTCGGAATTGACGTGCTTTAAGAGCCACTCATTTAAAACATTATGCTTGCCGCAGATAACCTCAACATATTGGGGGTTGGTTTCAAGTTTGGCCTGAATTTCATAGCGGCCGTCGACAAACAGATAAGCCTTTTCGGCAAAAACCAACAATGTTCCCTTGGAGCCGGAGAAATTGGTGAGGTTTAAGATGATGTTTTCTTCATCTAAAATATCTTGGCCGATAAACTGATTGTTTCTGGTCACAAACAGGGCGTTCAACTTGGATTTTTTTATTTTTGTCTGCAGTTCAGCCAGGGTCATTTTAATTTCTCCATTAAGATAATTCTCCATTGTTCAAATTCATAAGCTTTAACGGGAGTGAGATAATATTTTTTATGTTCTTTGACAACCCAGTCCAATTGGCTTTCGGTAAAGCCCGATAAAATGCAGAAACCGCCCCTTTTGAGGTGGGTTTCCAGGTTGTGAGCCATGTCAACCAGCGGGTTGGCCAGAATGTTGGCCAAGACCAAGTCATATGGCTTGTTGCTGCCGACAACGGCGGCATGGTAGCCGTTGCTGATTTCGGCGGTGATGTTTTTTTCTAAGCCGTTGCTTTTGACGTTGGCTTTGGTCACATCCACGCTTTCGCGGTCAATGTCTACGGCAATGATTTCAGCTTCAGGCCAGAGTTTGGCGGCGGCCAAAGACAAAATGCCGGAGCCGGTGCCGATGTCTAAGATTTTTTGCGGAAGCATTTTGGCTTTATGTAAATCTTCCAAAGCCTGCAAACAGCCGCGGGTTGTCGGGTGGTTAAAGCCAAAGGCGGTCTCTGCATAAATTTTTAACGATATTTTGGGTTTTATAGAGTGTTTATCATCAGGGTTGCAGATATAAAACATTTCGGTTTCATATGGCGGGAAGTGAGAAGGGTGGGACTTGAGCCAGTTTTGGCTTTCAAGAATCTCAAGTTTATATTTGGGTTTCAGGCCGTTTGCTTCAGCTTGGTTTAAAAAATCTTTTTCATTAAAATATTCAGCATAGGCAATGTGGCTTGAGGTTTCAAAGTCTTCCGTGAGTGCAGAAAAATATTCCTCTAGAAAGGCAAGAGTTTTGTCATCGGCTTGTTTAAATGTCAACTGCCAGCATTTACTCATATGATATCTTCTGTTTTTGTTTGACTGTTATGCAGTATAATATAAAATAATGCCACATTATGCAAGAGGCCTGTCTCAAAATTGTTTTTTCGGGTCAACTGAGCGGTCGCTTCCGGTGCTCGAATGCTCATGTACTAAAGTGTACACTCCGCTTCTGTGCTCCGGGTCTTCCTCCATTTGACCCGAAAAATTCAATTTTGAGACAGGCCAGGTTCAAAAAAGAAAGATTGATATATGAAAAAATTTGCAGTTTTATTGGTTTTGGTTTTGGTTTCGGCATGCAGTAAAAGCGGATATGATTTTAATTTTATGCCTTGGAGGCAAGAGTTTATTGAAACATGGAATGCTTATGATATTGAGTTTTTTGAGCAGGGGCCGCGGTATTTGAAAACCGAGACAATTGTGGAAAGAAATTATCCGAAAAACGAGCTTTTGACCGCGTTTAAGGGATATGTGGCGGCAGATGAAAAAACTTATAAGAAAGACTATTATGCCACCGAAAAACTGCGTGTTAATGAAGACGGGTATCTCAGCACCGGCTCGGTTCCTGAAAAATTTAAGAAAGGCGAGCAAAAGGCTGTTTTGGGCGTGAGCAAAGTTGACGGAGAAGAACTGTTTCTGGTGCCTTCGGATATAGATACTTTTGTGGTTTTGGTTAAGGATGACGGCAGCTTTTATGGCAAAATGGGGCAGATCAGATATAATAAGCTGATTGTTTTGGACGCTGACTTTCACCCATATCCTCAAACCTTGAAATTGCTGCCGATTGCAACGACTAATGCAGAGCAAACCGAACCGGTGACCGGTTTTGAGATTAAATATTCAGGTTTGAAAGACGGGCAGGCAGTGCTGACTTATTACGATTATACTCCTGGAAATACGGGAAAATATGAAGATTTTAAGTTTTCAACTCAGTCGGAAACCATCGGCGAGGTTAAGGGCGTTAAGTTCAAGATAATGGGCGCAACTGACGAAAAACTAGACTACATGGTAGTCGAATAGTTCCATATTTTAAATTAAGAAAGAGGAAGATTAAACATGGCAGGACATTCCCAGTTTAAAAATATTATGTATCGCAAAGGGGCGCAGGACGCCAAGAAGGCAAGGGTTTATGCCAAGCTTTCAAGAGAAATTACGGTGGCGGCAAAAACCGGCGCGCCGGATCCGGCGAAGAATCCGCGCTTGCGTTTGGCAATTCAAGCAGCAAAGGCCGAATCTATGCCCAAGGACAATATTGAAAGAGCAATTGCCAAGGCTTCGCAAGTGGCGGGCGGCGACGATTATGTGATTGTGCGTTATGAAGGTTTCGGTCCGGGAAAAGTTGCAATAATTGTTGAGGCTTTGACCGATAATAAAAACCGCACGGCCGGAAATGTGCGCGCACTTTTTGGAAAACGCGGCGGGGTGATGGGAGAATCGGGCTCGGTGGCGTTTAATTTTGAGCGAATCGGTTATATTGAGTATCCGAAATCTGCCGCCAGAGCCGAAGAGATGTTTGAGGCGGCGTTGGAAGCCGGCGCTAATGATGTGGTGGGCGGCGAGGTTCACGAGATTGAAACTCTGCCCGATGATTTGAGCATGGTGACCGAGGCCTTGGAAAAAAACTTTGGCACGCCGACAGCTTCACGTTTGGATTGGAAAGTGCTGGTTAAAACTGATGTTACGGACTTAGAAACCGCCAAAGCGCTGTTTGACTTTATTGATGCCATGGAAGAAGACGACGACGTGCAAAAGGTTTATACCAATGCCGAAGTGGCGCCGGAAGTTATGGCAAAATTAGGAGAATGATTTGAGAATCTTGGGGCTTGATCCGAGTTTGGCATCCACCGGATGGGGGGTTATTGAGGTTAACGGCAATAAGCTTTCATATGTGGCGGACGGCATTATTACCACTGATGCCAAGACGGATCCGGCGGAGAGGCTGGTTAAGCTGCACCAAGGGGTTTGCGAGGTTATTGAGCTTTATAAACCCGATGAGGCGGCAATTGAAGAAGTTTTTCTAAATACTAATCCGCATTCAAGTTTGAAGCTGGGGCAGGCGCGCGGCGTGATTATGCTGGCGCCGGCCATATTCGGCATTCCGGTTGCCGAATATGAGCCGAACAAGATTAAAAAAGCGGTGGTGGGTGTGGGACACGCTGAAAAACACCAGGTTGGCACCATGATTAAAATTTTGCTGCCGGGGTGCAAGCCGAAAAACAATGACTCGGCAGATGCGCTGGCTATTGCCATATGTCATAATAATTTTAGAAAAGTTCGCTCTGCGGGCTACTAATACAGAAATTGCGGGGGTGGCAAAAATTCATGTACTTAAAGTGTACACTAAAATTTTTGCCACCCTTTATTTCTTATTATTAGCCTCACATATCAAACTTTTAGGGGATATTGCAGTTCT
>JAVBOV010000009.1:0-11948 GCA_031550205.1 Alphaproteobacteria bacterium
AAGTTAAAAAACAGTTCTTTATTTGTTCTTTTTATATTGACTTCTTTTTTTAATGTTGTAGGCTGTCTGTTATGGAGAGGTTTTTCTTATGATTGCGAAGCTTAAGGGGATTATTGATTATATTGGCGAGGACAGCTGCATTGTTGATGTTAACGGCGTGGGATATTTGGTGTTTGCTTCCGCCAAGACTTTGGGGCGGCTTAACAAAAACGAGCCGGCAAATCTGTTGATTGAGACCATTGTCAGGGAAGACAGTTTTTCTTTATATGGTTTTTATGATGCTTTGGAAAAAAGCTGGTTTGCAACGCTTACCAAGGTTCAGGGTGTGGGGCCTAAGGTTTGTTTGAGCATTTTATCGGCGCTTTCACCGATTGATTTAAGCAATGCCATTGCGGCGCAGGATAAGGCGTCTTTCACCAGAGCTAACGGTGTGGGGCCAAAGCTGGCGGTGAGAATCGTGACCGAGCTGAAAGACAAGATTGTGAGCATTCCGGTGGCGGATTTTGACCACGAGGTGGTGGCTTATCAAGATAATAATTTGGCCAGAGATGAGACTCCGGCGAGAATGGAAGATGCGATTTCGGCTTTGGTTAACTTGGGTTATCAGAGGCTGGATGCTTATAAAGCAGTGAACAAAGTTTTGAAAAATGTTCCTGATGCCGATGTTTCAGGTATAATAAGATTGGCCTTAAAAGAATTTGTGAAGGAAAAGTGATTTTATGGGGCAACTAATCGCAAAAAAGCAGTGCTCAGATACTCATGTACTAAAGTGTACACTCCGTTCTTGCGCGCTGTTTTTTGCTTCTATTTGCCTCCCTAAAATCACTTTTGTTAAGGGAGTTTGGTAGTGGAAGAACGTGTGGTCAGTCCGAAAAAACAAGAGGAAGACGAGAGAGAGTTTAATGCTCCGGTTAACCTGCGGCCGCAGACGCTGTGCGATTTTGTGGGGCAGCGCCAGGTTTGCGAGAATTTGAAAGTTTTTATTGAGGCGGCCAAGAAAAGAAAAGAGGCTTTGGATCATGTGCTGTTGTTTGGCCCTCCGGGGCTTGGCAAAACCACGCTGGCTTCAATTGTGGCAAAGGAGTTAGGAGTTGGTTTCAGAGCCACCTCGGCGCCGATGATTACAAAATCGGGCGATTTGGCGGCGATTTTGACCAACTTGGAGCCGAATGACGTTTTGTTTATTGATGAAATTCACCGTCTTTCTCCAGCCATTGAAGAAGTTTTATATTCGGCCATGGAAGATTTTCAGCTTGATTTGATTATCGGCGAAGGTCCTTCAGCCCGCTCGGTTAAGATAGATTTGCAGCCGTTTACATTAGTGGGGGCAACCACCCGTTCCGGTCTTTTGACCACGCCGCTTAGAGAGCGCTTCGGCATTCCGCTGCGTTTGGACTTTTATTCTCCGGAAGAGTTGATGCAGATTGTGCTGCGCGGCACATCACTTTTGGGTATGCCGATTTCAAAGGAAGGTGCGCACGAAATTGCCAAGCGCTCTCGCGGAACGCCGCGTGTGGCCGGGCGTTTGATGCGCCGCGTGCGCGATTTTGGCGCCATGGGCGAATCAGGAGTGATTGATAATAAAATTGCCGATACGGCTTTGCGGCGTTTGGACGTTGATAATTACGGATTGGATGCTTTTGACCGTAAGTATTTGAACTGTATTGCACAAAACTACGGCGGCGGCCCGGTGGGAGCGGATACTTTGGCGGCGGCGCTTTCCGAAGAGCGTGACACCATTGAAGAAGTGATTGAACCGTTTTTGTTAAAGCTCGGTTTTTTGCAAAGAACGCCGCGCGGCAGGGTGATTTCAGACTTGGGGTGCGAATATTTGGGGATTGCTAAGAAGAAAGTTGTGAAAGTTCAAATGGATTTGTTGGAAGAAGATTAAGGAGATGAGTAAGTGAGTGAAGTTTTTAAATTGCCGGTTAGAATTTATTATGAAGATACGGATGCGGGCGGAGTGGTTTATTATGCCAACTATCTGCGTTATGCCGAGCGGGCCAGAACCGAGTTTTTGCGCTATCATGGTTTTGAGCAAAAAGAAGGCATGGATTTGGAAGAAAAATTTGGATTTATGGTGCGCCATGTGGAAGTTGATTATAAACTGCCGGCGGTTTTGGATGATTTGATTCACGTTTCATGCCAGGTGATTGAGGCTAAAGGGGCTTCCTGCAAAATTAAGCAGGAGATTATCCGCGGTGAGGAGCTTTTGGTTTCACTCAATGTGGAAGTGGTTTATGTGAGCTATGCCAAGAAAAGGCCTACCCGCATTCCGCCGGAGATGATGGAAAAGTTCGTATAATGGTCGATTAATACAGATTTTTCAGAGATAAGAAAAATTCATGTACTGAAGTGTACACTAAAATTTTTCTCACTCCTCAAATCTTATTACTCGACTCATTCTCCGAACTTTTCGGAAAAATTCGTATGATGGTCGCTGATATGGCTATATAGCACTGGATTCCAGATAAAATTTTGCAATTTTTTTATCTCTGCTCCTTGCAGTCGACAGAGAAAAATTGCAAAATTTTTCTGGAATGACAATTAAAGCGAAAAAACTATTCGCGAATCGGATAGAGTTAATTGAATCTTTAAATATTTGTGGTAGATTGCGGGCAAGAGTCTGCAATTGGGGTGCTATAAAGCGCCCGGAGTGTACAACGGCTGAGAGAAACAGCGTCATCCTGAATTTATTTCAGGATCTCCCTTAGATTGAGGAGATGCTGAAATAAATTCAGCATGACGGTTGTTTCGGCCGGTAGATAAATGCTCTATTTGTTTTTTTAGGAAGGTATGGAAATGGAAACGCAAGCATTAAACGATGTGGTGAACACGGCTCAACACATGTCTATTTTTGATTTGATATGGTCGGCCGATTTTATTATTAAGCTGGTGGTGGCGGGGCTTTTGTTTGCCTCGGTTTGGACATGGGCCATTATCATTGAAAAAGTGGGCACGCTTCGCCAGATTAAAAATCTTTCAAAGAGTTTTGAAGACAAGTTTTGGTCGGGAGGTTCTTTGGAAAAGCTTTATGACGCTATCGGCAACAAGCCGCGTGACCCGATGTCAACCATGTTTGTGGCAGCCATGAAGGAATGGAAAAGAACCAATATTCTAAAATCTAAGACTGACCGCGGTCTGCGCGGAGTTACTCTGCAGCAGCGTATTGAAAAAGCAATGGGCGTGGCGATGGACAAGGAATTGGATATTCTTGAAACCCGTATGGGTTTTTTGGCTTCTACCGGCTCGGTTTCGCCGTTTGTGGGCTTGTTCGGAACGGTTTGGGGAATTATGAACAGCTTTTCAGCCATGGGTTTGAGCCATAACAATTCTTTGGCAACAATCGCGCCCGGTATTGCCGAGGCTTTGTTTACCACGGCTTTGGGCTTGGTGGCGGCGATTCCGGCTGTGGTAGCATATAATAAAATTTCTTCAGACATTGACCGTTATGCCAGAAAGCTTGAAAATTTTATGACCGAGTTCGGCACAATTTTATCAAGAGAGATTGACGACACCGCAATTAAAGCCGAGATGGCCGGAGAATAAAAATGGATTTTGGCAGAACCACAGGCAGAAGTTCGCAGCGCTCAAGAAGAGCCAAGTCTGACATTAACATGACGCCGATGATTGACGTGATGTTGGTGCTGTTGATTATCTTTATGGTGGCGGCGCCGCTGATGACCTCCGGCATATCTTTGGATTTGCCCAAAGTCGGCGGCAAGAGTCTGGAAGGTGAGGATACCTCGATTAATATCAGCGTGGATAAGGAAGGCTATTATTACATTGGCGAAGACGAAATTCCGGCTGACAAAATTGTGGAAAAGCTGAACGCCATTAACCGTCAAAATGACACTTTGACGGTGACAATTTCCGGGGATACGGCCTCGGAATATGGCAGAGTTATCGGCTTGATGGCGCTGTTGAAAGAAGCCGGTTTTGAAAAGGTCGGCTTGAAAACGGATGCTAAACTTCCCGGCGGAAAGAAGAAATAAGGGTAATGAAAAATTCTCTTTACAAATCTTTGGCGTTGCATGTTGCAGTATTTATTATACTGATAATTGATTTGCCGTTTTTATCAGGGCAGAGAGATGATGTTATGCAAGTGCCGATTATTGTGGATTTGAAAGATATTAAAATTTCAGAAATGACCAACCTGCCGCCTAAGGCCAAATTTGGTAAGGAAGACAAGGAAGCAAACCAGGTTAAGAGAAAGATAGAAGAGGCTTATACGCCGCCGGAAACCAAACCGGAGGCGGCAAAACCCGAACCTAAACAGGAAAAAACGGAAAAAGTTCCGGAATCGGTGCCGGTGCCGGAAGATAAGCCGACGCTGCCCAAGCAGGATTATTTGGAAGCGCCGAAGCCTTCTGCCAAACCTAAAGCGCCAACCCCGGTGCCGTCTAAAAAGCCGACGCCGCCCAAAAGCGAACCTAAGAAAGCAGATGCCAAAAAAACAGCGGAAGACAAAAGCAAACCCGAGCTGGCGAATCCTTTGAAGAGCTTGCTGGCTTCAGTTGACGCAATGGAAAAAAACATCGGCAGCGCCAATCAGAGCGCAACCATTAAGGAAGGCACGGCAGTCAGTAATATGGGGGTTGAAGGCGGTGTGGGCGGAAGCTACTTTTCTGAGCTTTCAATTTCAGAACTGGATGCAATTGCCGGTCGTTTGCGCGCCTGTTGGAACTTGGACCCGGGGGCGATGGGTATTGAGGATATGGTGGTGGAAATAAGGGCGTTTTTGAACCAAGACGGTACGGTTAAAGATGTTAAGATTCTAAACACATCAAGATATAATTCAGACAACCATTTCCGCTCGGTGGCAGACAGTGCAAAACGCGCGGTGTATATCTGCGCGCCGTATGCAATTTTTGCAGAAAGATATCAGGACAAGTATGATAAGTGGAAGGTGTTGTATTTACGCTTTAATCCACTCGACGGTAATATAAATTGATTTTATAGGGCATCTAATCGCAATTTTGCGAGATTTCGAAAATTCATGTACTAAAGTGTACACTAAAATTTTCTCAACTCTTAAATTGCTTCTATCTGCTCCTCTAAAATCAATTTCTGGACATGATTTGATTTTATAGCTAGTCTAATGTGATTGTAATGGAGATTTATTTTGGCAGATGTAGTTAAGAAAATATCGGTTATAAAAGTTTTTAAGGATGCTTTTCTTTATATGGAGAGCCAGTGGAAGCCGATGCTGCTTTTCATGTTTGTCCACTTTTTGATTTGCGCTTTGAGCGATGTTTTGGATGGGCCTTCCGGTAGGTTTTTTTGGGTGGCTGCCGCCGCATATTATGTTTTTTTAGTATATTTCTTTCGCTGCTACTTTAACCGTAAACCATATTTTTTGCTTAAGGTGGTGGTGGGTTCGCTTGGCCCATCGCTTAAGATTATTTTGCTTTCCGTGGCGTTTGTGGTGCTTCTGACTTTGCTGCCTTTTGTGCCTTTTTTCTTGGGACTGACGGACGAAAACCCCGATAAGTATATTCAGTTTGTTAGAGATTATGTGCAAAACAGCGGCGCATTTTCTTTGATTTTGAGCCTTTTGATGCTTTTGGCGGCGCCGGTTTTGTTTTATGCGCCGATAATGGCTTGGCTGTCTTCAATTTTGGGACGTTCCGGTTCCTTAAAAAATGCATATAACCGCACGCAGGGAAATTATTGGCAGTTTTTAGAAATTGCTTTTTTGATGAATCTGCCGGTGGTGGTTTTCAGCCAGCTGGAGATTAACTGGAATATTAACGACTTGATTATTTGGTTTTTGGTTTCGCCATTGATGATTTATTTTAATGTGGTGTTTGCCAAGATATATGATTTTTTCTTTTTAGAGTAATTACTGTTTTATAGAGTATCTGTCGTTCGTTCCGGTGCTCGAAACTCATGTACCAAAGCGTACGCTTAAGTTTCTGCGCTCCGTGCTCACTTCCATCTATCTCTCTAAAACAGTAATCTTAGATATTTTTTATTGATATTTTTTGAAAAATGGATATATTGTGGAAAGTTAAAAATTATTGTTAAATTAAAATTTAATCTATATGGGAAATATTATTTATCTTGTGGTGTTTGTCGGGCTTATCTTTTTCTTGTTTTTGCTGGAATATCTTTTCGGCGCTAAGGAAATTATTAAGGGCTCGGCCGAGCATAGAAATGTTTATGAACATTTTTTGCAGATGAAAAGAGATGATAAGATATTGGCGTATGGTCAATATTTTGTGGTTACGAGAAGTAAAAACAATTCATGTGATGTGTTTCTTGGCCATGTGACCAAAGATGATGAGGGTTTTGTGGTTTTTAAAATTAACACGTGGATGACATTTGTCAGGAAAATGCGTACACCAAATGGAAGTTTGTGGCTGTTTTGCCTGTTTGGCGCGGTTTTGGTTCGTAATTAAAAAAACAAATTTATATGAGACAATTTATTATTGATTTGAAAAAAGGCACCATCAGCCTTGAAGAAGCCAGAGTTAAGGCTCAGGAATTTTTGGACAGCGGCAGGAAGTTGACTGTGCGGCAGAAAGATTTATTGCAGAGGTTGCTAAACAGCAAGAGTATTGGCCTTTCGCTTATATTTTCAGGCTATCAAGATTCTTTTAAGAGAAAGCCTGTAAAGGATTGGGGCAAGATTGCTGATGATGTGATTGAGAATATTCCTCATAGGAGCAGCCTTATTGCCGGCGGTCTTATTCTTCCAAAATGCAATCATTGCGGAAAAGATCCTCACGCTCCAAGGGTTCCGACATTGAGGCCGGGACGTAATAGGAGGCATTAACAAAAAAGCGATATCTGTTTGGATATCGCTTTTTTAAATTTTGCTAAACAGTTCTGGATCCCACGCCAATTTTATAATTTTCTGTCCTGTGCTCCCTGCGGTCGACACAGGAAAATTATAAAATTGGCTCTGGATGACAATGAAAAGTATTATTTATTTCAAAACACAGCCGTAGAGGATGGCGAAGAAGTGCATTATGGTGCCGACCAAAACGCAGAAGTGCCAGATGGCGTGGGTGTATTTTTTGCTTTTCCAGATATAAAACAAAACGCCGAAGGTGTAAAACAAGCCGCCTAAGGTTAAGAAAACCAGGCCGATGGTCGGAAGCTGGCTGATTAGCTGCTGCGAGGCGATGACAATCATCCAGCCCATGAGCAGATATAGGCCGATTGACCAGGCTTTGGTGCCTTGGGCTGATGAGAAAAGTTTTAAGAAGGTGCCGAGCAGCGCCAAGCCCCAGACAATGCCGAAGATGGTCCAGCCCATGGCACCGCGCATGGTGACCAGCAAAAAGGGAGTGTAGGTTCCGGCGATTAGGTAATATATGGAGATATGGTCGAGTTTTTTGAGCTTTTTCTTAACCTCGGGCATGGGAATCGCGTGATATAAGGTTGAGGCGGTGTAAAGCAGAATCATTGAGGCGCCGAATATGGAAGTGGAAACCACAGCCCAGGCATCACCATAAACGGAGGAAAAAGATACCAAAATTACCAATGCGGCAATGCCCAACGCCGCGCCGACACCGTGGACAATGCTATGCCAGATTTCTTCTGAAAGGGTGTAGGTGCGTGTAGTTTTGCTCATTTTATTAACTCCATAAACTCTTCTTCGGTTAAAATCTTAATGCCCAGCTCTTGGGCGGTTTTGGCTTTGGAGCCGGCGTCTGCGCCGATTACCACATAATCGGTGTTTTTGCTGACTGAGCCGGCGACCTTGGCGCCTAAGGATAAGGCTTTGGCTTTGGCCTCGGCGCGGGTCATTCTTTCTAGGGTTCCGGTGAAGACTACGGTAAGGCCGCTGATTGGCGAATCGTAGTTGTTGGTGTCGATATATTCTCCAACCGAAATTTCTTTTAAGAGTTTTTCAATGAGGTCTATATTATGCGCTTCAGCAAAAAATTCAACAATATCTTTGGCCATGGCCTCGCCGATGCCGTCAATCGAGAGCAACTTTTCGGTGTTTTTTGCAAGCATTTCATTCATGAATGCATCCAAAGAACCGTAGTTTTTGGCAATCAAGAGTGAGGTAGCGGTGCCAATCTGGCGGATGCCGAGGGCGTAGATGAAGCGAGGCAGAGAAATTTTGCGGCGCTCATTGATGGATTTGAACAGGTTGTCTACGGACTTTTTTCCCCAGCCTTCGCGTTTTTCAAGTTCCAAGCAGGTTTCGGGTTTGCACCCCCACCCTGACCCTCCCCCATCAAGGGGGAGGGAAAACTGAGGTTTTTGGTGCTGATTGCGTTTTTCCAAGGTGAAGATATCATATGGATTTGAGATGATTTTTTCTTGGTAGAAATCTTCAATAATCTTATTGCCCAAACCTTCAATGTCAAAAGCTTCGCGGGAGACAAAGTGGATTATTCTCTCAATGGCCTGAGCAGGGCAGGTGAGGCCGCCGGTGCAGCGGCGCACGGCTTCGTCTTCTTCGCGGACGGTATGAGCGCCGCAAACCGGGCAGAGGGTTGGAAAGATAAATTCGCGCGAATCGGCATGGCGCTTGTCTTTCAAGACCTCAACCACCTGCGGAATGACGTCGCCGGCGCGCTGGATGACCACAATGTCGCCAATTTGGATGTCTTTTCTTTTAATTTCATCTTCATTATGCAGCGTGGCATGAGAAACCATGACGCCGCCGACGTTGATGGGTTCTAAATCGGCTACCGGAGTTAAAGCGCCGGTGCGGCCGACTTGAACGCGAATGTTTTTGAGTCTGGTAACGGCTTGTTCGGCCGGAAACTTGTGAGCAGTGGCCCAACGCGGGGTGCGGGTGAGGAAGCCCAGGCGTTCCTGAAGCTTAAGGTCGTTCACCTTGTAAACCACGCCGTCGATGTCATAGTCTAATGAACTGCGGATTTTTAAAAGGTTTTGATAGTTTTGTTTTAACTCTTCTGTGTTGTGGCAGAGCTTGTTGAGCGGGTTGGTTGGGAAACCCCAAGTTTTTAATTGTTCAAAAAATGAGCTTTGCGAATCCCAAGAAATGTTTGAAACTTCGCCCCAGGCATATACAAAAAGGCTGAGTTTGCGGCTTTTGGTGACAGAGGGGTCAAGCTGGCGCAAAGAGCCGGCTGCGGCATTGCGCGGGTTGGCAAAAAGTTTTTTGTTTTGGCTTTTGTTTCTTTCGTTTAGCTTAAAGAAATCGGCCTTTTTCATATAAACTTCGCCGCGGACTTCCAAAACTTTGGGCGCGCCCGAAATGCGGAGCGGCAGGCCGGCAACGGTTTTGAGATTGTCGGTGATGTCTTCGCCTTCAACGCCGTCGCCGCGGGTGGCGCCTTTGACAAAGACTCCGTTTTCATAGCGGGCAGAAAAGCCTAAACCGTCGATTTTGGGTTCGGCCAAAAAATCTATGTTAAAACCTGATTTATTGGGCATCTGATTGCAAAATCCGGTGCTCGAATGCTCATGTACTAATTGTGTACACTCCGCTTCTGTGCTACGTGTTTTGCTTCCATCTGCCTCACTAAATTCGGTTTTACTTATAGATTTTGGATTTAAAAACTTTTGAACGGAAGCCACAAAAGAATCGATGTCGGCTTCGGCAAAAATGTTGCCAAGTGAGAGCATGGGGATGGAATGGGTGACTTTTTTAAAGTCGCTTTTGACTGCGGCACCGACCCTTTGGGAAGGGCTGTCAGCGCGGATTAGCTGTGGAAAAAGCTTTTCCAGTTCTTCATTACGGCGTTTTAGTTCGTCATACTGTGCATCGGTTAAAGACGGCTCGTCGTTTTGATAATAGGCAACATCAGCCTTGGCCATCTCTTTGGCCAAGAACTCCAATTCTTTTTTTGCCTGCTGCTCGGTAATATCAGTCATTATTCCTCGTTCAGTATAATATAGGCATTTTATAAGGATTTTGCCAGTTGAAAAGCGATTTATGCAAAAGCAATATTTGTTGACAAAACAGACGGAATAATCTATTTTGCAGTTAGTATTTTAGAGGAATAGTTTTATGAATTGGCAAGAAAAACAGTGTGAGCTGGAGCAGAAGATATGTGATAGCAATACGTCTAATGTTGCACGCTATTACAGGGGTATTTTTTTGAGCAGTGTTATGAATGACGGAGAATCGGCAAGAAAACTGATTCACGATCAAGTGTTTTATGCCAATGATATGCTTAAGGTTTTTTATGATTATTATTACCATAAAGATAAGGTCAGAGCGGTAAATGAAATTGAAAAAATTCACGATGAATGTTCTGAAAGAGGATTTATGGCGAAAGGTTTCTACACAAGCTTTAGTGAGCCTAAATATATTCACGACTATACTCAAGTTGGTTGGAGCGATAAAGATGAGACTAATTGGATGGATTTAAAAAGATATGATAAGCCTCATACGCTTACAGTCAGCCATTTTATGGGACGTGAAAGCCGGCATTTTGAAAATGCGACAGTGATTGGTGTTTTGGAAGATGTGGTGAAGCAGCGAGATAATAGATATAACTCAGATCGAGAGACAGGGAACCAAGATTTGGATTTGATGGTTAAAAATATTAGCTCTGATGAGTACGATGTTAATTTGGCTGCATATACCAAGATGTTGAAGCTTTTAAATGCTGAGTTAACAGACTGTTTTGATGGCAAAAAGGCCATAAATGACGGGCATTGTGATGCGGTGGTGTTGGCTGATATGCGTTCAGGGTTGGTTTATGATAAGATTGATTATGCGATGCAGCATGGTTTTCATCAGTCTGAACTTGGTGAAGAAATGCTCAAGTTCTCTTATCTTACCAGTTTTAGCAAAACCGAATCCGGCCAAGAAGATATGGATGCTTATATTAATGGCGTGAAAAATGCCGGGCATTGGCGCGCGGCTATAAAAATGGTGTCAAACGAGATAGCAAAAAGATCGTTAAAAGAAAACGGCATTAACCAGAGCTTGATGATGCTATCAGAGATAAAACCGATGCCGAACGGATGCGAAGCAGCAAGAGGTTATCACAAGCGAGATGCCGATAACTTGGCTCGAGGAGTTTTTTATTTGGGAAGGTAATAAAGAAGGCCGGATAATTATCCGGCCTTCTTTAAATATTGTTTCTTTACACAGGAGAAACGACCATCATTACTTGGCGGCCTTCGAGTTTGGGTTCGGAATCGACTTTGCATAAGCCTTCCAAATCGGCCAGAATGTTGTTTAAAATCTCTTTGCCCATGTCGTTGGCGCTCATCTCGCGGCCCTTATAACGCATGGTGAACTTAACCTTATCGCCTTCTTTTAAGAACTTTTTGGCTTGTTTAAGCTTAACCTCATAGTCGTGCTTTTCAATAACCGGGCGAAGCTTTAGCTCTTTAATGCTGACAACCTTTTGGTGGCGTTTGGCTTCGTTCTTCTTTTTTTGAACTTCATATTTATATTTGCCGAAGTCTAAAATCTTGCAAACCGGCGGAACGGCCAAGGGTGAGATTTCAATTAAATCAAGCCCGGCTTCAACTGCCATGCTCAAAGCCTCGTTAATTGGAACTACTCCGACGTTATTTCCGTTTTCATCAATAAGACGAACTTCTTTAACTCTGATTTCTTTATTAATGCGTGGTCCATCATCGTTACGTACTGGCGCATTGGTATTTTCTTTTATTATAGGTGCCTCCTGAAAAGCAGTTGTTAACAGCATGCATAATAATATAAAAAAATGATATTAGTCAAGGGTGGTTGACAATTGTGCATTAAATTAGTACACTTAAATTCTTCAGAAAAGCGTGGTTTTTATTATTTTCATAAAAAAAGTATTTTTTTGTGAAAAAAGTTGTTGACACTGATAAGTTGATAGCTTATAACCCCGTTTGTCCCGATTTTCGGGAAGTTATAAAAAAGCGTAAATAAGCAGTGACAAAAAATAGTGTGAGATTGGTTTCGCATCTTTTGGTGTGGAATTGATTGATAGAAGATATGTAGGCGGTATGTGTTGAATATAACGTCTATTTATTAGGAACCTAGAGAAGAAAAATTCTTT
>JAVBOV010000055.1:0-11716 GCA_031550205.1 Alphaproteobacteria bacterium
CTTATTACCAAAGATTAAGAAAAAATGGTAAGCCTGCAAAGGTAGCGATAATCGCATGTATGCGAAAAATACTAATACATTTAAACTCAATAGCTCAAGATGTTGTTTGAAAAAAAGATTGACTCATAACACAGTTACTCTTAGCTAAGGCCTTGCCTTAGTGTGTTATTGTTCTTTGAGTGTCTTACTTTATAAGTCGGCAAGTCTACGCACGAGCCGGAGGACGCAAGACAGCGCTAACAAAGGCTAAATACTTTTCCTAAGGCGGGAAAGAGGAAGAGGGGAAGAGGGGAAGAGGGGAAGAGGGGAAGAGAGGAAGAGGGGAATAAGGATGACGAGATGGAAAGATGTTGGAGGTTAGAAGCTGTAACGGAAGCCGATGTTGCCGGAGACGGATTCAGTGGTTTCACCTTTTTCGTAGGTGAGGTCAGTGTACATGGAAACAGCGTCTGTCATTTGAACATTCAGGCCGCCGCCGACTTCAAAGTTGACGCCCTGCAGGTTTGATTTATATTCCTCATTATCATAAGTGATGTTGGTTTTACCTTTCCACTCATATGTGGCTCCGACTTGGATATATGGTTCGATTATGGCTCCATTGTCAAGTTTTTGCTCAAACCCGACATCAAGGGCGGTTCTGGTGGTTAAGCTTTGCGAGTTGCCATAACGCAGGCGGGTGTCGATATTGGTGGTGAAACTTTTGGCGTCCGCCCAGCCGTACGAAACCTCAAGCTTCGGTTCAAAGAAAAACTTGCGGTTATCGCTTTGGGCGAATTCGGTCTTTTTACCGGTTTCCATACTCAAAACTGTAACCTGGCGGTCAGGAGAATATGAGATTGGGATGCCAACGGAGCTGTAGCTGGTTATATCTAAGTTCTCCCAGAAGGTACGGGCGGTGCCGTCGACAAACCAGCCGTTGCTGCCCAGCCAGGTGGCATATAAGCCCACGCTTGGGCTATAACCGCTGCCGTTGCCGCCTTGAGAGCCTTTGGAGTGGTCAAATTTCAAATCTCTTACCGACATGTAGCCGGTCATGATGCCGAGATAGATTGTTTCATCGGTATTCAAGCGCCTGTCAACGCCTCCCTCAATACCGAAAATGTTCATCTTACTGTCAATGAAGTCGTTTACATGAAGATTTTTGCCATAGGTACGAACCCAGGTGCCGGACGGATTTTCTTTGGAAGAGTGGCGCAACTCACCCATACGTTTATATAAGTTGTTCATGCCGGTTTTGGCCATGCTGATAATCAGCGACGGCTCATTACCCATGGTTTTGGCGGTGTTGGTAAGCGATTTGGTTGAGCGCAGATACCATGACTTATTATCCGTTCCGCTCAGGCTGCCTTGGTGCAGCCTATATTCATATGCGGAAGTATCTAAAACGCCGCCGGCCAGTGTTAAGTTAGCGGTGTTAACAGCAGTTGTTGAGGCATCGACTATTTTGATGCCGTCTGAGGTCTTGGTTCCAAGTCCGCCGGTGTTGTTAATGAGAAGCGAAGCGCTTCCGGTGAAGGTATCGGTTACGATGATTTTATCGGTTTGCGAAGCGTCGTTGCCGAGCTTGGTGTTCATTCTGATAATGTCATTATTAAAGTTTATCTCTTTGGCAGTTAAGGTGTTAAAGCCGCTTGAGGAGGTTAAGTCTATGAAGGAACCTGAGGAATTAAGTTTGGTCATATCAGAGCTTTGTTTCATGAACCAGGAACTGTTGTTTGTTAGGGTGATGTTGGCGCCGCGGCCATTGTTTATGACGTGTCCGGTGACAATGGAGTTATCGACCTTGAGGTTGGCGATGCCGTCGTTGGCAGAGGCCAGCAGGGCGCCGCCGCTGCCGATGACGCTGCTGCGGGTTAAGTTAACGGTGCCGTTGTAGTACTGGGCATAAGTGCCGGCATAGTCCATGGTGAAGGCGGTGCTGTTATCGCGGATGGTAATCGGGCTGTCGGTGATGTTTAAGGTTCCTCCGTATATGACTTCGGCAAAGTCGTTGCCTTTGACGTCAATGTTCATATTGGTGATGGAGCTGGTGGTATAGTAGTTTGTGAAACCAAACGAGCTGTTGTCGTGCAAAATCAAATTGTTCTTATCAGATGCGCTGCGGCCGCTGATGTCTAATTTGCCGGCGGCATAAATTCCGTAGCCCTTAGTGTTGGCTGAGGTGTTGGAACTTGCGGAGATATCGGTGTTTTTGATGAAGCTTGAGTAGTTGTTGTATAAACCATATGCGTTATAAGCGGTGTTGGATGCATTGGTTGAGCTGCCGTTTAGCAGAAGCGTGTTCTTGTCTCCGGATGCGGTTCCGGTGAACTCAAGAGCTCCCTTAACATATATGCCGTAGGCGCTGTTGGTTTGAGAAGTGTTGCCGCCGGCATCTACGGAATAATTGTTGATTTTATATGTATGGGTGGTCAGAGTAGGGTGCTCAAAAAGGATGCCGGCTGCGCGTCCTCCGGCAGTGTTGCCGCCGGCAATGATTACATTTTTGCCGTTATCGGCGCCGTTAAAGGTGAAGTACCAACCCATGCTTATGCCCGCGGATTCTCCGGAAGAAGCGGTGTTGGAGCCGGCGTAGATGTTCATTTTATCAATGGAGATGCCGGAGTTGCCACTGCTTAGGCGGTCGGCATATATGCCATAGGCGTTTTTGCCCTCGTTGCCGCCGACATACATATTGTTGCGGCCGTCATTAAAGCCGGTAATCATTGAGGTTTTCTGGGTGCCGAAAGAAGGATAAAATTTGGCGCCGTAGGCGGTGCCGTTTAAGGCTTTATTGCCGCCGGCATATATATCCATGCCGGAGATGTTATATTTGGTCAGAGTGCTTGCTTCTTGGAAAAGGCCTGCCGCATAGCCGTTGACGGCGGTGTTGGTGTTGCCGCCAACGGATAAGACATTGGTTTTATTGGGGCTGTCTATGCCGCTGATTTGCACAAGATTGCTGGAGTATAGACCGAGGGCATAAGCGGTGGTGCTGGTTCCGGTAAAGTTATTTTTATTGCCGCCGGCGTAGATGTCCATGTTCGACACCTCAGTTTGATAGCTGTTGATGCCGGCAGCCTTACCGCCGACAGAGGTTGCACCGGTGGCGTTGATATAGTTGCTGCCGTCGGCAATGCCGACAGCTTTAAATAAACCGCTGGAACTGTGCAGAGCCGAGGCATCGGCACCGGTTGCGGTGACGTTTCTGATATCTAAGCTGATGTTGTTGAGCGTGGTGATATAACCATAATAACCATAGGCTTTGGTGCCGTTGGCAATATCGGAGATTTTAATGAAGTTGCTGCCGTCGGTTTTGCCGGTTGCATAAAACTTGCTTTGGTATCCGTTGGCGGCGTTGTCAATGCCGATGGAGCCGCCCTTGACAATGATATCCATTTTATTAACGGTCATGGTGGCGGCAGTGCTCGGGCCGGCGTTCATGTAGTTATAGTTGACGATGCCGCGCATGTTGCCGTTGTTTTCAATTAATATGTAATTTTGAGCATCATCCGAGCCGGTAAAGGTCATCATGCCTTGGTTTTCAATGGCGGCGGAGGCGGAGTTGGTTGTGCCTGAGGTTCCGGGTTTGGAGGTGTTGCCGGTAATCTCAACGCTCATGTTGGTGAAATTGATATTTTTGCCGTTATAGCTGTTATAGATGCCGCGGTATAAACTTTCAGAATTGGTGATTTTGATGGAGTTTGTGCCATCGGCTACACCGCTGAAAACGGCGCTTTTATTGTTAAAGTATATACCATAGTTGCTGGCGGTATTAGCTTTGATGCCGTCGATGTTTATGTTGAGGTTTGAAATGTTCATCTCACCATTGATGCTGAACGAATATATGCCGTATATGCTTGAAGTGTGAGAAGAGTTGGTAATATTGATGGAATGCGTGCCGGAGGCATCACCGATAATGTTGATGTAATCTGCAGGGTTGGGGCTGCCGACGTAGTGATAAATGCCGGCACGGTTGTTGTTTAAGTTTATGTCACCGCCGGTGTTGATGGTGACGCTCATGGGCAGCGGGTCATAGGGATAAGTGGCGCGATACTGATTGGATATGTATATTCCGTAGGTTAAGGTGGTGTTGTCTCTGTAATAGTCTACGCCAGGCAGATTTATGATGCGGTCGGTGGAGATGTTTAATGGAGCTGAAAACGTCGGAGTGCTCCAGAACAGGAGCGGCAGGGTATAGCAGAGGATGTTACGCCTAAATAAGTTCATAATACACTCTTACTGGTGTTTTGTCGATTTGAGTCTACTGCACTCTACGCGATTCGGCTTAAAAAAGTGTTTAAACCAACTTAAATAATAGTTTTTCCTAATCTTAAAATTTGTTCAGCCTCTTTAGTGTAGTCTCCGTTTGCTTGGTGAACCACAAAGGGAGGTAGAATTTTGGTCGGGCTTTTATCATCAAGCCGGGCGGTGATAATCACTCTTTTAGCGTTCTGCTCCAATTTAGAATATATTGGAGCAACAGACACACTACATCTCTTATTATGCATTATTTTGAGAATCGAGTCAATGGATTCCGCCCGGTTTATGGTATATAGATACCCTTTTGGTTTTAAACGCTTAAAACAAAAGTTCAGCCATTTTTCAAGAGAGAAATCTTGATGATTGTGAGCGGCGGCTTTGGAAGGATTGGGAGAAGGCAGGTCGGCCTCGGAATATGGCGGATTGGTGATGATATGGTCAAACTGTTCTTTGATTTTGCAAGTTCTGATGTCGGTTTGAAGAAACTTGAGGTTCTTAAAGCCGTTGGCGGCTGCGCTCATGGTTGAGAGTTCAACCAGTTTTGGCTGGAGCTCAAGCCCGGTGATGCGGTTTTCAGGAAAGCGGGAGGATAAGCACAGGGCTATGGCGCCGGTGCCGGAACCGACGTCTAAGACGGTGTCGGATTTTTTTAGTTTGGCGACAACAGCAGACAGCAAAACAGCGTCGGTTGAGGCACGGTAGCCGTCAATCGGTTGAAAAATTTTAATTTTCTTGTTTAATAGGTAGTCTTCAGTATAATCCATGTAAACATTATAATATTGGAAAGTGGAAAATGCCAGAGAATATTTTAGAGCTGAAAGACAAGTTTGAGGTTTTTGTTTTTGACATTTACGGCGTGGTGTGGGACGGCAAAAAGCTGTTTGACGGCGTGGCTGAGACCTTGGAAAAGCTGAGGAAAGAAGGCAAAAAAATCATATTGCTTTCCAATTCAACCGCGTCTTCTTTTATTTTTAAGGAAAAATATGCCGAGCGCGGACTGGTTCATAAGGTTCATTATGACGATTTGGTGACTTCAGGAGATTTGGCCAAGCTCACCTTTTTGGAAGACAACCGTCCGCTTAAGTTTTATCAACTGTTCAGGCGCAATGAGTTTTTGTTTGAGGGGACCGGATATGAAGAGCTTTCGGAGCCGGCAGATGCAGACTTTGTATATATCGGCACGCCGCAGATGAACGGAGAAGATTATTTGACTCTGGAGCCGTTTATTGATGAAATTAAGAAGATTAAAGATTTGAACAAGGTGATGATTTGCGCCAACCCCGATTTGAAGGCGCATGAACAAAAATATGAACAACCGGTGATAAGACAAGGCTCAATTGCCTTATATTATCAGGAATTGGGCGGAGAGGTGGAATATTTCGGCAAGCCATATCCGGAGATTTTTGATTATGCTCTGCGCAAGTATCCCGATATTGAAAACAATAAGATTTTGATGGTGGGAGATACGCTCGGCACCGATATTTTGGGCGGAAATTCTTACGGAATTAAGACCGCACTGGTTTTGACCGGAATTTCATATGAAGATATGCAGGAAGAAGGCTTTGCCTCAATTGAAGAATATATTGAAGACTTCGGGGTTGAGCCCGATTATGTGGTGAAGAGAGTTTGATATGTGTTTGCAATAAAAAAACTCCGTTGCAATAATGCAACGGAGTTTTTAGCATAAGATAGCATTAAACATCAAATCCGTATAATCCCGGACTCAGGCAGGCACCTGGGTAATTAAAGTAACCGCCGGTTTGATCATCACAGGCATAGCAATATTGATACTCATAGTCATTGCATGAAGTTATGGGCCACCATGGCATGAAACTGCAGCCGTAGACGTATTCATAAATCATGTTTTCTCTGTCGCAAGAGTCCTGACGATCTTCTCTGCGATAACCGTTTGTTTGACACATGCCGTAAATCGTTGCATCTTTGCTGCCGGTTATTGCATGTATTGTTAAGCCCCAGACTTGAGTCTCGTTATATCTCATATATGGTATCTCTGCGTAGTGCAGATAAGTAAGCTGGTCAATCAATTGTTCTCGATCATATGTGCATGACTGGTACTCGGGCGGGCAATAAACATAATCTGCAGCATATTCGCAAGCACCTTCATTATATTCAAGTCCTTCTCGATTCAGTTTTCTGGCATCAGTAGTTGCAGGGTTGCAAGGGAAGCCCCAAGGGTTGTCATAAGCCTTGGTGTAACCTGCATCAATGCAGTCTTGAGCTGTTCCGGGGCGACAGTTATAGTAGCAAGTCTGCCCTATAGACGCTGCGTAGATGCGGCTGCACATTTGAGTTGCCAGAGCGCTGCTCCAAGGCTGATATGCCGGGTTAACTTCCGCACAGGTGGTGGCGGGTCTGCAGGAGGTATATTTTGTTCCGGACGAATCTGTACATTCTTGAGCGCCAACGGCTGGGCTGGTGTAACAGGTTACGTAGCTGCTCGGGCATTTGCAGTTTTCATATTTGTTGGCGTCTGAGGCGCAGGGAGTGCCGACACCGACTTTTGGAGAGACGCAGGGTTGGAAGGCGGGCGTGCAGGTGCAAGACTCATATTGACCATTGCAGACGGTGCCGCTGCCCTCTTGACCCCAGCCGACGCAGGTTTTGTTAAACGAGGCGAGGCAACCGCAAGAGGCATATTTATCTACGCCGCCGAGAGAACAGGCAGGGCCTTGTCCGGGTTCACTGCCGCCGCAGGTGACCCAGTTGTCAGGGCATTTGCAAGAGGCAAATTTTCCGGAGCAGGAGTTGTTGTCAATGCCGACCTGAGGAGCGGTGCAAAATACCCAGCCCTCAGGACATTGGCAATTTTTATATTGGCCTTGGCAGGGGGCGTCAACGCCGATTTCAGGGGCGTTGCAGGTTCTATTGTATTCGGGAGGGCAGGTGCATTCTTTAAATTTGCCTTCGCAGCGTATGCCGACGCCGATTTCAGGGGCAACGCATGTGCTGTGGTATCCCTCGCAATCGCCTTCCGCAGAGCTTGGAACATCTCCCATGCCGTAATGGCCTTGGTTTACCATGTCAACATCTGTGCCGGCAAATCTTACGGCGGCGGAAGCATTGTTTGCCGCCGTTATGAGAAACAGCCCAAGAAAAATAAAAATATTGAAGGATTTAAGCATGGTGCACCTCTTAAACTAAAAAATATATTATTCGATAGGGTATAGAAAATACGTTAATATTTCAATAAAAAAATGCGGCCTGGAAAAAGACCGCATTTTTATTATCTGGCCAGCGGTTTGTATTTTATTTTATGAGGGTTGCAGGCGTCTGCGCCCAAGCGGCGGGTTTTGTCTTTTTCATATTCTTCAAAGTTGCCTTCAAACCAAACCACCTGCGAATTTCCTTCATAGGCCAAAATGTGGGTGGCCAAGCGGTCTAAGAACCAGCGGTCGTGCGAGGTTACAAAAACGCAGCCGGGATAGTTTTGAATGCCTTCTTCCAATGAGCGCAGGGTGTCAACGTCCAAGTCGTTGGTGGGCTCGTCAAGCAGGATTACGTTGGCGCCTTTTTTGAGCATTTTGGCCAGATGCACGCGGTTTCTTTCACCGCCGGAAAGCTGACCGACTTTTTTCTGCTGGTCGCCGCCTTTGAAGTTGAACTGGCCGACATAAGCGCGGGAAGGCATTTGTTTTTTGCCAAGTTCAATGATGTCTAAGCCGTCGGAAATTTCTTCCCAAACGGTTTTATTGGCATTTAGGCTGTCGCGTGACTGGTCAACATATCCCAAGTCTACGGTATCGCCGATTTTAAACTCGCCGGAATCGGGTTTTTCCTGACCGGTTATCATTCTAAACAGAGTGGTTTTTCCGGCGCCGTTAGGGCCGATGATGCCGACAATGGCGCCCTTGGGAACTTTGAAGCTTAAATTATCAATCAAAAGTTTGTCGCCGTAGCCTTTGGAGAGGTTTGCGGCTTCAATCACCAGATCGCCAAGTCTTTCGTTCATGGGGATGTTGATGATGGTGTGGTCAAGTTTGTCTTTGGAAGACTGACCCAGCAGTTCTTCATAAGCATTGATGCGGGCTTTGGATTTGGCTTGGCGGGCTTTGGGGTTTTTTCTAATCCATTCCAGCTCGTTGGCCAAAGTTTTTTGGCGAGAAGTTTCTTCGCGAGATTCCTGCTCCAGGCGCTTTTGTTTTTGTTCCAGCCAGCTGGAATAATTGCCTTCATAAGGAATGCCCTGGCCGCGGTCGAGCTCTAAGATCCAGCCGGTGACGTTGTCTAAGAAATAGCGGTCGTGGGTGACCATTACTACGGTGCCGGCATAATCTTTAAGATATTTTTCAAGCCAGGCCACAGATTCTGCATCTAAGTGGTTGGTGGGCTCGTCTAAAAGCAGCATATCGGGCTTTTGCAAAAGCAAGCGGCACAAAGCCACGCGGCGCTTTTCACCGCCGGAAAGCTTGGTGACATCAGAATCGGACGGGGGGCAGCGCAGGGCGTCCATGGCAACTTCAATGGTGCGCTCAAAGTCCCAGCCGCTGCAGGCGTCAATTTGCTCTTGAAGCGAGGCTTGTTCGTCAATAAGCGCGTTCATTTCATCGTCGGTCATCGGTTCGGCAAACTTGGCGGAGACTTGTTCAAATTTTTTGAGTAAATCTCTAACGCCGCCAATGCCGTCCATGATGTTTTCAATTACATTTTTGGAAGGGTCAAGTTTGGGTTCCTGCTCCAGATAACCAACCTTAACGCCGTCGGCAGCCCAGGCTTCGCCGTTGAAGTCTTTGTCAACGCCGGCCATGATTTTTAAAAGGGTGGATTTGCCGGCGCCGTTGACGCCCAAAACGCCGATTTTGGCGCCGGGTAAAAACGAAAGGGTGATGCCCTTGAACAGCTCTTTGCCGCCGGGGAACACTTTGGTTAAATTTTGCATTACATATATATATTGATAGCTTGCCATAATATCCTCTAAGGCGCTTTGTTTTATGAGGTATCTAATTGTAAAATCCGGTGCTCGAATGCTCATGTACTGAAGCGTGTACACTCCGCTTCTGTGCTCCGTGTTTTACTTCTATCTGCTCTCCTAAAACAAAGCTCTGAAAGTAAAAGTTGAAAATGTTTATTTTGCTGGAGTATACTCAAAGATATTGAGATTGCAAGAGCTATCTTGTTTGGTTTTTTTATGAAAAAACATGTTGCAATAATTTTGTTTTTTTATTATTATATAGACAAAATTTTACAAAAGGAAGAATATGCCGATAAATAAAGAAGAAAGTTTGGTTCTGAAACAAAAAATGTATAAGGCGCTTGAGCCGGAAAAGCATTTGAGGATGGATAACCTGTTTGATTCTTACGGGGAAGGATATTCTCCGGTTGCGGCTTTGGAGAAAACGCTTGATATCAGCGGAATTCAACATCATTACAAAATTCCGGGCGGAATGGAGGCTTTGGAATTTGAGAGACTGCTCAGACCATTGAGGGCTTTTTCCCTGTTGGAGAAAGGAGATGCCGGCATGGTTAAGGATATGGAAGAGTGCATGGCTGAAAATAAGGTTGAATTTTGGAAAAGAAGCAAGAGTCTTTACGACGAGTTTGTTGAGCTTAATCCGGAACTTAAGGGTTGCAAGGTTAACGGGACGCTGAGAGATTATATGGCGGTTTTATCAGGAGCTTGCTCCGGGTTTCCGCCGGAAGATGTTATGGAGTTTATTGGCAGCAAAGGCGAGCGTAACAATTATATTAACGAGAGAAGGCTAAGGCAGAACGAAGAGTTAAAAAAATTGACGAGATGTGAAAAGCGCTTTGACGGTAAAGATTTGATTTATAATTGGTGTCCATCGGATAAAACTTTTGACAAGATAAAGGAAAGATGGGCGGGCAGGCAAGGGCAGCGAAAAATTGAAGATTTTATGCAATATAGGGAAGCCAGAGGGCATTTTGACGACTAAAACATTATCTTGAGGTTTCGTTTCTGACTTCAACCTTTACCTTTTGGTTGCCGCCGGATGAATATATTTTTTGGGCTGATTCTTTTTCCTTAAAACCTTTATCATAAATTAAGGTGGCGTCGTAAGCGCGGCGCGGGGTGATGATTTTGCCGTCAGGCATTTTGAGGGTGCCGTCGCCGTAGAGCGTGGCTTTGAAGATATCTTGAGAATTAAAACGTTTGTTAATGCCGGGGCATTCATAAAAGCCGTCCATTTGTTTTGAAACATAGGCATTGGCTTTGGCGTCGTTATAAGCCTTCATGCCGCCGGCCTGTTCGGAATCAGAGGAAGCCTTGGAAATGAGAATGGCGCGGGCCAAGAGCTCGAAGGTGTCGTATTTTTCCGCTCCGCAGGCCATGCCTTGTCCGGCCACAGCTCCAAGGGCTCTGACCTCCTCAATGTAGGTTTCGGCGGAGGCTAGAGTTGGGAAAAGCAGCGAGATTAGTACTATTAACTTCTTCATTTGTGCCTGTGAAATTTTGGATTTTAGATTTTAGATTTTTGATTATAGCTATTTTTTAGATAATTTGCAAAAAATATGGTTGACAAGTGTTGATAATTTGATTAAGTTCGGCGCAAGTTAAGTTATTTAAGAGAGAAAAGTTATGAAAGTTTACAGCTCATTGAAATCTAAAAAAGAACGCGATAAGAACTGCAAGTTGGTTCGTCGTAAAGGCCGCGTATACATTATTAATAAGAAAAACCCTAAAATGAAAGCAAGACAGGGTTAGAAAAAAGGCTTACCGAGAGGTAAGCCTTTTTTAGTGGTCAGTGGTCAGTAGTCGGTGGTCGGATGGCTTTTTCTATTTCTTTCTTGCTGATACTGCCTTGTCTTAGGATTTTAAAGGGTTCTTGACTGACGTCGATGATGGTGGAGGCTTGGCCTATGGGCGATTTTCCGCCGTCGATGATTAAGTCTACCTTGTTGCTCAACTGTTGTTTTACTTCTTCTGCCGTTGTGGCGGCGGGTTGGCCGGAGATGTTGGCGGAGGTTGAGGTGATGGGGCCGGCGGCTTTGATGATTTCTAAAGGCACGGGGTGACCCGGGATTCTGACGCTGAAAGTGGGGCTGAAAACCAAGGTTAAAGCGCCGGGCCAGAATTTTTGAGCCAGATTTAAGATTTTGTCATTCACCGGGGTCAGTTCTTTTAATTGTTCTATGTTGGCAATATGGGTTATCAGCGGGTTTTTGAACTCGCGGCCTTTGATTTCATATATTCTTCTTATGGCAGATTCGTTATATATGCTGCAGCTTAAGCCATAGACCGTGTCGGTCGGAATGGCAATGACCCCGCCTTGTTTGATGATGTTGATAGCTTCTTTTATCATTGTGCACCTCTTTTTTTTACATTACTATTTGGAAAGTGTTTTGAAAAGGGGAAAAATATGTTTAAGGTTTGTTTTGATTCTGCAAAAAAGTGCAATGATGCGGTTAAGGTTGTTTATTTTAAGCAGGCTTCCAAGCTTGATTTTTCTAAGGCGGCAAAGGTTTTGAACAAGGAAGAGCTGGAAACGCTTAAAAA
>JAVBOV010000007.1:0-4764 GCA_031550205.1 Alphaproteobacteria bacterium
CAGACCGGCTTGCTTAATCAGGCGCTTGGCTTCGCCTTTGCTTTCCACAAAACCTATTGCTAAGAAAGCTTCTATTGCGCTCATGCCTTCAACAAAAGATGTGCTTGGCAGTTCACCGCCGGCAGCGCCCTGCTCAAAAACCTTAACGGCGGTTGCCTGGGCGTTTTGAGCCTCAACTTCGCCGCGGCAAAGTTTGGTGGCCTCAAAGGCCAAAATCTTTTTGGCTTCATTAATTTCTTGGTCTTTTAAGCTTTCCAGGCGTTTAATTTCATCTATCGGCAGGTCGGTGAAAATGCGCAGACACTTGCCGATATCGGCATCGCCGATGTTGCGGAAGTATTGAAAATAGTTGTATGAGGGCAGTTTGTCTTCATTAATCCAGACTGCGTTGCCTTCAGATTTGCCCATTTTTTTGCCGTTGGAATCGGTGATGATGGGACAGGTGAAGCCAAAAAGCTCAAGGTTATATTTGCGGCGGCCAAGCTCGGTTCCGGAGACAATGTTGCCCCATTGGTCAGAGCCGGCAATTTGGGCGCGGCAGCCGTATTTTTGGTTTAAGATGCAGAAGTCGTAGCCTTGAAACAACTGGTAGTTAAACTCTAAAAAGTTCATGGGCTGCTCTCGCTCCAAGCGGGATTTTACGCTTTCAACGGAAAGCATGCGGTTGACGGAATAGTAAAAACCGACCTCGCGCAAAAAGTCTATGTAGTTGACGTCTTTGAACCAGTCCCAGTTGTCAACCATAAGGGCATCGTTTGCAGCATCGCCGAATTTTAAGAATTTGGAATAGGATTTTTTTAAGCCTTGGGAATTTTGAGCAATGGTTTCAGGGCTTAAAATCGGGCGTTCTTTGTCTTTTGGGTCGCCGATGCGGGCGGTGGCGCCGCCAACCAACATTAAAGGTTTGTGGCCGCATTTTTGAAACCAGCGCATCATCATCACCGGAACCAGGTGGCCGACGTGGAGGCTGTCGCCGGTGGGGTCTGAGCCCAAGTAGCCGACGGCAGGTTTGCCTGATTTTTCGCAATCGTAGACATATTCATCAAAACCCAATTCATTGGTGCATTGGTTGTAAAAACCGCGCTCAAGCAGAATGTTTAAGAATTGAGATTTGAATTTGGTCATTTTTAGCTTCCTTGTAACTGTTTGTTAAACAAGATATTATAAAATTTAAAATAACGCAACAAAGGATTGAAATGGACGCAATAAAATCGCTCAAAGCAATGGGACTTTTTTCAGGCTCGTCAATGGACGGGGTTAATGTTTCCATCATTAACACCGACGGGGTTGACGTTTATGAAACCGGCAGGAGCGAGATTTTTCCGTATGACGAGAGCTTGCGTGAGAGGCTTAAAAGCATTCAGGGCAAAAAGCCTGAGGCTGACAATTTGCAGCAAACCTTTGCCGAGGTGGAAAAAGAGTTGACCGAGTTTCATGCCGAAGTGGTCAAGGAATTTGGCGCGGAAGATATTGATATTATCGGCTTTCACGGGCACACGGTTTGTCATGAGCCGCAAAACCATTATACCAGCCAGCTGGGCGATGGAAAACTTTTGGCAAAGCTGACCGGTGTGCAGGTGGTTAACCGTTTTCCGAGAGCAGATATTTTTGCCGGCGGGCAGGGTTCGCCTTTGTATCCCATATATCATGCTGCGCTTTGTGCCAACGAAGAAAAGCCTTTGGCGGTTTTGAATATTGGCGGGATTTCAAGCCTGACCTGGCTGGGGCGCAATGGCGAGATGCTGGCCTTTGACACCGGACCGGGAAACGCGGTGATTGACGACTGGGTGTATCATAAGGGCGCGCAGCACATGGATTATAACGGTAAGCTGGCGATTACGGGCAAGGTGAACGAGAAGATTATTGCCAGTTTGATGCGGCACAAATTTTTTGCAAAATATCCGCCCAAGGCCACGGACAGAGATACGTTTAAGGACAAGCTGGAGCATTTGGAAGGGTTGAGTTTGGAAGACGGGGCGGCAACAGCAACGGCTTTTGTGGCAGAATCTATCGCCTATTCTTTGTCTTTATATTTGCCGGAAAAGCCTTTAAGGCTGATTATATGCGGAGGCGGAGCCAGAAACCCGACTTTGCGGAGATTTTTGCGGGCGCGGGTGGAAGATATGGAAGTTATCAGCGGCGATGATTTAGGCTGGAATGTTTCAGCAATCGAATCGCAGGCGTTTGCATATTTGGCGGTTAGAAGACTTTATGAGCTGCCGAGTTCGTTTCCGGAAACAACGGGAGCATTGGCGCCGATTGTGTGCGGAGAATTGCATAAGGCAGTGAAGAGTGAGAAGTGAATGGTGAAAAGTGGTGGATGATTGGTTGATGTAAAAACCCCCGCTGTTTGAATTGCGGGGGTTTTTTGGGTTTACTTCCATACTTCAGGGTGTTTGTACATTTCTTCGCAAACCTGTTGGGAGGCTCTGTCTATTTCCGGAGAAGGATCCTCGGCTCTGGCGTTGATAATTTCATCCTGGTAATCAGATAGAGCTTTGAAAGACATTTTTTCTAACTCTTCTTTGGTTTTGAATGTTTTCATAAATTTTGTGTTTTTAATGTTTATATTTTAAATAATTTTTTTACATGATAATATGTTTAGAACAGGTTTAATGTAGCATATTTTTGAGGATTGGGCAAGGGGTGTGTGGACAAAATATGTTACGGTTTTGTTAAATTTATAAGATTGTCACCCTGAGCTTGTCGAAGGGTCTTTTTGAAACACGCTCTTTCTTTGCCTTTTTGCAAGATGCTTCGGCAGGCTCAGTATGACAAAGTGGATAATTGATTTATGTAAAAACCCCCGCTGTTTGAATTGCGGGGGTTTTGGGTTAGATTGAAGAGATCAAATTAAGCATTTGGGCAACTTTCTTTTGTTGATACTTATCGCCGCCTCGGCTTCTTAGCTCATTGTAATACTTTGGCAAAAAATCTTTTTGTCTCCAGCTGGGTAAACGAGAAAGCTGTTTTTTTGCGGTTTTTTCAAAATATTCCTCATTGAAAAATATTTCAATTTTTGTATGAGCATAGTTTGACCACCAATCGATGAATAGCTCTTCATCTTCAGGCGACATAAAGCTTTTTATAAAAGCAAGAGTTTCTCTGTCGCTTGCTAAACAATTGTCGTAATGATTTTGTCGACGAGGATCGTCTTCCTTGTTTGAGATTCTGGTTAGTTCTTCAATATTTTTTTCGTAAGCGGTTACTAACTCCTGAAGTTGTTCGGGAGAAAAGATTAGAAGAATAACATTGAGATTTTCTATTCCTAAATCTCTGACTTTTTGTTGATACAATTTTAGTGTACTCATAATTTTGTGTTTTTAATGTTTATATTTTAAATAATTTTTTTACATGATAATATGTTTAGAACAGATTTAATGTAGCACATTTTTGAGGATTGGGCAAGAAGTATTTGGACAAAACATGTTACGGTTTTGTTAAATTTATTATCTTTAGGCTCCTTCCCTTAATTTTAAGACTGGAGGAATAAAATTAAGGGAGGGAATATATGGATGGTTTGTTTGACCTGGATCCCAGTGTCAAGCACTGGGATGACAAAAACTTAAGCGGTGAAACCGCTAATTTTTTTGTCACTTTTTAAACTGGGCGTTGTAGAGGGATTTGTAGGCGCCGTCTTTGATTTTTAAGAGTTCTTCGTGGCTGCCTTCTTCGACCACATGACCGTCGTTGATGACCAGAATTTTGTGGGCTTTTTGTACGGTTGAGAGGCGGTGGGCAATGACAAACACCGTGCGGTCTTTCATCAAGTTATCAATGGCTTTTTGCACAATGGCTTCAGCCTTATTATCCAGCGCTGAGGTGGCCTCGTCCAAAATTACAATCGGGGCGTTTTTCAAAAAGGCGCGGGCAATGGCCACTCTTTGTTTTTGGCCGCCGGAAAGCGAGGTGCCGCGTTCGCCGATGTAGGTATCTAAACCCTGCTCCAAACCTGCCACAAATTCATCTAAAAAGGCCATTTCCAGGGCTTGCTTGACCTCTTCTTCTGTGGCGTCTTTTTTGCCGAGCATGATGTTTTCTCTGATGGTGCCGGAGAACAGGAAGTTGTCTTGGAACACCACCGCGATATTGTCGCGCAATGATTGTAAGGACAAATCTCTGATGTCTGTTCCGTCAATTTCAATGCCGCCTTCTTTAACGTCATAAAAGCGCGGAAGCAGGTTGACGATGGTGGTTTTGCCGCCGCCAGAGTTGCCGACCAGAGCAACGGTTGTGCCGGCATTGGCGGTGATGCTGACGTTTTCTAAAACCGGAACGCCGGGAATATATTCAAAAGAAACGTTTTTAAGCTTGATGTTTTTCTTGACTCCCTGCAGCTCTTTGGTGTGTTTTTTGTCTTTGATGGCGGGCTCAATTTCTAAAATTGAGGTGACGCGCTCAATGGCCAGAAAAGCCACCTGCACGTTGGAAAAGCTTTTGCCGATGCTCTTGACCGGAGAATAAAGCATTATCAACGCGGTGATGAAGGAAACGAAGTTGCCGCTGGTGATGACGCCGTTAACAATTAAATAACTGCCGTAACCGATTACGGCGCCGATGCCGACGGAAACCACAACGTGCATCATCGGGGTCATCCAGGCGGTTTTTTGAACCAGCTTCATGACCAGTTTGAAAAGAGCGGTTAAGTTCTCATCAAACTTTTGATACATGGTCTGCTGCAGGTTATATGAGGCAATGGTTTTGTTGCCGGCATAGGTCTCATTGTAATGGGTTAAAAAGTTGGCCTTGGTGGCAACGTTTTTT
>JAVBOV010000024.1:0-10334 GCA_031550205.1 Alphaproteobacteria bacterium
CGCAAGGGGATAGGGTGAGGTGTGGGCTTGTTTATTGTATTAATGAAGGAGTAAGTTAAACCATGGCTAAATGGGTATATACATTCGGAAACGGCGCCGCTGAAGGCGATGCCTCTATGAAAAATCTTTTGGGCGGCAAAGGTGCAAACCTTGCCGAAATGAACAGAGTCGGGCTGCCGGTTCCTCCGGGCTTTACCGTGACCACAGAGGTGTGCACGCACTATTACGACAACAACAGAACTTATCCGGCCGATTTGGAAGCCCAGGTTAAGGAAGGTGTGGCTCACGCCGAGAAGATTATGGGCAGAAAATTTGCCGATATGAACAACCCATTATTGTTTTCCGTGCGTTCAGGCGCCAGAGTTTCCATGCCGGGCATGATGAACACGGTTTTGAACCTCGGTTTGAACGATGAGACCGTTAAGGCCTTGGCCAAAGCTTCTAATGACGAGCGTTTTGCTTATGACTCTTACCGTCGTTTTATTATGATGTTTTCAGACGTGGTTTTGGAAGCAGACATTGATTTGTTTGAGCATGCTTTGGAAAAAATGAAAGAAACCAAAGGATATAAGCTTGATACCGAACTTACGGCCGAAGATTTGAAGGAATTGGTGAAGCAATTTAAGGAAATCGGCAAGAAAATTGGCAAAGAATTCCCTCAAGACCCGTGGGAACAGCTGATGAAAGGTATCGGCGCCGTATTTAACTCCTGGATGGTTAAAAAAGCGGTTATTTATCGCAAGCTGAACAATATTCCGGGCAACTGGGGAACCGCCGTTAACGTGCAGGCCATGGTGTTCGGCAATGCCGGAAACGACTGCGCTACCGGCGTTTGCTTCTCTCGCGACCCGGCAACCGGCGAAAACATGTATTACGGCGAATATTTGGTTAATGCCCAAGGCGAAGACGTGGTGGCCGGTATTCGTACCCCGCAGCCAATGGCTAAGGTTGCCGGTAGGAATGATTCTTTGGAAGAGGTTATGCCGGAGCTTTATAAAGAGCTTTGCGATGTTCGTTCCAAGCTGGAAAAGCACTATAAAGATATGCAGGATATGGAATTTACCGTTGAGCACAAAAAACTTTGGATGCTGCAAACCCGCAACGGTAAGCGTACAGCTGCCGCAGCAGTGAGAATTGCCGTGGAGATGGTTGAAGAAGGCTTGCTCTCTAAAGAAGAAGCGATTATGAAAGTCGGCGCAGATCAGCTGGACCAACTGCTGCACCCGATGCTGGACCCGAAGGCCGCCAAGAAGGTTATTGCCAGCGGTTTGCCGGCTTCTCCGGGCGCTGCCGTCGGCCGTGCCGTATTTTCCGCCGATGATGCCGAGGCTTGGGTGAAAAAAGGCGAAAAAGTTATTTTGGTTCGTTTGGAAACTTCTCCGGAAGATATTGGCGGAATGCACGTTTCTCAAGGCGTTATTACAGCCAGAGGCGGCATGACTTCTCACGCGGCAGTGGTTGCACGCGGAATGGGCTTGCCTTGCGTTTCCGGTTCCAATGAAATTAAAATCGACTATGCCAAAAAGCAGTTTGTGACCAACTCCGGCGTAACCATTAAGGAAGGCGACTGGGTTTCTTTAGACGGTGCCAAGGGCCAGATTATTGAAGGTAAAATTCCGACCGTTTCTGTGGAAATGACCGGCAATTTCGGAAAATTGATGGGCTGGGTTGACGCAGTGCGCACTTTGCAAATCCGCGCCAATGCCGAGACTCCTAAAGATGCGCAGCAAGCTCGCGATTTTGGTGCCGAGGGTATCGGTTTGGCAAGAACAGAGCATATGTTCTTTGATGCCAACCGCATTGGCGACATGCGCGCAATGATTTTGGCCGAGAATGAAGAAGGCCGCAGAAAGGCTTTGGCCAAGCTGCTTCCTTATCAAAGAGAAGACTTCAAGAGCATTTATAAGGTGATGAAAGGTCTGCCGGTTACGGTTCGTTTGTTAGACCCGCCGCTGCACGAGTTTTTGCCGCACACTGATGCTGAGATTGCAGAGCTGGCCAAACACACCGGAATCCCTGCAGAAAAAATTAAAGAGCGCACCAATGCGCTGCACGAATCCAACCCGATGCTGGGTCACCGCGGATGCCGTTTGGCCGTTACTTATCCGGAAATTGCCGAGATGCAGACCCGCGCGATTTTGGAAGCCGCAATTGAATGCAAGGCCGAAGGTATTGAGGTTCTTCCGGAAATTGAGGTTCCGCTGGTCGGTTCCAAAAAAGAGCTGGATATTGTGAAAGCTGTGATTGATGCAACTGCCGAAGTTATTTTCAAAGAAAAAGGCACCAAGGTTGAATATCAGGTGGGCACAATGATTGAGCTGCCGCGCGCAACTTTGCTGGCTGATGAGATTGCCGAATCTGCAGAGTTCTTCGGTTTTGGCACCAATGACCTTACTCAGACCACTTTGGGCATGAGCCGCGATGATACCGGCGCCATTTTGGATGAATATCGCGCTAAGGGCGTTTATGTTGCGGATCCGTTTGCAACTTTGGACGTTGACGGTGTTGGCAAGCTGGTTAAAATGGGCTGCGATTTGGGCCGCAAAACCCGCCCGAATATTAAGCTTGGCGTTTGCGGCGAGCACGGCGGAGACCCGGAATCTATCCACTTCTTCCAATCTTGCGGAATGAAGTATGTTTCCTGCTCACCTTTCCGTGTGCCGGTGGCAAGGTTAGCCGCTGCTCAAGCTGCAATTAAAACAAAACGCGCATAATGATCTATTAGAGCAATTTTACGAGGTGCGAAGAAATTCATGTAGTTAAGTCTACATTAAAATTTCTTCGCCCTCTATAAATCACTCTACTAGATTCATTCTTCGCATTTTAAATCTCGCTCTGCGGGTAAATAATACAGAAACCGCGAATAAGGGAAAACTCACGTAGTTAAGTCTACGCTCAAGTTTTCCCTTTTCTTGTTTCTTATTATTTCCCTCACATATCGAGATTTAAGGCGGAGAATAAGAAATAGTTTTTTGCTTGACACAATTGTTGCTTTTGTCTAATGTGATGGTGTTAAAAAATTATTTACTTAAAACAATATAATTATGAGAAAGTTTTTGAAAGAATTTAGAAAAGATTATTTTTCTTTAGTGTGGGCAATTGATCATGTTCCGCATGATGACCTTGAAAATAAGGCTTTAATCGGGCTTTATGACTTGAAAGATAATCTTGAAAACGACTTTTGCGCCAGGCTTAAAATTGCCTTGAAAGAAAGTAACTATGAGATCTTGACGCAGTTTTATAAGCTGGCGAAAGAATATCCGCAGCTTTTGTGTGAAGATGAAATGGGTGTTTTGAAAGCAAGATTGGGATATTGAAATAAAAAATCGAGTCTTTGTTAAAAAGACTCGATTTTTTTCTGTGCATTGTTTGAAAAATATTAAGAATCCTATTGAATATTTATTTTTTATTGTTAAATTGTGCTTTGTATATTTAATTTTAAATTACAGAAAAAACCATATATGGAGAAAAATAAAATGAAAAAACTTTTAAGTTTGTTCTGTGCAGTTTTGTTCTTGAGCGGATGTTCTTTGTTCGGCTCTGGCGGCGGTTTGTTCGGCGGTTCTGATTGTGACAGCGCTGAAGCCCGCGACTTCATGGAAAATGCTGAAAATACAGTATTGTTCGCTTTGGACAGCTCTAAGCTTTCTGCCAACGCTGTTGAATCTTTGGACACTCAAGTTAAGTGGTTGAAGAAGAATCCGAAAGTTAACGTTGCCGTTGAAGGTCACTGTGACGAACGCGGTACTCGCGAATACAACTTGGCTTTGGGTGAACGCCGTGCCAATGCTGTAAAACAATACCTGGTATCTCGCGGTGTTGCTTCCAGCAGAATCTCTACAATTTCTTATGGTAAAGAAAGACCGGTTGCTATGGGCAGCAATGAAGCTGCTTGGTCTCAAAACCGTAGAGGCGTTACTGTAGTTAAAATTTCTAAATAATTTTAGAATTTTAACTTAAGAAAAAAAGCGCATCCTTGTTAGGATGCGCTTTTTTTATATTGCCCACATAATTGTTTTGGGTTATTTTTATGGTAGTTTTATTTGGAGGGTATTATGAGAGTTACAAAGATTTTGGCCGCGGCTTCATTTTTGTTTTTTGGGGTGCAAACGGCTAATGCACAAAGTTTGATGTCTTTGGAAAGAGATTTGCAGAATTTACGCGAGGACGTGCAGGCAATGCAGCGCAAAAGCTACCAAGAGGAAAGCTCCATGACTTTGGCTCCGGGGTCTGCTAAGGAAATGGTTTTGAGCGTTGGTCAGATGGAAGAGCAGATGAGAGAATTTGCCGGCAAATTTGAAGAACTTGATTATAAGATTAAGCAGCTTGATGAGAGAATCACCATGCTTAACAAAGATATTGATGTGAGAATGAGCATGCTTGAAGGAAAGCCGGTGTCCGGCATGGGAACGCAGGCTCCGCAGAATGTGCAGAGGTTTGAAGCGCCGGTGGCCGTCGGCGCTCCGCAGTCGTTGGTGGGCGACAGCGTCAGTTCCAGCGAAGATTTGCCGTCTTTAAAAGGTTTGACCGTGCAGGAAACGTATAATGCCGGTTTGGAAGAATTGAAAAATGCGCAATATGACGCAGCCGAGGCAAGCTTTAATACAATTTTGACCAAATATCCGGACGACAGTTTGGCCGGCAACGCTCAATATTGGCTGGGCGAGACCTATTATGTGAAAAAAGACTATACCAAGGCGGCGGTGGCTTTTGCCAAAGGATACAGCGGTTATAAGAGCGGTTCCAAAGGGCCGGACAGTCTGCTTAAATTGGGTATGTCGATGGAAGGCTTGGGTAAAAAAACCGAGGCTTGCGCGGCTTATGTGAGCATGGACAAGGAATTTCCGCAAGCGCCAGATGCCGTGAAGCAAAAGGCCAAAGAACATGCCGGCAAGCTTGATTGTGACGGCAAAAAAGCCGCAGCGGCTGCCGCAGCCGCCAAACCTAAAACAGCAGCTCCGGCAGCGGCTGCACCAAAGAAACCCGTTAACGGCACCAAGAATAATGCCAAAAAATAGTTCAGATTTGCAGGCAAGGTTTAATACTCATTTTAAGGCTTTGTTGGAGAAGCATGCGATTAAGGCCAAGGTTTTTGCGGTCGGAGTTTCCGGCGGGGCAGACTCTTTGGCTTTGGCGGTTTTGCTCAAAAATTTTTCTAAAATTAAGGTGACGGCTTTGACCGTGGATCATGGTTTGAGAAAGGAATCAGCCGAGGAGGCTCAATATGCGGGCGAAGTTTTGGCGAGCTTGGGAATTGAGCACCATATTCTTAGGTGGGCAGGCAAAAAGCCGACAACGGGAATTGAGGAAGCGGCCAGAAACGCCCGTTATGCCCTGATGGAAGAGTGGTGCGAGAAAAACAAGGTTAAACACTTGCTGACGGCGCATCACAGGCTTGACCAAGCGGAGACTTTTTTAATGCGTTTGCAGCGGGGCAGCGGGGTTTACGGGCTTTCGGGAATGCTTGAAGTTGCAAAAAGAGAAAAGGTTGAGATTGTTCGCCCGCTTTTGGGGTTTTATCCGGAAGAGCTGAAAGATTTTTTGAAGAGCAAAAAGATTGACTGGGTTAATGACCCGCATAATTTTTGCGATGATTTTTTGCGGGTGAAAATTAGAAAGCTGCTGCCGCTTTTGGAAGAAAAAATCGGTTTGGGTACCGAGAGGCTGTCGGATACGGCAGAACGCATGGGACGGGTTAGAGATTATATTGAAACAGAGGTTGAAAATTTTTTTAAAAAAGAGGTCGAATGGTTTAGCGCTTTCGGAGCCAAAATTGATTTGAAAAATTTTTTAAAACTGCATGAAGAATTGGGATTGAGAGTTTTGGCTGAGGTTTTGCAAAAAATCGGTTTAAGAGAATATTCGCCGCGGATGGAGAATCTGGAAAACTTGTATCAGGCTCTGCAGAAAACGGCTTTTAAGGGCAAGACTTTGAGCGGATGCGAGGTTTCGGTTACGGAAGGCTTGTTGTGGGTGGTGCGAGAGAATAAGGCAAAGGCTGTGCTTTCTAAAAAAAGATGGGAGAGCTTTTTGGCACAGAACCCGCAATATAAAAAAATTAAGATGCCGCATAAATTGAGGTTGCATTTGGCCGGCCAAATGCCTACATTATAGGCTATATTTGAGAGAGGAAGACATATGGGACAAGCGAAAACTTTAGTTATATGGCTGGCGGCCTTTTTATTGATATCGGCTTTTTTCGGCAGTTTTAACCAATCGGCTAATTATTCAAAAGCCAATGAGCTGGCTTTTTCAGAGTTTATGAACGAGGCGGAATCCGGTAAAATTTCCGAGGTGGTGATTGAAGGGCCGAATATTTCAGGCAAACTTACTGACGGAACGGAGTTTCGCACCTATGCGCCATATGATCCGAGTATGGTGGAAACTTTGCGCAAAAATAACGTTAAGGTTGAGGCCAAGCCGATGGATGATTCCGCCAACACGCTTTGGGGTGTTTTTGTTTCCTGGTTCCCGATGCTTTTGCTGGTGGGTGTGTGGATTTTCTTTATGAGGCAGGCAAACTCCGGCAACAACAAAGCAATGAGTTTTGGCAAATCTCGCGCCAAGCTGACGGAAAACACCAAGCGGATTACCTTTGCCGATGTGGCCGGATGCGACGAATCTAAACAAGAGTTGGAAGAGGTGATTGAGTTTTTGAAAGACCCGAGCAAATTTCAGCGTTTGGGCGGAAAAATTCCCAAGGGCGTGCTTTTGGTGGGCCCTCCGGGAACCGGCAAAACTTTGCTGGCCAAAGCGGTGGCCGGTGAGGCGCACGTGCCTTTCTTTTCAATTTCCGGCTCAGATTTTGTGGAGATGTTTGTGGGCGTTGGTGCTTCACGCGTGCGCGATATGTTCCAGCAGGCCAAAAAGAACTCTCCCTGCTTGTTGTTTATTGACGAGATTGATGCGGTGGGTCGTCACCGCGGCGCCGGTCTTGGCGGCGGAAATGACGAGCGCGAGCAGACTTTGAATCAGCTTTTGGTGGAAATGGACGGCTTTGACGCCAATGAAAATGTGATTTTGATTGCAGCCACCAACCGTCCTGATGTTTTGGACCCGGCGCTGCTGCGTCCCGGTCGTTTTGACCGGCAGGTGACGGTTTCCAACCCCGATAAAAAGGGTCGTGAAGAAATTTTGGCAGTGCATGTGCGCAAAGTTCCTTTGGCAAAAGATGTTGACTTGTCTGTTGTGGCGCGCGGAACTCCGGGGTTCTCAGGTGCGGATTTGGCCAATTTGGTGAATGAGGCTGCGCTTTTGGCGGCCAGAAAAAACAAACACAAAGTGACCAAGCAAGACTTTGATGAAGCCAAAGACAAGGTTTTGATGGGCGCCGAGCGCCGTTCGATGGCGATGGATGAGAAAGAAAAAACCCTGACCGCTTATCATGAGGCCGGGCACGCGATTTGTTCTTTATATGTTAAAGATACCGACCCAATCCACAAGGCGACGATTATTCCGCGCGGCAGGGCTTTGGGCATGGTGCAGCAATTGCCGGAAAAAGACCAATATTCTTATTCCAAAACCAAGATGCTTTCCCGTTTGATTATTTTGATGGGCGGTCGCGTGGCCGAGGAGATTAAATTTGGAAAAGAGGCAATTACCTCGGGCGCGTCTTCAGACATTGCGGCAGCCACCAATTTGGCACGTTCAATGGTGACGGAATGGGGCATGAGCGATAAACTTGGTCCGGTGTTGTATGCCGAAAACAGCGGAGAGATTTTCCTTGGCCGCTCGGTCACGCAGACCAAGCATGTGAGCGAAGAAACCGCACGGATTATTGATGCGGAGATTAAGGGCTTGGTTGACAAGTCTTATCAGGACTGCAAGAAGCTTTTGGTTGAGAAAGAGAAAGAATTTGAACTTTTGGCCAAGGCTTTGATTGAATATGAAACTCTGACCGGAGACGAGATTAAAGACGTGGTTAAGGGCAAGAAGATTGATAAGTCTGATGAAGTTCCGGTGGCGGAAGAGAAGAGAACGCAGAGTTCTGTTCCTGAATTATAATCGTCATGAGCTGAGAAGCGTGCTTTAGCGACGCGGCAATCTCATCTGAATCCTTTTTCTAGGTTTTTACCTGCAAGGTTTTTATGTTACTTTTGAGACCAAAAGTAACCAAAAGTCCTGCCACGGCTCGATGCCTAGCGCTTTGCTTCCATACAAATATTGTTCTTCTTTTTAGTGCATCAATTCCATTTTTAGCTAAAGACTAAAAATGAAATTTCTCTTTGATATGTTCGCAAAGCTGAGGCTGTCTCGCAATGTGGCGAAAGAGGGGGCTGCACAAATAAAGCCTAAAATACTTGTTCTAAGGCAGGAAAGAGGAAGGAAGAAAAGAAGATAAGGATGGTTGGTTTTTTAAGCGACTTCTTTGGGGGTTCCGCCTAGGGAGGATAGGGCTTCTACTATGGTTTGGCTTAGGGTGCGTTGGAGGTTTTTGTTTTCGCACCAAACCCAGACCTGGACTTTGGGTTCCGTGCCTGATTTTCTGACTAAAATTCGCCCCTTATTGCCTATTTCTTGCTCGGAGGTTTCAATGATTTTTTTGACCTTGGCGTTTTCCATGGCTTTGGCGATGTCTTCTTTTTTCTCAAATTTAACATCTACCCTTAAGCGCGGCACCGGTTTAAACACCGGAAAAATCTCGCTCATTTTTCGGCCGCTTTCCAAAAGCCCGTGCGCCACAATCAGCGCGGCCATCATCCCGTCGCCGCTTTTGGAAAAATCTGAAAGCACCATGTGGCCGGATTCTTCTCCGCCGACATTGGCCTTAAGCTCTTTCATCTTTTGGACCACATAGCGCTCGCCGACTGCGGTGCGGTGGTAATTAAGCCCCAGAGATTTAACAAAGCTCTCCAAGCCCACATTGGAAAGAATTGTGGCCACCACGGCATTGCCTTTTAGCTTTTTATGTTCTTTGAAATATTTTGCCAGAAAAGCAATTATCTGGTCGCCGTCCAGTTTTTTGCCGTTTTCATCGCAAATGATGATGCGGTCGCCGTCGCCGTCTACCGCCACGCCCAGCTGAGCTTTGGTTTCAGAGACCACTTGCGAGAGAAGTTTGGTGTCGGTTGAGCCGCATTCTTTGTTGATGTTATAGCCGTCCGGCTGATTGCCGATGACAATTACGCCGGCGCCGAATTGTTTAAAAATCTCCGGCAAAATTTCATAAAAAACACCGTTGGCGCAATCTAAAACCACACGCAAGCCTTTCAGCGCATTTTGGGGCAGCACCTCTTTTGCCACTTTTAGATATTTTTCAATGACCTTGTTGTTTAATTGCGGTTTGCCCAATTTTTCAGCAGATAAAACAAACTCGTTTTTCAAAATCAAATTTTCTAAAAGCGAAGTCTGTTCGTCAGAAAGTTTGTCGCCATTACCGTTAATCAGCTTAATGCCGTTGTCATAGTACGGATTGTGCGAGGCTGAAATCATTACCGCAAAATCAACTTTTAAATCAGGCGTTAAAAAGGTGAGAGCCGGCGTCGGAATAACACCAAGCAGCTCCACATCTACGCCCATCGAGCAAAAACCAGAAATCATTGCGGCTTCAAGCATGTCGCCGGAAATGCGGGTGTCTTTGGCAATTGCCACTTTTTTGTGCTTAACCGCCAGGGTAGATATTGCCTGCGCCAGTTTTAAGGCAAAATCCGGCACAATCGGAAAAACATTCGCTCTTCCTCTAACCCCGTCCGTTCCAAACAATTTCTCCGCCATGTTAATCTCCAAACCAAACAAATCATCCTTATTATATACCCCAAAACAAATTAAATTTCAGTTACCTTCGGTTCCTTCTTTTTCTTTTTTGCAATATTTGCATTTGTATGAATTATATTCGCATTCTTTGCAGGGGCAGATAATCGGGCAGTTTTCTTTTAGGCACTGGTTTTTCCAGGCGTGCCAGCCCAGGGCGCATAGTTTTTTTCTAATTTTTTTATATAATAACATTTGCTAACTCCGATTTAAAAAAGCAAAACCACCTTTTAAAAAAGGTGGAGGAGCTTAGCGTATCGAGCAAGTCGACAGCAACATATTCAATATATTTTGTCGCACTCCTCCAATAATGGAGTAGTACGAACAAAGCTATACTTAGATTTTGTTCTGTTTCTCTACTTGCTGTCGGACGCTAATCCTCAAGTATTAAACATAATAATTTGTTGTTTGTAGGGTATTGCAAAAAAGCCAAATATGCAATCAAAAAAAACATTCTTTTTTGCTGAGCGGTTATGTTAAAGAGTGGATCCTTCATTTTGCATTCGCTCGCGTCTCGCTTTGCTTGACATCCGCTCTGCAAAATTTCAGGATGACGCTTCCTGCGTCAATATGCAAAGCATATT
>JAVBOV010000050.1:0-4563 GCA_031550205.1 Alphaproteobacteria bacterium
GCCTTGGTGCCGCTCTTTGCCATTGCTCTGGCCATTTTCTCGGCCTTTCCGGTGTTTGATTCGGTCAAGGTTCAGGTTCAAGACTTTTTGTTTAAAAGCATGGCTCCCAACATGGAACAGGACATCAGCCAATATTTCCAAGACTTTGTCGGCGCCACGGCAAAATTAACCACTGTAGGTGTTATCGGTATTGCCGTAACTTCCATTATGCTGCTTTCCACCATTGAAAACTCTTTCAATTTCATTTTCAGAGTCCACAGGCCGCGCCGCTTCACCACCAAAATAACTTTATACTGGACAATCATTACACTTGGCCCGTTGCTGTTAGGCGCCGGTTTCTCTCTGCGCGGATACCTGTTTGCCCTGCAAAACCTAATGCCCGGCTCCACAGATTTGTTTTTCACCAACCTGATTCCTTCCTTAATCACCCTGTTGGTTTTGGTTCTGGTTTATTTGCTTGTGCCCAACACCAAGGTCAGGTTCATAAACGCAGCAGCCGGCGGCTTTGTCTCGCTCATCTTGTTCAGCCTGCTCCGCCAAGGATTCGCCTATTTCATCATCAAATCCGGAACATATAAAACCCTGTACGGCGCCATGGCCGCTGTTCCCATGTTCTTAATCTGGATGTATCTGGCCTGGGCGGTGGTAATTTTCGGCGCAGTCATAACCGCTTCTTTGCAAGATTACCAAGGCTTAGATGCCAAAGAGATAAAAAAAGTTAAAAATTCTAAAAAATAACTGTTGACATTAGAACAATAATAGAACAATATAGAGAACAAACAAAGAACGTCATCTTTTCTCCTCCCCTTCCAAGGGGAGGTTGGGTGGGGTCAGAAACAATCTTTCAACGGAGAATATAAATGGAAAAAAACAAAGCATTAGACGCCGCCCTCTCTCAAATCGAGCGTGCCTTCGGCAAAGGTTCAATCATGAGACTGGGAGAAGATGCCAAAATAGATATAGAATCAATTTCAACCGGCTCGCTGGGCATCGACATCGGCCTCGGCATCGGCGGTTTGCCCAAAGGCCGCATTGTTGAGATATACGGCCCGGAAAGCTCCGGCAAAACCACTCTGGCCTTAAGCGTCATTGCGCAAAGCCAAAAAGCCGGGGGCACCTGCGCTTTTATTGACGCTGAACACGCTCTTGACCCCGGTTATGCCAAAAAAATCGGCGTAGATATCCAAAACCTGCTCATTTCCCAACCCGACGCCGGCGAACAAGCTCTTGAAATTGCCGATACTTTGGTCAGATCCGGTGCCATTGACGTTCTGGTTGTCGATTCGGTTGCCGCCCTGGTGCCCAAGGCAGAACTGGAAGGTGAAATGGGTGACAGCCACATGGGTCTGCAAGCCAGATTAATGAGCCAAGCCTTAAGAAAACTCACCTCAACCGTGGCCCGTTCCAACACTCTCATCATCTTCATCAACCAGATTCGCATGAAGATCGGCGTCATGTTCGGCAGCCCTGAAACCACCACCGGCGGCAATGCCTTAAAGTTTTATGCTTCCGTGCGCATGGACATCCGCCGCATCGGCTCCATCAAAGACAAAGAAGAAGTCATCGGCAACCAAACCCGTGTCAAAATTGTTAAAAACAAAGTTGCTCCGCCGTTTAAGGTTGTTGACTTTGACATCATGTACGGCGAAGGCATCTCCAAAACCGGAGAACTGATTGACCTTGGCGTAAAAGCAGGCATTGTTGAAAAAGCCGGAGCCTGGTTCTCTTATAAAGGCGAAAAACTTGGCCAAGGCCGCGAGAATGCCAAAATTTTCTTAAAAGAAAACCCTAAAGTGGCGGAAGAAATTGAAAACAAAATCCGTTCCGATGCTGGCCATTTGACTATGGAAATGATTGGCGACGCCGACGCTGCAGAAGAATAAGCAGATAAGCTCAAACAAAAATTTCTTACAAAAATAAAACTCCGCCAGAATAGCGGAGTTTTTTGCATAAAAAAGGCAGAGAAATTTTTATTTCTCCGCCTTTAAAATTCTACAAATTGTTAAAATACAATCGGCGAAGGACATCTTCAAACTTGTCGCCATAACCGCCAAGTGCAACAATTCCTCCAACAAGAGAAACCACCGCCTCAAGATTAGAAACTCGTGCCTCAGCAGCAAGCTCCCAAAACTCTTTCAGCCTCTCGGGCACAGAATTTTTAATGTTTCGATCCTCAAACCCTCGAAACGCATACATTTTAAGTTTCAAAGCCTCAAGAGCTTTAGTGGCATATTCAACACTGTTGAAATACATAACCTCTTTATCTTTTTCTTCAGCCCAAGCGGTATACAATCGCTCATAGCATTTTAATACGTCGCCAAACAACTCCGGATAATAATGCTGCGTCTTGAGCACGGCTTCAACTTCTTCAGCCAATTTTTTAAATTCTTCTTTTTTCATAACAATAATTTTAATTAATAATTTTCTCAATTATCAATATCTTATTCCAAAATTAGACAAAAGTCAAATAAAAAAAGAAAGCACCCCATTGCCTTCATAAAAATCATAACTATTTAAAAACCAGTTGCAACAATGGAGAAAACAAAATGAATTCACAACCAAATCGCACTGTAACCATGCAGGGAAAACCCGTCATCATCCTCGGCGATGAACTTAAAGTCGACCATCACGCTCCCACCTTCACCGTCATCGGCAAAGACTTGTCTTTCATCAAACTTGCCGATTTTCAAGATAAAATCGTCGTAATAAACTCCGTTCCCTCGGTCGATACCAAAGTCTGCGACATGCAGGTTCGCCGCTTTAACCAGGAAGCCGCCAAATTGGGCAAAGACGTAATAATTCTCTCCATCAGTGCCGATTTGCCCTTCGCTTTGGAAAGATATTGTGCTGCTGCCGGCATAGATAACTTAATCACCACTTCCGACCACAGAGACCTAGATTTCGGCAAAAAATACGGACTGATTCTAAAGGATTTAAGGCTCCTTTCCCGCGCAGTTATTGTCATCGGCAAAGATAAAATTATCAAGCATATTGAATATGTGAAAGAAATCACCGACCTGCCGGATTTCAACGCCGCTCTCAAGGCAATTAAAGAACTGATATAAGTCTGCTTACCGCCAAAAAGATCGCGTAAACACCACCAGAACGGTAAGAATATCCAAACGTCCCAAAAGCATTGCAAAACTCAAAACATATTTTGCAAAATCAGGAAGCGAGCTGAAATTGCCTGCCGGACCAACCACCTCGCCGATTCCCGGACCGGAATTGGTAATACACGCTACCACCGAACCCACAGCCGTGGCAAAATCCACGCCGGTCACGGCAACCAAAACCGTCAAAATCAGCAAACAAAAAATATAAGCAGACATAAAGAAGATTACCGAAGCCACAATGCCGTTATCAATATTAATATTGCCAACCTTAATCGGCAAAACGCGGTTTGGTTCAATAGCCGTGCGTAAAGACTTTTGCAAATATGCAATAATCACCTGCCAGCGGAATATTTTAACCGAACCTGAGGTTGAGCCCGTGCATCCGCCGGTCAAGGCAAAGATAATAAACAGTGTATATGCCAAATTGCCCCAAAGCATATAATCGGTAGAGGCATAACCGGTGGTAGTCACAATTGAAATAATATTAAAAGAACTGTAGCGCAAAGCCCCGGCAAAATCGTATTTTCCGGAAAAATATAACCAAAGCGTTGTTCCCAAAATGTAAAAAACCAAAGTTTTTAAGAAAAATATCACTTGCTCCGAACGCAGCGAGTGAAAGTCGCGATGCTGCACAAGTATAATATAAAACGTCATCGGAATTGCGCCCAGAATCATAAATATGCTCAAAACCACCTCAATCTGCAAACTGTCAAAAGACCCGATTGATGCGTTCTTGGTTGAAAACCCGCCGGTCGCCACTGAAGTCATTGCATGATTAACGGCATCAAACCAACTCATGCCGGATAAATATAAGCAAACCGTGCAAAGCACGCCCAAAGACACATATATCAAAATAATTTCTTTGGCAATATAACTGAACTTTGGCAAAATCTTATCATTAATATCTGAGTTTTCGCGGTGAAAAATCTGCATTCCGCCGATGCCCAAAAACGGCAGCATGGCCACTGCAAAGATCACCACCCCGACGCCGCCCATGGCATTAAGCATGGAACGCCACAACAATATGGACCGAGACTGAGATTCCACATCCGCCATAATTGTTGCACCGGTGGTGCTGATTCCTGAGGCGGCCTCAAACAAAGCGTCTGCAAAATTAAGGGTTGCCCCGCTCAAAACAAAAGGCAGCATAGCCAAAAATGTCAATGAAAACCAAGTGCAAACCGTTAAGAGATATCCCTGCTGCAAGGTAATTTTTTTTATCTCCACCCGGTTGGATAAATACATCAAAAAACCAATAAATATCAATATCAATGAAGATCCGAAAAACGGCGACCATTTTCCCTGATTTTCATAAAAAACAAAAAAAGCCGGCACCAGCATCAAAAGCCCCATGATGCCGACCAAACAACCGTTTATCATAAAAATCGGCTGCCACATTTTATTTAAAATCTTCCTTTTAAGTTAGAAAATTACAATGCCACGTTTTTAG
>JAVBOV010000051.1:0-5342 GCA_031550205.1 Alphaproteobacteria bacterium
ATATTAGTATAATTCACAGTTTTATATTTAGGAGAGCAAAAATGTCTAAATTATTAAAAATCTTCATGGTGCTGATGCTTGTTACAGCCTGTTCCAAAAAAGAAGAAGAGACTAACGCCGATTACAACCTGGTTATTCACACCCAAAACGGTGAGGTTAAATATATGGTTGAGGAAGCCTTAACCCGCGAACAAATGCAAAAGGGGCTGATGTTCAGAGATTCTCTGGCTAAAAACGGCGGAATGATTTTTGATCTCTCCGGCGTGGCCGAACCGGTTTCAATGTGGATGAAAAACACCAAGATTCCGCTGGATATGGTCTTTATTAACAGCAACGGCGAAGTGGTTTGGGTTTATGAGAACGCAATTCCATATTCCGAAGAGCTGATTACCGCTCCGGTTAAAGTATCTGCCGTTTTGGAAATTAATGCCGGCGATGTCAGCGCCAAGGGAATTAAGGTCGGCAATATGGTGGAAAATTCTTTGTTTGCCAAGAAGGCGGACGGCGCCGTTGTCGGCGATGATATTGTGACCGTGGTTGACGAAACCACCGACACAAACGAACCCGAAGCTGAAGAAATTGATGAGAGCATTGTTGACGACGGTTCTTCCGAAGAAACAATCGTAGAGTGATTTTAGATTTTAGATTTTGGATTTTTGATTAAGGCTTGACTATTAGCGGTTTGTGCCTTATGAAGTAGTGGATTTTTGTTAATTTAAGGAGAAAAGAGAAATGGCTAACGTTTCGATTATTTACTGGAGCGGTACAGGCAACACCGAGAAAATGGCTGAATTGATTGCCGAAGGTGCAAAAGCTGCCGGTGCCAATGTTAAGGAAATTAAAGTGGGCGATGCGTCTTTAGACGATGTTAAGGCTTGCGATGTTTTGGTTCTGGGCTGTCCTTCAATGGGGGATGAAGTTTTGGAAGAATCTGAAATGGAACCGTTTGTTGATTCTTTGGAAGCTGTTGTTTCCGGCAAGAAAGTTGCCCTGTTCGGCTCTTATGGCTGGGGAGACGGCGCCTGGATGAGAGATTGGGCAGAACGCATGAAAGGTTACGGCGCAGCTTTGGTTGAAGCCGAAGGCCTTATTGTTAACGCAACCCCTGATTCTGACGGTGAAGACAAATGCCGCGGATTGGGCAAGAAAGTTGCCGCGGCCTAATTTAAAATACATTGTGAATAAGATGCCTTGACCATGGGGAAAGGTGAACAAAAAAAGAGCTTTGGAATATTCCGAGCTCTTTTTTTTGGCTTAATTAATTTGCCGAGATCCTCACGGTTTGCAAAGCAAACCTCAGGATGACGGATATGGAAAAAATCCACTCTCTCGAGTGGATTTTTTGTTATCCTCACCTAAATTTAGGTGAGGTAAGTGTTGCCCAAGCTTTGCTTGGAATTGCAACACTGGTGGGGTTTATGAAAATATGGCCATATGTTTGTTTTCACCTCACCAGAATTGTAATCAAAGTTTCACTTTGAACAATTCTTACCTCTCCTGAAAACAGGAGAGGTAAAATTAAAATTCTATGCCGTATTCTCTTAAAGTCTGGAGGATTTCGGCGAGGTAGATTTTTTCTTCATAATCTATGGAACCATCCAAAACGCAAACCTTGGCAAGTTCTTTTAAGAGGTCTTTGATGTCTTCAATTTCATATTTTTTCAAGTTTTCCAGGCATTTATAAAATTCTTCTTCATCTATATGCTGGTTATCAAGATATGATTTGATGAAGGTGATGCTGAGGTTTTTGGCGGCGGGTTTATAGCGGCTGATAAAGTCTTTGACCACCTGCCCTTTTATCTCCAGGCTTCTTGGATTGCGGTGGCCGATGAAGTATAAAATCACCAGCATGTCTCTGATTTCATCCAAACAGCGTACGGTGTCTTCTTTTTTCTTGGAGACAGTCACCTCTTTTTTGCGGCGAGACTGCTCAGCTTTATAATCTTCATAGAAAACGTCTTTATCTTCATAATATTTTTCTGTGCTTAAATCCAGCAAGCTGCTGATGTATGAAAAATCGAGCATTTTGGATTTTTTGCTGGAATAAAAATAAACGTCCAAAAAAACGCTGTTGTTTTTTTTAACAACATTTCTAACCGCCAGATTTTCTTCTCTGATGCGGCCGTTGACAATCATTTTGGCGTGCATGTTATAAAAAGATAAAATGCAGATGTTTTCTTGTTCAATGCTCATACGGCCAGCCCCGAGAGTTTGGATACATATTTTTTAATCTCCTGAATGCGGAGAGAATAACTATCCAATTCCTGTTCAACAAATATTTTTTGGTCGTGGCGGATTTTTATTTTGCCAAATTGTTTACCAATAAATTCTAACAGCTTTTCAGGATTTTTAAAGGTGTTGTTTTTGAAAGCGATTAAAATGCCCTTGGCGCCGGCATCGATTTTTTCAATGTTGGCGGCAAAGCAAAGCTGTTTAACCTCAACCGTTTGCAGAAGGTTTTCAAGAGCCTCGGGAATTTGGCCGAAGCGGTCAATTAATTCTTCTCTCATGTCGGCAAGTTCTTCAATGGTTTTGATATCGCCGATGCGTTTATATAAGCCAAGGCGCACGCCTAAGTCGGAAACGTAGCTTTCCGGAATCATAATCGGGATGCCGGTGGTGATTTGCGGAGACCATTCAACCTCGGCGGCCTCTTTGCCGAATCCTTGAGATTTGAGGCGCATGACCTCTTCTTCAAGCATGTGTTGATATAAGGAAATGCCGACTTCTTTGATGTGGCCGCTTTGCTCCTCGCCCAAAAGGTTGCCGGAGCCGCGGATATCCATATCGTGCGAGGCAAGCGAGAATCCGGCGCCGAGGCTGTCTAAGGCCTGCAGGATGTTGAGGCGGCGCTCAGCCAGGGGTTTTAACTTTTTGCCCGAAGGCACGGTGAAATAACAATAGCCGCGCACTTTGGAACGGCCAATGCGCCCTTTTAGCTGATATAACTGCGAAAGGCCGAACATGTCGGCGCGATGGATTATCATGGTGTTGACGGCGGGCATATCAATGCCCGATTCAATGATGGTGGTGGAGAGTAAGATATCGGCCTTGTTATCGGTGAAATCGGTCATTACATCTTCAAGCTTGGTGACCGGCATTTGCCCGTGGGCAACCAAAACTTTGATATCCGGCACCAGCTCTTTAAGGTCTTTTTCCAGCCCAAAAATGTCTGAAACTCTGGGGCAGACAAAGAAGGTTTGGCCGCCGCGGAATTTTTCGCGGTAGATGGCCTCTTTTATCATCACCCGATCATAGGGCATGACAAAACTTCGGGCGGCAAGGCGGTCGACCGGCGGAGTGGCGATGATGGAAAGCTGTTTGACGCCGGTTAAAGACAACTGCAGTGTTCTTGGAATCGGCGTGGCGGTCAGGGTTAAGACGTGGACGTCGGATTTTAGGTTTTTCAAACGCTCTTTGTGGGCAACGCCAAAGTGCTGCTCTTCATCAATTATTAAAAGACCCAAATTGCAAAATTCTATGTCTTTGGCAAGCAGCGCATGAGTGCCTATGATGATTTCTACCGAGCCGTCTTTCAAGCTCTGTTTGGTGAGCTTAGATTCTTTGGCGGTGACTAAGCGGGAAAGCATTTTGACTCTAATAGGAAAGCCTTCCATGCGTTTTTTGAAGTTGTGGTAATGCTGGCGCGCTAAAAGCGTGGTGGGCACAATCAGCGCAACCTGGGCGCCGCTCATGGCCACGGTGAAGGCCGCCCTTAAAGCAACCTCGGTTTTGCCGAAGCCGACATCGCCGCAAATGAGCCTGTCCATGGGGATGCCTTTGTTCAAATCGGCAACAACGTCATTAATGGCGTTTAGCTGGTCGTCGGTTTCATTATATGGAAAGTGGCTGCAAAATTCGTCATAACTGCCTTCGGGCGGAATGAACAGTTCGCCGGTTTTAAGCTCGCGTTCAGCGGCAATTTTAATCAGCTTTTCAGCAATGTCTTTAATGCGTTTTTTGACTTTTTCTTTTTTTAAGCTCCAAGAAGCCGAGCCAAGCGTGTCTAACTGGACATTTTCATTATCCAGGCCGTAGCGCGAAATGAGTTCGATGTTTTCTACCGGAACGAAAAGCTTATCGTCGCCCGCGTATAATATTTTTAAGCAATCATGCGGAGAACCGCCGGCGGTGATGTTTTCCAAGCCTAAAAAGCGGCCGATGCCGTGTTCAATGTGCACCACAAGTTCGCCGACGGCCAACGATGAAACATCGGCAATGAAATCTTTTGATGTGACTTTTTTGGGCGGCTTACGGTCTTTTTTCTCACCCAAAATATCGCTCTCTGCAATCAGACAAAGTCCCTGCCCCTTAAAGCCGCGGTTGAGGTCTAAGATGATTAAGGCCGTGTTTTTGGCGCTTTGAGCTTCAGACCAGTTTTGGCAGATTGTTGAGGAAATGCCGTGTTCGGTAAGCAAGGTGTGCAGGCGGTCAACTGAGCCTTCTGAAGAGCAGCAGATGATGCGGTTTAGCTTTTTGTTTTCTTCCAGATAAGCCTTAAGGTCGTCATAAACCTGAGAGCGGCTGATGTTTTTGGCATGGAAAAACTCTTTACCGGGGGTGATTTCAAGGTCAATGTCGCCGTCTTGGAGAGCGGAGAACCTAACGGCTCCAGCCTTGGAAAGAGAGGCAGCTTTAAGATATAAGAGCTCCGGCGGAATCGGACGATAGGCAATTTCTTCTTTGGTTTTAAGCGCATCTAAACGAGCTTGGTAATAATCTTTAATGCTTTCTTCTTTGGACTTGGCGGCGGCAAAGACATCGCGGCCGATGATGATGTGGGCGCCCGGCAGATAATCAAAAATGCTCACCAGCTTTTGTTCATAAAACAGCGGCAGCCAGTTTTCCATGCCGACATATTTTTGGCCGCTGGAGAGGCTTTCATATATCTCATCTTTTAAGGCGGCGGCGCCGAACAACTCTCTGTATTTGGAGCGAAAAGTGCCGATGCTTTCCGGGGTCAAAATCACCTCGCCGGCGTTTTGAAAGACGTAGCTTTTCAACTCGCCGGTGCTGCGCTGGCTTAAGGGGTCAAAAGTGCGCAGGCGTTCAACCTCGTCATCAAACAAATCAATGCGCAAAGGCTCAGCGCTGCCGGTTGGGAAAATGTCGATGATATCGCCGCGCAGGGCATATTCGCCGGGTTCTATCACCTGCTCTACTCTGGTGTATCCGCCTTCAACGCACGATTTTATAAAACCATTTAAATTCAATTTATTACCAACAACACACCTCCACCAGATTCTTGTCCAGATTCACAGCAAGCAATGATGTTCCCTCTAAATAAAAAATGGCAACACTTAATAAGTGACAACTAAAATGAACATATTTACATTTAAAAA
>JAVBOV010000052.1:0-4262 GCA_031550205.1 Alphaproteobacteria bacterium
AAGACAGTGCCTTTTTCTGCAAGATCCTTCGACAGGCTCAGGATGACAACGTTTTTTTAATTGCTTTTAAATTGGTTTGGGGTAGTATCTTTTGGTCGGCGGGTGTTCTGCCGATGGAGTGTAGAAACTCCTCCATAAGAACTAACTCCCTTTGGGGAGCCGGAGAAATAAGCCTATGGCAAATACTCTGGACTGTTTATGGACAGTTTCTAACTCCCCACCTTTGATTTTTTTCAAAGGTGGTTTTGTTTTAACCAAAGTAATTCCTGCCACGTCATCCTGAATTTATTTCAGGATCTCCGGAGATGCTGAAACAAGTTCAGCATGACGGTTTGAGGCTCAGAATGACGCGGATGGAAGATTTACAAAACATGGGAGTTTGAATAATGTTAAATGCTAGAGAAATGAAGATAAATTTAGAGGCGTTCAGGCATTCTTTTGCCAAGGATTTGCGCGCGTTGAGAGTTGGTGCAAATTTAACAGTTAAGGAAGTTGCGGAGCATACGAGGCTTGATGAGTTGACGATATATCGTTTGGAAATGGGATATGACCGCGATGTTAGTTTGATTAATAAACTGGCAGCGCTTTATAATAAGAAGATGAGGTTGGAGTTTTATTGATTCGGATGAGATTGCCGCGCTTCCGTCTACGCTGCGCTACGTCGCGGCTGGTCAAGGGGAAGGGAGAAGTAAGGTTTTTTATCTTTCCTGCTTGATGGCTCTGGTGTTGCGGATGTAGGCCTCATCTGTTTCCAGATTTTCCAAGTTAACCGGCATTTTGCGGCACCAGTTGGGGTGGGTGTCTCCGGTGGTGCCGGGCAGGTTTTGGCGCTTGTCAACATGCAGAATATTATCCATTTCCGCCAGAAAAACCTTGCTCTCGGAACGCGACAAGAAACGATGCACCGCCTCTTCTATGCCCTCGGGATATCCTTCTCCGTAGATATAATTGCCCTGGCGCCAGCGATCTTTGGGCCAGACGCTGTTAGAATCCATGGCCGATAAAAGCTTCCAGCGGTCAAGCTCACGGATGCGGTAAGACTCGCGCATGGCGTCGTCACTTTCAATGAAACCGTAGTGGCGGCATTCGGTAATGTCATAACCAAACCACCACATGCGCAACGGGGCCATATCGTGCGTGCCGACAGAGCAAAAACTGTTGTGCGGATAGGCATCGGGGTTTTTGAAATTGCCCCAGCCCATATCCCAGCGTTCAGCCCATAAAACGCTTAAGGCATTAATGTTGTGCGCGCTGATTTTTTCCAAAAAGCCCTCAGGGATGTTGCCGATACTTTCACCAACGACAATGCACTGGTGCAGGTGACTTTCCAGAGCCACCAAATTCAGCATGTCGTCAAAATTATATTTGATATAGGTGCTTAAATGCTCCTTGTCGCCGATTACAAACAGACGCATTAAGCTCATTACATGGTCAATGCGCAAAGCTCCGGCGTTTTTCATGTTGGCTCTTAAAATTTTGATAAACGGCTCATAGGCCTGTTCTTTTAAGACAAACGGATTATACGCGCCCAAGCCCCATTTTTGACCGCTTGGAAAAAAGGCATCAGGCGGGGCGCCGGCGCAAAATTCGCGGATGAACAAACCGGTATCCTGCCAAACCTCAACGCTGTCTTCGCTCACACCGACCGGCAAATCGCGGTATAAACCAATTTTTAGTCCGGACTTTTTAACCAGTTCGAAAACATCTTTAAACTGGCGGTCGGCCTCAAACTGAAGGTATTTGAAGAAATTGATTTTTTCCTGATGATCTTCAACATATTTTTTTATCTTCAGCGAGTGCAAGTCCTTATATCCGTCTTCCCACAGGTGCCAGTCGGCAAAACCGTCTTTAAAGTGGTCTTCATATAAGCTTTGAAAGGTGACCAGATTGTCCAAGTCCGAATTGTGGTTGTTGCAGAATGTGGTGAACTCTTTATGGCGCGAAGTGCCCTCGTTTTCTTTAAAACGGAGGTACAAAATTTTTAAGATTTCCATTTTAAGGCTATAAACGCCGACATAATCTATAAGCTCGGAATCTCTTAAGGCCTTTATATTTTTGCCTTTGATATCCGATTTCTTAAATTCGGGCACGGCTTCAACGTCTATATATATCGGGTTTAGGAACAGGCGGCTGATGGCAAAATAGGGGCTGGCCTCGGCCGGGTTATTGTGGTGCAGAGTGCTCAACGGGTTTAAGGCAATGATGTCTGCGCCGGCGCGCGAAGAAATTTTTACAAGCTCGCCCAAGTCGGTAAAATCACCCACTCCCCAATTTCTTTCGCTCTTCAAGGAATATAACTGAGCGGCAAAACCCCACATTTTTCTTTCTTTTAAAAACGGATTTTCATAACAGCTTTCAGGAGCCACCGCCAAAACCGATTTATAGGTTTTATCTTCCAGACTCAACTCCAAAGTATAATAGCCGATTTCAAGAGGCGTGGTTACGCTCACTTCAAGTTTGACATAATCGGTCTTGCCGATTTTTCTGCTTTGGCCGGTTATGGCGGTATTATAGGCGAAATCCGCTTTCTTTTTGCTTTTTTTATGATAAAGGCGGAAACTTAGTTTTTCATTCTGCAAAGATTGCGGCAAAATTACGCTGAATTTGACATTGCCGGAGTTTACAACATAAATGCTTGAGAGAGTGTTCAACCACGGACGCTTGTCGAAATCTTCAAGAGATTTGGCGATTTCCTGGACATTGCCGGCCTTAAAACCAAGACTTTTGGCAAGCTGCTTAACGGCGCTTTCATCCACTTGGTAGTCTTTTCTGTTCAGGCCGCCGTCATAAAACTCTGTCAAAATGCCGAGTTTGTCAGCCAGTTGTTTTAAAAGCAAGTCCATAATAAGTACTCCTTATTGAAAAGGTTATTTTTTAATTTCAAATAACAGCAGACTCCATGCAGGTATTTTAATGCCGGCACCGGAAGCAGTCTTAACATCATCTTTAAACTTTTGAGAACTGTCAAGCAGCAAACTCCAATTCATCTTTTTATCCAGATCAGGAAGCTTCCAAGGCTGTTCGCTAAAATTGGCGTTTAAGATGCAGTATATATATTTATTGTTGCTGTGAATGCAATATGAGAGGCATTTGCGCTTGCCGTCGTGCCAATCTGCGGTTGTCAGCTCTTTGCCTTTTTCAGTATACCAGGTGATGTCCTTGATGCCGTCTTTGCCGACAACCTGTCCGGTGAAAAATTTGTTGCGGTCAAAAATTTTGAGTTTTTTGCGAAGCCCGATAACTTTTTTAACATAACGCACCAGTTCGCGGTCTTTTTCCAAAATGGCCTCCCATGCCACCCAGGTTAAGACATTGTCTTGGCAATAAGGATTGTTGTTGCCAAACTGAGTGCGGGCAAATTCGTCTCCGGCAACCATCATCGGCGTGCCGAAAGAAAGCAGCAAAGAGCTTAAGAGCCCGCGCATGCGCAGATAACGGTTTTCAACTATGAGTTTATTATCAGTCTCGCCTTCGGCGCCGGAGTTCCAGCTCCAGTTAGAATCGGTGCCGTCGCGGTTGTTTTCGCCGTTGCTGATGTTATGCTTGCCGTTATAGCTGACCAGGTCGTTTAAAGAGAATCCGTCGTGCGCGGTGATGAAATTTACGCTGGCCCAGATATCGCGGTTGTTATAATTAAACACATCCGATGAGCCGGAAAGACGGCTGGCAAGTTCGGCAATTTGAAACTCGTCGCCCTTCCAAAAGCGTCTTAAAACATCGCGATATTTATCATTCCATTCTGCCCAGGAAGGCAAAAAGGCGCCGACCTGATAACCGCCGTAACCCAGGTCCCAGGGCTCGGCAATCAGTTTGGTTTTGCTTAAGACCGGGTCTTGAGAAACGGCATATAAGAAGCCGCTGGCCTGAGTGAAGCCGGTGTTTTGGCGGCAAAGCGCGGTAGCAAGGTCAAAGCGGAATCCGTCAACGTGCATTTCTTCAACCCAGTATCGAAGAGAATCCATAACCAGTTTTAAAACGTGAGAATTCTGCACATTAAAAGACGCGCCGCAGCCGGTGGAATCGTAATAGAACCTCGGCTCATCCGCCTTTAAGGTATAATAGGCGGCATTGTCTATGCCGCGATAGCAGAGAGTGGGACCAAGCTGGTTGCCTTCTCCGGTGTGGTTGTACACCACGTCTAAAATCACCTCAATGTTATTTTGGTGCAGAGTTTTAACCATGGATTTAAATTCGTCAATTTCATTATTGGAAAGATAAGCCTGCTCGGGGGCAAAATAATTAAGCGGGTCATAACCCCAATA
>JAVBOV010000021.1:0-11105 GCA_031550205.1 Alphaproteobacteria bacterium
ACACCGGCAACATCGGCAAAGCTTATAGAAGGCACGATGAAATCGGCACGCCTCTTTGCATCACTGTTGATTTTGAAACCTTGGAACAAAGCCCTGAAAGCATCACCATCCGCGACCGCGACACCATGAAGCAAATCCGCGTCAACACCGGTGAACTGACCGAATATCTGAAAAATTACTTTTTGTAGCTTCTTTCTCCCTCTCCCCCTGTGGGAGAGGGTTGGGGTGAGGGGGTGGCAAGCTCATCCATATAAAAAAACCGCAACATAAATTGCGGTTTTTTCATATCAGGCCTTCGGCAGTTCCAATCCCCAAAACACCGGAACGGTTCCGCCCATGCTTTCAGCAATCTTCTGATAATCTCTGCCTAAATCCTGAATAGGCAAAAAATCGGGCATTTCTGCCGGCAGGTTATACAATCTGTAAGACAAATCTTCAAGCAAAACGCTCAAAAATTCCATCTTCTGAACAAGCATTTCATCCCATGCAGTCTCCTTTGCAAATTCGCAAAGCTCTTTGCTCTCTTCATCAAAAGCAGCGCCCATAACTTTGTCCCACAAAGGCCCGAACATATCGGCAAAATTTTCTTCTGTTGCAAAGTTTGCAATTCTCAAAAGCCTGGTCTGAAGCTCAAGCGGTGTAATTGCCTCAACAAATTCAGCTACCTTGCCTTCAATCAAATCAACAACCTTTTTGCAGTTTTCTCTGGAGATATGAACGGCAAAACCAAGCCCGGTAAAATAACATTTATTCATAATTATTGTTTTTTAAATTTAATTATTTTTGTTTTTTTGCCCTTAACATCGGTCGGCAGATAAGCAGCCACAAGGCCGCAAATCCCAGCTCTGCAAGAATAAAGCTCAATACTTTTTCTTGCGGAATCATTTGAAACAAAATGTATCCCTTTTCAAAAGACCTTAACACAAAAAATGCGCCCCAAATAACAATTACAATCAATAGTTCCCGAATTAAATATCTCTTATAATTATAATCGAATTTTTTGGAAAATATCGCATAAACAATCAAAATAGTAAAAGCTGCGCAAAGCGAGGTAAGCAGCAAAAGAACAAGGTCTAACATTTCCGGCGCTTTTTGATGAAACATCCAGAATACAAACACAAGCAAAACAACCATTATGGAGTTCATAATGATGTCAAAATAATCAATTTTCTTCTTTTTCATAATATAATAATTTTAAGTGAATAATAAAATTTATCGCCCCAAATATCGCACCATCTGGACAAAATGTCAAATCAAAAATATAGCAAATGTCATCATGAGCCTTACCACCAAAATTTGGTGGTCAGGCGTGATGATCTCGGCAAATACTTTTAGAGTGTTCATCATTTAAATAGAATAACGTCATTGCGAGGAGCACAGCGACGCGGCAATCTCATCTATATAAAAAAAAAGAGAGGGAAACTTTTCCCTCTCTTTTTTTAAAATTCCGCTTCGCAGCAGTTGTTCACATACTTCTTGTCTTTGGCCATCCTTTTCACAATCTCGGCAACCTTGTCCTTTTGTTCCGGCGTTGCGTTTTCCAAAACAAAAGTCCGTTGCGAAAGTGTGAACGGGTTCGGCGCATATTCCGGATTTTTCAATTCCTTGGTCAACTCCATGCAAATATCTTCAAACCCGGCATAATAACAAAAGTCATCAGAATAAATCAAAATATTCCGCCACCGCTGTTCCTGGAAATATCTTTCGCAGATAATCTGGCAGCGCTGGAGCTGTGTCGCTTTTCTTTCAATTTCCATCTTCCGGTCTGCGGCATAATCCTTAATCACCGCCAAGTGCTCGGAGCAAATAAGGTGATTGTGCAGCACCATGAAACATTCGCGCTGTTCGTCAAGGCAAACTCCCTTGGCTTCCCAGTCAAATTCCATTGCTTTTCTAATCAGGCTGCTTGGACATCCGCGCTTAATCAAACGCTTCATCCCACCCTTTGCTAGCAAAGACAAAGCCACATCCCACGAGGTCGGCGGCAAATCAAGCAAGCGCAAAGTATCTTCAATCGGCGAAGACAAAATGGTTAAATCAGAGCCCCAAATCACATCATAAAAAGTTGTGTCGTTAAAACCAACAACAGCTGATCCTTCATCAATTTTTGCTTGCCAGTCTTTTGGCAACACTGCAGGGCAGGCGTTTTTAATCTCAACCTGTTTCCAAGGAATTTCATGTTCAGTCAATAGCTGTGCAATGCGTCTTGTTTCGCCATTATGGACGTTTAAGAAAAAATAATAATTCTTTTTCATAATAAATAATATTTAAGTGAATAATTAAGTTTGTTAGCCCCAAATATCGCACCATCTGGACAAAATGTCAATCTCTATTGACTAACACACATCTGCAATCTAAAATCCAAAATCCAAAATCCAAAATCTAAAATCTAAGAGGTATCGTTTTGTTTGATTCTTTAACCAACAGCCTTTCGGCAGTATTCTCCCGCATTACCTCCCGCGGTGTCTTAAACGAAAAAGACATTGACGAAGCCATGCGCGAGATTCGCATTGCCCTCTTAGAGGCCGATGTTTCGCTGCCCGTGGTTAAAGACTTTATCTCTAAAGTAAAAATTGAAGCCTTGGGCGAGAAGGTCATAAAATCCATCTCTCCCGGCCAAATGGTTGTCAAAATAGTTCATGATGAACTGGTCAAACTGCTTGGTGATGAGCATAAAGAATTAAATTTTGCCGCTGTTCCCCCGGCTTGCATCCTCATGGTCGGCCTGCAGGGCTCGGGCAAAACCACAACTTCCGCCAAGCTGGCCAATAAACTAAAAACCAAAAAGAAAATTTTGCTGGCATCCTTAGACATTTATCGCCCCGCCGCTCAAGAACAGCTTGAACAATTGGCCAAACAAATCGGCGTTGCCAGCCTGCCGATTATTAAAGGCGAAAAGCCGGAGGCCATCACCAAACGCGCCATATCAGAAGGCAAAAAAGGCGGATTCGACGTCATCATTTTGGACTCCGCCGGCCGCCTGCATATTGACCAAGAGCTGATGAAAGAAGTGGCCGAGGTCAAAAAAATTGCCAGCCCGACCGAGGTTCTTCTGGTTTCAGACGCCATGATGGGCCAGGAAGCCTGCAATGTGGCCAAAGCCTTCAAAGAACAAGTCGGCATCACCGGTTTGGTTTTAACCAGAATAGACGGCTCTTCCCGTGCCGGCGCCGCTCTTTCCATGAAAATGGTGGCCGATGTCCCGATTAAATATCTGGGTATAGGTGAAAAAGTTTCCGAGATTGAAGAATTTCACCCCGACCGCTTGGCCGGCCGCATCTTGGGGCAGGGCGACGTGGTAAGCTTGGTTGAAAAAACCATGGAAGCCATTGATAAAGACGAGGCCGAAGACCTTGCCAAAAAAATGATGAAAGGCAAGTTTGACTTAAATGATATGTTAAGCCAAATGCGTCAGATGAAAAAGCTTGGCAGCATCGGCAGCATCATGGGCATGATTCCGGGGCTTTCCAAATTCAAAAACCAAATTGAACAAATGGACAGCGATAATTTAATGAAACGCCAAGAAGCCATAATTTTATCCATGACCAAGGCTGAACGCCGCAACCCGGATTTAATTAAAGCCTCACGCAAAAAACGCATCGCCGCCGGTTCCGGCGTCGAGGTGCACGAGGTCAACAAGCTCTTAAAGTCATATGAACAAATGCACACCATGATGAAGCGCATGAAAAACCCGGCTGCTATGAAGAGCATGGCCATGCAAATGAGCAAAATGGGCGGCTTTAAATAAACTATCTTTGCCATCCTAAACCTCCTCTCCTCGTCATCCTGAATCTCCTCTCCTCGTCATCCTGAATCTCCTCTCCTCGTCATCCTGAATCTCCTCTCCTCGTCATCCTGAACGCAGTGAAGGATCCACCAAGAAAAGCAGACAATGTGTTTGTTTCTCAAAGATGGTTCGACAAGCTCACCATGACAAAGATATTTTCCGCAACTTTTCACTCTTCACCATTCACTTTTCACTTTAAAACCCCTTGACTCTTCCTCAAAGAGCCTGTATAACCACCTCAACTCGTTAAAAAAGTCCACACATTTTTGGTTTTTTTAACGCTCTACGGAGCGCCGCCAGCCGACATTGTATGTTCACTGGTGTGCAATAGTTTATATTAACAACTAAAAAATTTACGAAGGAAATTTTTTTATGTCAGTAAAAATCAGATTATCAAGAGGCGGTTCCAAAAAGCGCCCATACTACAAAATCGTTGCCGCAGACTCAAGAGCTCCGCGCGATGGTAAGTTTATTGAAAAATTGGGCACATTCAATCCGCTTTTACCCAAAGACCACAAAGAACGTTTGAACTTTGACCAAGACAAAGTAAAAGCTTGGATAAAGAAAGGCGCTCAGCCTTCTGAAAGATTGCAAAAAATCTTTTCTGAATTTGGCATTTGCAAAGCCCCTAGCTATGCTGCCCAAACCAAACAAACTCAGCCCAAAGCCAAGGCTCTTGCCCGCATTGAAGAAAAGAAAGCCAAAGCTGAGGCCGCTGCCGAGGCTGCAAGAGAAGCTAAAGAAGCTGCAAAAGCCGCTAAGGAAGCTGCTGCTGCCGCACCTGCTGCTGAAGAAGCTAAAACCGAGGAATAATCAATGCAAGACCGCATTTGCTTAGGCACCATCGTCGGCGTTCACGGCATTAAAGGAGAGGTAAAAGTCAAAAGCTTTACCGAATTTCCTGAAGATGTTGCTGCCTACGGAGAGCTTGAAGACAAAAGCGGCCAAAAGAAATTTAAGCTTAAAATTGTTGGTGTTTCCAAAGAATTATTAAGAGTAAAAGTAAACGATATCAGCGACCGCACCGTGGCAGAAAGTTTAATTGGAACAGAGCTTTATGCTGACCGCAGCGTTCTTCCCGAGCTTGAAGAAGAAGAGTTTTACCACTCGGACCTGATTGGGCTTCCGGTAAAATATGAAGACGAAGAAGTCGGCCGTTTGGCCGCCATTCACAACTTCGGCGCCGGAGATATTTTAGAGATAAAGCTGAATGCCGATAAAAAATCTTTTCTGCTGCCTTTTACCAAAAAATATGTTCCGACTATCAATATTAAAAATGGTTATATTATTGTGAGCACGCTTGAATTTGTTGACCAAAACGCCAAGGACGAAGGGAATGAAGGTTAAACTCTTAACCATATTTCCGGAGATTTTTCCGGGCTTTTTGGGTCATTCCTTAACCGGAAAAGCCTTAGAGCAGGGCAAATGGTCATTGCAAACCATCAACATCAGAGACTATGCTTTTGACAAGCACGGCTCGGTAGATGACACTCCCTGCGGCGGCGGCGCCGGCATGGTAATGCGCGCAGACGTTTTGGGAGAAGCCTTGGAACAAAACAAACCGCACGGCAGGTTGATATACATGTCGCCAAGAGGAAAATCTTTAACCCAAAATCTGGTTAAAGAACTGGCCAAAGAGGAAACTCTTACCATAATCTGCGGCCGTTTTGAAGGTGTTGATGAAAGGGTTTTGGAAGAATACGCTGTTGAGGAAATCAGCATCGGAGATTATGTCTTAACCGGCGGAGAACAAGCCGCAGGAATAATGTTAGACGCCGTAATTCGTTTGCTTCCCGGAGTTTTGGGCAACGCCGAGTCAACAAAAAATGAAAGCTTTGAACAAAGCCTTTTAGAGCATCCGCAATATACCAGGCCGGTTGAGTGGAGAGGAAAAAAAGTCCCCGACGTGCTCTTAAACGGCAACCATAAATTGATAGAAAAGTGGCGTCATGAAAAAGCGCTGGAAACAACCAAACAAAGAAGGCCCGATTTACTGGCCTCAGAAAAAGCTTGATTATTATAAAAACTAGGTATATACAAACAACAAATAAATTTAGAGAGTAAGAACATGAACATTATACAAACAATTGAAAAAGAGCAGGTTGCAAAGCTTATGGAAGGCAAAAGCATTCCAACTTTTAAAGCCGGTGACAGCTTGAAGGTTTACACCAAGGTAAAAGAAGGTGACCGTGAGCGTATCCAGGTTTATGAAGGCGTTTGCATTGCTCGCAAGAACGATGGCTTAAACTCTTCTTTCACAGTTAGAAAAATTTCTTTCGGTGAAGGTGTGGAAAGAGTTTTCCCGCTATATTCTCCAAACGTTGCCAAGATTGAAATTGAACGCGTTGGTAAAGTTCGCCGCGCCAAAATGTATTTCTTGCGCGCCTTGCGCGGCAAATCTGCCCGCATTAAAGACGACTTGGTTGGCCAAACCAAAGCCAGAGAAGAAGCCGCTGCCATTGAAGCCGCAACTCCGAAGGCTCCCAAGGTTGAAAAGACAGCCCCCAAAAGAGCCGACAAAAAAGCCCCGGCTAAAAAGAAATAGCTTGTCATTGCGAGCGGGTGTCTACCCCGAAGCAATCCACAAAAAAACCGCTCTCCCGAGCGGTTTTTTTATATTCCCCCTCTCCCCTTGCGGGAGAGGGCTGGGGTGAGGGGTTTGCAAATAATCCATATTCTCCTTGCCTTTTAAACAAAATCCGCTAAACTCCGTTCTAACAAAAATATTCTTATGTATAACTAAAAATAAATTATCATGACAAGACAAGAACTAATTGAGCAAATCAAACCCAAAGGTTCGTTCCTTTGCGTAGGTCTCGACCCTGACTTGGAAAAAATGCCCCCGCACCTAAACGGCGATGTGTCCAAATTTATTTGGGAAATTATCGAAGCAACCGCAAAATATGCAACTGCATTCAAACCAAATTTCGCGTTTTATGAGTGTTTGGAAAATGGCGATGCAATCTTATCCAATGCCATTGCTTACATTAAGCTTAAATATCCTGAAATTCTTGTCATCGCTGACGCCAAACGCGGAGATATAGGCAACACCTCAAAAAAATATGCCGAAGCAATTTTCAAAAACAAAGGCGCCGATGCTTGCACCGTTGCCCCCTATATGGGAGAAGACAGCGTTAAGCCTTTCCTTGAATTTGAAGGCAAATGGACGGTGCTTTTAGCGCTCACCTCCAATCCCGGCAGTCAAGACTTTCAGATGATGAACGTTGAACAGTCTTATGCTCGCTTAAATCCTTCTATCCCTCTTTACAAGGAAGTTTTGAAAGTGTCAAAACTTTGGGGAACGCCTGAAAATATGATGTATGTTGTTGGTGCAACCCAAGCCGAAACACTAAAATGGATTAGGAAAATCGTTCCTGACCATTTTCTGCTTGTCCCCGGTGTCGGCGCTCAAGGCGGAAGCTTGGAAGAAGTTGTTAAATATGGAATGAACCAAGACTGCGGTCTTTTGGTCAACTCCTCTCGCGGCATCATCCATGCAAGCTCCGGAACAGATTTTGCCGAACGCGCCGCGTCTGAAGCCCAAAAACTTCAACAACAAATGCGAGATTACCTGATTGAACATAACATTACGTTTTAATTCTAAATCTCAACCAAAGCGCATAACTTTTGGGGTTATGCGCTTTTTTATGGCCATTAATCATTGTCATTCCAAACTTGATTTGGAATCCAGGTAAAATAAATTAGCTATATTGCTAACCTGGATACTCGGGTCAAGCCCGAGTATGACAGACAGCACTCAATAAAATTAATCCACCACTTTTCACTTGTTACTTGTCACTTGTCACTAATTTGCTTATATTATAAGCAAATTCTTGGAGTTTCATCATGAAAAAATTACTTTTTCTATTGCTTTTAACTTTTCACTTTTCGCTTTTCGCTGCCTCTGCCCTTGCAGAGGTTGACGCCTCAACCAAAGTTGTGGATACGGTTGTTAACCGCGAGGTTGACTACACTGAGGCAAACCTGCGTTTTTCTCAAATTGAAACAGCTGTGAAAAGCGGCGGCCTGACTTCTTCTGAGCTTGACAAATATCTTCATGACTTGGTTGAGATTCAAAATAAAATTTCTGCCGACAAAGAACGGCTTGAAAAAGAACAAAGCTTTGTTCAAAGAAAAATAGAAGCCTTGCCCGAAGCTCCGACAACCGGCAAAGAGCTTGAGGTAATTTCCACCAGCCGCAAACAGTTTAATGCCGAGGCTGACCACCTTAAAAACAAAGTTGCCGAAGCTGAAATTTCTCTGGCCAAAATAGACGAGCTTAACAACCAAATCTCTCAGGCCCGCAACCGCGTGTTGTTTTCCGGTCTTTTGGGAGAACAGATAACCATCGCCAACCCGGTTGTCTTCATCAATTCCTCAGGCCTTTTTGTAGACTTTGTTTTAGACATTATCAAATCTCCGCTTAACTGGTATCAAGACCTAACTGCGGCGCAGGAAAAGCTGGTGAAATCAAAAATTGTTCCGGTAAACTTAATCATTCTCTTTGCCTTTTGCCTCGGCTTTTATCTGCGAGTCCTCATCATGCGCAGCTTCGGCTACCGCAAAGACATTGAAAACCCCAACTACTCAACCAGGGTCATTGCGGCTTTTTGCGTGGCGGTGGCCCACGGCGTAATTCCGGCCGCCATCATCATTGCCTTCATTTTCTGGAAGCACGGCATCCCAATTGCCAACAGCGGTTTCTTTGGCCTGGTCTTAAACGATTCCCTATATTTTCTGCTATACGTTTTTCTCGCCAAAGCCCTGGCCAGAGTAACTTTTGCGCCATATAACGAAAAGTGGCGCCTGGTTAAAGTGGAAAATGAAAAAGCCGTAAAGCTGTACCACGCTTTTTATCTAAGCATTGTTGCCATCGGCGTACTTGCATTTTTGCAGCACATTGCCAGACAATCAAATTATTCTCTGGAGCTTTTATATTTCTTGTCGGCACTGTCATCGTTCACCAAAGCCTTTTGCATTATCTTAATTGTCAAAAGGTTCACCCATAAGCCGCTGCCGCCGATTGCGCCTGAAGAAGACGTTGAGGTTGATGAAGAAAAAGAAGAGCTTGAACCTTTGAGCGCCGGCTTCAAAATCACCTTCCTGATAACGCTGCTTGCAAGCGGCGTGTTTCTGCTTTCCGTTTTCGGATACCCGAACTTATCGGCGTTTATCTTCAACCGCATTATTACCTCTGTTCTGTTTATCGGCACGCTTCTTATCTTAAGAAAAACTCTAAACGGCATTTTATACAGGCTCCTTCTTTTCCGCGGATGGTCAAACACTTTCCGCATGCGCCATAAGCTGATTTTTAAAATCAGGTTTTGGTTTTCAATTCTAACCGACCCGATAATCCTCTGCTTTGCCTTGTTTGTTCTGCTTAAAATTTGGGGTCTGCCCACAGAGCTGTTTATCCAGGGCATCAAGCAGGCCTTTATGGGCTTTACTGTCGGCGGCATAAAAATATCGCTGTTTTCCATTGTCATGGCTCTTGGTGTGTTTTTGGTCTCGCTGGCGGTGGTCAAACTGATTCGCAGCCGCCTGCTGATGAATGTTTTAGACAAGATGGAAGTTGAAGAGAGCATAAAACATTCGCTGGATTCCGGTTTTGGTTTTTTGGGTTTCATCATTGCGCTGCTGCTTGCCATTGCGGTCTTGGGCGGCAACTTAACCAACCTTGCCTTAATCGCCGGCGCTCTTTCTTTCGGAATTGGTCTTGGCTTACAAAATATCGTAAACAACTTTGTCTCTGGTTTAATCCTTCTCTTTGAACGCCCGATTAAAGTCGGCGACTGGGTGATTGTGAACGGGCACGAGGGCATTGTTAAGCAGATTAATATCCGCGCCACTGAGCTGATGACCTGGAAAAAAGCCAGCGTCATCATCCCTAACGCGGATATCTTGTCCACCAGCCTGATAAACATGACTCACGATGACCGCTGGGGACGTGTGGACATTAAAGTCGGCGTGGCCTACGGCACCGACGTCAACTATGTGATGAGCATGTTAAATGAAATTGCCGAGAGCAATAAAAAAGTTTTGAAAAAGCCGGCTCCTTATACGGTGTTTATGAACTTCGGCGACTCAAGCCTGGACTTTGAACTGCGCTGCTATACGGCCGATGTAATGAACAGCCTCACCATCTCCAGTGACTTAAGAGTGGAGATTAACAAGCGCTTCATGGAAGAGGGCATAGAAATTCCGTTCCCGCAGCGCGTTGTTCATAATGTTTCTCAAAACACACGTTTCTTGGACCAAATGGTAAATGCGCCGAAATCCAAAAAGAAATAACCAAATTTTAACCTAAACGAGTCCATAATGATTCCGAAGGGGAGAGTTATGGCGCTTGTTGGTTTCTTAAGAGGGAGATTCAAAAAATCAGGATTCCTAATCCTGATTATTTTGATGTTTTTTTATTTTTCCTTTTATACCATCAACGGCGACAGGGGGCTGATAAAATATTTCTACCTCAAAAAAGAAATAAGCCAGGCCTCCAAACTTTCAAAAGGTTACAAGGCCAGCCGCGAACAATTGGAAGAGCAGGTCAAGCTCTTGTCTTCTTCCAGCCTGGACTTAGACTTGCTTGAAGAAAGAGCCCGCGTGGTCTTAAATTTTGTTGAAGAAGAAGAATTTATTATTCTGGACGAAGAATAGTTTTCCCCGATTCTGGGATAAGTTTATAAAAAAAACTGTATTTTTAATTTTTTTTTGGTATATATAATCTGGTTATTTAATAAAGGTCGGGTATGGCAGACAGAAACATTAACATGCCTAAAGACTTTTGCTGTAAGGAAAAAAAGCCCCTTTTCTCTGAGAAAGAGATAATTTTTAGAAGCCAGGGGCGTGCAAAGGTTTTTCATATTTCCTCCAAACTCCAAGTGATTGTGTTAAGCTTGGTGTTTGCTGCTGCCGTGTGGAGTTTTTATTCCTACCACATGTATAACCGTTCCGGCAGCATCATCCAAAACAAAGAGCAGGAAATTGTCAAAACCAGAGATGCCTACGTCAACCTCATGACCGATTTTATGACTCTGCACCAAAACGTCGGCAACATGATCAGCGAACTTGATAAAAAAGGCTCAAAATCATCAAGCGAGGTCAGCAAATATAAATATCAGGCCAGCGTTATTGAAGAAAAAATCAAGCAGATTACTGCCGAAGAAAGCTGGATTGACCAAGAAGAAGTTTCTGAAAAAATCAACCTCAGCGAAGCGCTTTTGCAAAGAGACATTGCCGCCTCCGAGCGTGATGAGCTCAAACACCAGCTCCGTGAAATGGAAGGCTTCATTGAAGAAATGAAAACCGCCGAAATGGAGGT
>JAVBOV010000015.1:0-28221 GCA_031550205.1 Alphaproteobacteria bacterium
GGAAAATATATTTCTTTTAAGCGCAACAAAAATTATTGGGCTAAGGATTTGCCAAGCCGTAAGGGATTTTTTAATTTTGACGAAGTGCGCTTTGAATATTATCAGGACACAACCGTAACTTTGCAGGCTTTGTTTTCAGAGAACATTGATGTTCGAGAAGAATATATTGCCAAGATTTGGGTAACCGGTTATGACAACGATTTGGTTAAGAGCGGGAAGATTATTAAGAAAGAATTTTTGCATAACCGCGCAGCCAATTTGCAGACTTTTGCATTTAATATTCGCAAAGACAAGTTTAAAGACCGCAGAGTCAGAGAGGCGGTTTCTCTGGCTTTTAATTTTGACTGGGCGAATGAAAAACTTTTTTACAACCAGTATCAGAGGCTGTTTTCTTATTTTACGAACACCGGAATGGAAGCAAAGGGAAAAGCCTTTGGTTTGGAGAAGAAAATTCTGCCTTCAAGATATTTAAATACAGCGTTCAAGAACCCGCAGCACAAGGATTATATGCAAACAAGGGCGCAACTGAAAAAGGCGGTGAAACTGCTTAAGGAAGCCGGATATGATTTCAAGGACGGCAAAATGACAAACTTAAAAACCGGCGAGCCGCTGACGATTGAGGTTTTGAGCAACTCGGCCAACGGCTCGGTTTTTACGCGGGTGATGCTGCCGTTTATTCAGAACTTGAAAAAAATAGGCATAGACATGACCTTTAGAAATTTGGAAGTCAGCGTGTTTAAAAACCGCATGGATAATTTTAATTTTGAGATGGCGATTGTTTCTTATCGGGTGAGCCAGATGCCGGGCAACGAGCAGCGCGAGATGTGGGGCTCGGCGGCTGCCGATGTTAAAGGAAGTATGAATGTGGCAGGAATTAAGAACCAGACCATAGACAAACTGATTGCCGGGCTGGTTAAGGCTGATGAGCGCGATGAATATGAGGCCTATGTGAGGGCGTTGGACAGAGTGCTTTTGAACGAGCATTACACTATTTTTCAATGGTATTCTCCTTATGACCGCGTGGCGTATTGGAATAAATTCGGGGTGCCGGAAACGGATGAAAAAATCGGCTATCTGCCGCATGTATGGTGGGCAAAATGAGAAACTACATTATCAAAAGAATGCTCTTGATACCGCTGACTTTGCTTGGCATTTTGAGCTTAAATTTTTTAATTATTCAGCTTGCTCCAGGCGGGCCGGTGGAGCATATGCTGGCAAAATATCAGGGGATGAATGTTGATGCCAAAGGCGCAATTTCTTCTGCGGCACAGATGAATTTGAACGCTTCAAACAGCACTTATCAGGGTTCGCAGGGCGTGCCGGAAGATTTGATTAAGGAGCTGGAAAAACAGTTCGGCTTTGACAAACCTTTGCATGTTCGCTTCTTTAAAATGCTGAAAGATTATGCGGCATTTGATTTCGGCAAAAGCTTTTATAAAGACAAGTCCGTGGGGCAGCTTATTTTGGAAAGGATGCCGGTTTCAATATCTTTGGGGTTGTGGTCAACACTGATAATTTATTTAATATCCATTCCGCTGGGGATTAAAAAAGCGGTCTTAGACGGCTCTAAGTTTGATGTGTGGACATCTTTTGCGGTGATTGTAAGCTCGGCGATTCCGGTGTTTTTGTTTGCGGTGTTTTTGATTGTGTTTTTTGCCGGCGGAACATATTTGCAATGGTTTCCACTGCGCGGTTTGACCTCGGATGATTTTACAGATTTGTCATGGCCTTTGAAAATTTTGGATTATTTCTGGCATATCACCTTGCCGGTTTTGGCTATGGTTATCGGCGGGTTTGCAAGTCTTACCATGCTGACCAAAAATTCTTTTTTAGATGAGATAAACAAGCAATATGTGCTGACCGCCAAGGCCAAAGGCTTGAGCCGGAATCAGATTTTATACGGGCATGTTTTCCGCAATGCCATGCTGATTGTGATTGCCGGATTTCCATCCCTTTTGATTAAAATGCTGTTTACCGGCTCACTTTTAATTGAAGTGATATTCTCTTTAAACGGAATCGGCCTTTTGGGTTATGAGGCAATTATGACCAGAGATTATCCGGTGGTTTTCGGCACGGTTTATATATTTGCGCTGCTCGGTTTAGTCTTAAAACTAATCAGCGACATTACATATTCGGCTGTCGATCCCCGCATTAATTTTGAGAAGATTTAAATGTTGCCCAAACAGCCTTTGGTTTCCTGTGCAAATTGCACATATCTTTGATAATAATGATTCAGAGACTGTTGGACTTTATAGTTAACCGTATCTTTGGGGAAACTGCCGTTCTTGTCTATTTGACCGGCCTTGATGCCGGTTAAAATTTCAATGCCGTCATCAACATGGTCAATGGCATATATATGGAATTTTCCTTTATTGACGGCCTCAACCACATCCGAGCGCAGCATCAGGTTCACCACGTTGGTACGCGGAATGATAACGCCCTGACTGCCGGTTAAGCCGCGGTGATTGCAGACGTCAAAAAATCCTTCAACTTTTTCATTGACGCCGCCAATGGGCTGAATTTCTCCAAACTGGTTGATGGAACCGGTTACGGCAATGCCCTGTTTTATCGGAATGCCGGAGATGGCGGAAAGCAGACAATAATATTCGGTGGAAGACGCACTGTCGCCGTCAACGCCGCCATAAGACTGCTCAAAAACAACCGAGGCCGATAATGATAACGGAGACTCTTTGGCAAAGCGGTTGGCAATTAAACTTTGCAAAATCAGCACGCCCTTGGTATGGATGGGTCCGCTTAACTCAATTTCTCTTTCAATATTTAAGAATTCGCCGCGGCCGAGTCTGGCTTGGGCGGTGATGCGAGCAGGTTTGCCAAAAGAATATCTGGAGAAATTATAAACCACCAGGCCGTTGATTTGTCCGGCGCGTTTGCCCTCAACATCAATTAAGATGGTGCCTTTGTCAATTTGCTCAAGCATGGCTTTTTTAATGCGGTCGCAGCGATAAATCTGCGCTTCAACAGCCTCTGCAATATGCTTGTCGCTGATTACCTTAGAATGAGACTTATCTGCCCAATAATCGGCTTCCCTTAATAAATCTCCGATTGAAGCAATGTGGGCGGTGAGCTTTTCAGAATCTTCAGCCAAGCGTGAAGAATGCTCAATTACCTTGGCTACCGCCTGTTTGTTTAAGGAACGGATGCCTTTTTTCTTGGACAAGGAACCGATTAACTTTGCATATTCAATTTCATTGCTTTGGGTGCGGTCCATGAGCATGCCGAAGTCGGCTTCTACTTTAAAGAAATCTCCAAAGTCAGGGTCGCGCTCGGCCAAAATTTCATACAGTTCTTCATCGCCGGTGAGAATCAGTTTAATGTCCAGAGGAATCGGCTCCGGGTCGAGAGAAATGGTGGTAAAGCTGGTTTCATCACTCGGAGATTCAATTTTAATGCTCTTGGAAGCCAGAGCACGCTTTAGGGAATCCCACGCATAGGGCTGGATTAAAAGTTTGCGGGCATCAATAAGCAAAAAACCGCCGTTGGCTTGGTGCAAAGCGCCGGCTTTTATCAGCGTAAAGTCTGTCAACAGGGCGCCGTATTGTTGAATTCTTTCAACACGGCCAACCAGGTTTCCTTGTGTGGGGTGGTCAAGATGGACTATCGGCGCACCGGATTTTGGCTCGCGTTTGACCACAACATTGACTTTAAACTTGGCAAAATTATCTTCTTCCTGTTTGCCCATGCGGCTTAACAAACCGGCCAGAGGGTCATTGTCGGCATTTGGCAGTTGAGAATCCTGACTGGGCAGAAAATCGTCTATATGTTTGGTAATGTGGCTGTAAATGTCTTTTAAAAAATTTACGCAGCTTTTATTGGCCTTGTGTCTTTCACTAAGCCTGTCTATGGGGGTTTTTACGGCGATTTTAATGAATTTTTCACGCAGCTTTTCTTTTTCTGAGTGTTGTTTTTCTTCCCAGGCCGGAAGTCCGCGGGCGGCGTTTTCAATTTCCTCCTGCATATAATTTAAGTCTTCCATTAATTCTTTTTTTTCTTTTTCAGGAAGCTCATCGAAGGTTTCAGGGCTCAAGACTTCTCCGTTTTTAACCGGAGCAACAACAAGGCCGACCGGCATGTGCAGCAAAGATACGCTGCGTCCTTTGGCTTTTTTTTGCAAAATGCGAATGTAGTCGTCTTTCTTTGCTTTATATTTTTCGCGGATGATGTTTAAGCCGGCTTTATATTCATCGCTTTCCAAAACAGCAGGAATGGCGATGGCTAAATCTGCCGCAAGCTCGTCGATGTCTTTGGCAAAAAGAACCGCTTCTCCGGCCGGAAAGCTTATGGCTTTTGGTTTGTGGGGTTCTTCAAAATTATAAATATAGGCCCAGTCTTCAGGCGTGGGGCGCTGTTTGGCTTCTTTTTGCAAAACCCTTTTAACCAGGCTGGTTTTGCCGGTGCCTTCCGGGCCTAAGCAAAACAGGTTGTAGCCCTTGGACTTTACGTTAATGCCAAGCTCAACGGCGCTTAAGGCACGGTCTTGACCCAGCGCCGAAAGGCGTTCTTCCAAGTCGGCGGTAGTTTTGAATTTAAATTTTTTGGTATCGCATTCAATATAAAGCTCTTTGGATTTTAATTTTGAGATAGCCATTTTGAAAATATCCTATTATATTTAAGTTGCTTACATCTTATAAAGACAAAACCTAATTTAACGTAAATTTTTGAAATGAATGCAGTTTACATTTATATAATAATCTTTTTTGCCTTTGCTTTCTCGAGCATAGTTTTTTTTAATTATTATCGCAAGCTTAAGTTTGACCATTTTAAAAAACTGCTGATGAAAAACCTTTTTAAAAGCCGCGAAGAATCGGCCGAGTGCGTTTTTTTCTCAGAGTTTTATTTGTCAGAGATAACCGCGCTTTTATTAAAAAACAAAAACATAAGGCCTTTGTTGTCTTTGATAAATGGCAGGTATAAACCGGCGCAGAACGCTTTGAAAGCTTATCCTTTTTTGCAGGCGGTTTTGACCTGCCATTATAATTTGGAAGAAGGCGTTAAACTTTTGAAAAAACTTCCCGCCACCGAGGAACTGGCGCTGGCTTATTTGGCAGGCGGCAAGAAAAACGCTGCCAAAAAACTTTTGAAAAACTATGATAACAAGAAATTGAACACTTATCAGAAAGCGCGGCTCAATTATTTGAAAGCATATTTTTTTGCCTGCGAGGGAGATTTAGAGCCGGCGGCCGACTTGGCGCATGAGGCCTGCAAATTGTTTAACCGGGAAAAAACTTTTGCAGAAGAGGCTAATGCTTATCTTTTGCTCGGCCAGTGCTACAGAATGTCTGATAATTATGACACTGCTCAAATGATGCTGGAAACAGCTTTGAAGATATTTAAACTTGTGGATTATAAGCCGGGAGTTAAAAACGTTTATCAGAATCTTTATGTGTTGATGAACGAACAAAAGCGGCATGAAGAAGCCGGTTATTTTATGGAAATGGTAAACAAAACCGGGTGATTGTCGCTGTATTTGGCCGGCAGTATTTTTACGTTTGTGAGGCTGATGTTTTTAAAGCCCAAAACATTAATGCCGGGCGGAGAAAATAAGTCGATATAGTGCTCGGTGGTGCTTAAGATGATGCTGTTTTTGACCTCAAGTCCGGTTTTGCGTAAAAAGTTCTTAAACTCTGAAGACCAGGCCGGAACGCCGAAATCGCCAAACACAATGACCGAATCGTTTTGATTCAAAACAAAATGACTTAAGCTTCTGAAAACGGACTCCTGTTCGTCAAGGCGCATGTCTTTTAAGTTGACGTTGATAAGGGTTAAGTCTTTGCCGTAAAACGGAAAGCTTAAAGTGGAAATTTCGTGGCTGAAAATTTTAATGCGGCCCTGGCGGTTGTAATCTATGCCGGAAAAAATCAGGCTTTTGGATTTTTCATAAAAGAAACTGTACGGATAAACCGTGCTTCTTTCATATTGAACCGCCGCCTTGTTATTGATGCCGAGAAAGCTTATTTCTTTTTTGACCGCGTCGTCAATCAGGGCGTTTATGTCTGAAACGTCTTTTTGGTATAAGATGCTGATTTTGGGGCCGATGTTTTTGGTGCTGCTGAAAAAAAGGTTGCAGCTTGAGGAAATTGAGACAATGTTAAGGATTAAAAAAAGCAGCAGAATGAAGCTTTGGGCGAAATAGCGGTAAAAGAAGCCAACCGCGCAAACAACAAAGCTTAAGATAACGAACTGAAAACGGTAGGCATTTGCTTCAAATATAAAACCGTTGGTTGTGTCTTTGAAAAAAGATAAGACCGTTATGAAGGCTATGAAAGCCAGGTATATATTGAGAAAGGTATTAATTCTTTCATGCTTTTTTCTTTGACTGAAATAACCCATTGTTTTTTTAATCTATATTTAAAGTTTGCGTTTTATAAACAAGAGATTATAGTTATTTTGGACTTTTGTAAAGGCGCAATAAAAACATGCTGGAAAGTTTATTAACCTCGTCTTTGAGTGAAATTTTCAGCGCGGTTTCCGTGAATGTGGAAAGCGCGGGAACCGCCTTTAATCAATATTTTTCAGCCAGAGACAATGTGCGCATGGCCTCGGTGCTTTTGATGCTGGCGGCACTGTGCCTGATTTTGTTTATGGTCATTATCATGTATATAAAATCCATTATCGCTTTTTGGAAAGAAGACCGCCTTAAAGACAGAGAAACCTCTTTTTTTTATGATGACGGCAGGGAAGAAAACCAGAGAGACGCCGAGCTTGAAAGAGAACTGGAGAGAGAACTGGAAAGAGATATTGAACAGGCGCAGATGGAAAAAATTTATTATGAACAAAGAGAAACGGAAAAACGCCTGGAAGAAGAGCGCTCTGAACAAAAAGATAATAAACTGAAAAAAGAAAAAGAAGAGGCAAGAGAGCAAGAGATTGAGCTGGACTGGAAAAAAGGCAAACTGAAATCTTTTAACAATGTGGTGGCTTTTAACTCTATCAATATGCAGTACAGTCAGCCCAAAAAATCGCTTAACGAGCTGGTGGGGCTGATTATGGACATGCTGGCCAGAGGCGTGCAGGATTTGAAGATTGCTCAGGCGGTGATGTATCAGAATCAGAAAGAGGCGCCGGAAGACGAGATTTTGCAGTTGATTGAGGCCATTAAAGATTTTATTGCCATGTGCATTAACAAAAAGTTCGGGCATTTAAAAGAACGCGGAATTACGCTGCCTAAGGAAGAGGCGGCACTCTTTCATCTGGCAAACGGAGACGCAAGTTTGGCAATGGCGCTTTTGGAAGCGCTGATGGACGAGGACGTGGAAAAAGCCATTGCTTATGAGGAAGGGCAAAAGAGAGACGCTTTGTTTAAGGAGGCCTCGCACTTATCCATTGCCTTTGGAACTTTTGCCAACATGGCAGATGTGCATTTGGCAACCGGAGCATTTGAGCTTGCGGTTGAGCTTTATCCGCAGAATATTAACGCCTGGAGCAGGCTGGCCGATGTTTATAATGAGATTGAGGCTCACAACAAAGCGCTTAATGCATATGAGAATGTTTTGGAGATGGCCGACGAGGACTTACACCCGCGGCAAGCGGCAAACGCCAACAAGATGCTGGCAAAATATTATTATGAAAAAGGCGACTCTTTGAGCGCGGCCAAGCTGCACAATGAGAGCAAGCAATTTTATGAATCGCTTGGAATTTATGACAAGCTTGATAAGAAAGAGATTGAGATTATTGATTTGATTGAGGCCAAGCGCGAACAGAATGTGGAGAATACGATTGCAAATATTATGAGGGCCGAGCATTTGAGACAGTATTCTTTTTGATTGCAGATTTTGGATTTTAGATTTTTGATTGGATTGCCGCGTCGCTTGTGCTCCTCGCAATGACACTAAAATTAGCAGGAGATGTCAGGAGACTTGAGATATATTGGCTTGGGGTATTCGAATTGTTTGTTTTTATATTTGTGGAGGCTGCAGAGTTTTAGGCCTTCAAGCGGCGGGAAGGGCAGCATTTTTAACTGGTGCAGGCTCAGGCCGCTGGGCGAGGATAAGAATCTTTCAACGCCGTCGCCAATCAGGGTTACTTTTTTGGCGGGTTTCAGTTCTTTGATAATTTCTTCACGCAGCATGGCTTTGGCGTCGGTGGTTTTGTTAAAGTCTTTATCAAAAATCTGCACGTAAAAATCTTCACGTTTGGTTTCAATTATAACCGCGTTTCTCTCAGCAACTTCTTCTGCGGCAAGAGAGTATAAATATGAATCAAAGCTTGAGACGCCGATTAGCTTAACCTCCGGGCAGGCGATGCCGAAGGCGCGGGCGGCAGATAAGCTGGAGCGGATGCCGGTAAAAGAGCCGGGACCGGCGCAAACCGAGATAAACTTGAGGTCTTTGATTTTTAAGCCGTGCTTATCTAAAAGGTTTTTTATTTCAGGCAGCAAAACCTCGGCTTGGCCAAAGTCCATCGGTTTGATAAAATCGGCAATGATTTTATCATTTTTAAGTAAACCTACCTGGCAGCAAAAAGAGCTGGTATCAAAAATTAAACTGTACATTTTTTTCTTATACTTTATATTATAGACAAAGAAAAGGGAAATTTGCAAAATATGAACTTTGAGCTGATGACAGATATGTTTGATGCCGCGCCAGAGCTGTGGTATTTTCTGGCGCTGGTTTTTGTTCTGCTTATTGCCGCCATAATTTATAATTTCCTCAAAATTTTGAGGTTGAAGCAAAAAAACTATTTCTTAAACCGCGACCGAGAAAGATATGCCGAAACGCTTTATGCCTCTAGAGACGGCTATTTTGCATTTGTTTACCCGGATGAAAAGGTTAATGACCCGAGAAAGAAAATCTTTGAGCGCTGCTCGCGCAGGCTGGCGGTTGTTTTGAACCTGAGCAACGGCACCAATTCTTCTTTTGAAGATATCTTAAAATGTTTTTATAAAGACGATGCCAAGAAGATTGTTAAATATGCCGAGCTTCTGATGGAAGAAGGTGTTTCTTTTGAAGAAACTTTCACTTTAAAAAACAACACTAAACAGGTGATGCTCTCCGCCTCAAGAATCAACGGAATTGACGGCAACGTTTATTGCGACATGATTTGGTTCAGAGACATTAGCTTTGAGGCAGATGCAATTGCGGTTTTGGAAAAGGAAAAACAGCAGATAAAACAGCAGATGATGCAATTGCAGGATTTGCTCGACGCCATGGATTTGCCGGTGTGGCTCAGAGACGATAAGGGAAAAATTGTTTTTGTGAACCGCAGGTATCTTGACTTTATTGACGCAAAAAATAAAAAAGAAGCCGTTGAACGCGGTGAAGAGATTTTAAATGTTAACGGAGAAAGCGTTTCCAAAAACCTGGCGTTTTTAGCATTAAAAGCCAATAAGCCGAAAACCCAAAAAGCCAACGTGGTTTTAAATGGCGAAAGGATTTCTTTTGAAGCGGCGGAGTTTCCTTTTTACGGCGAAGAAAATTTGGACAAGATTTATACGACCGGAGTTCTGATTGATGTTTCAGAGCTTGACTGTTTGAAAAGAAATTTGAAAACGCATCAAAATGCCCATTTGGAAATTTTAAGTTCTTTGGGAACCGCATTCGCTGTTTTTGACGCTCATAAAAAACTGGCATTTTACAACAAGGCTTTTCGAGAATTTTGGAAGTTGGAGGAAGTTTTTTTGGAAACCAAGCCCGCCTACAATTCCTTTTTGGAAGTGATACGCTCGAATCGGATGCTGCCGGAAGTTCCGGATTTTTCTCTTTATAAGCAGGAAGAAGAAAAAGAATTTGGAAACACTTTATCGGCCAAGGAAGATTTGATGCACCTTCCGGACGGCAAGACTTTCAGAAGGGTGAGACTGCCTCACCCGGCGGGAGGGATGATTTTTGCATTTGAAGATATTACCGACCGTTTGGCCGCCGCGCGGGCTTATAATTCTTTGCTGAATGTTAAAAACCAGATTCTGGATAATATTTTTGACGCGGTCTTGATTTTTACACCGCAGGGCAAGCTTGATTTTTATAATCGGGCTTATATTAAACTTTGGTCTGCGGAAGAATCTTTTTTAAAGAATCGGCCGAATATTTTGGAGGTTATAGAATCGCAGAAAAAGCTTTTTGGAAAAATAAAAAACTGGAAAGAATTCAAGCAAGAGCTTTTGGAGTTTATAACGAATCGAGAATCGAAGGGATTTATTCTGCCGAGAAGCGATGAGACCAATATAGAGATTTTAACCTGTTCCTTATCCGACGAATCGACAATGGTAACCTATCGGAGGGCCTTAAGCGATGAATCATGAAGATGAAGACTTGGAAACAAACATTTCCTGGAAGATGAAAAAAAGCAGCGGCGAAACCGATGAGAGAGTTACGCTGAAAGTTGATATAAAAAAAGCCGTTAAGTATGATGCCAAGAAAAAAAATAATCCGCAAAGAAGCAGTTTTTCAAATATTTCAGACATGCCTTCCGGGCTTAAAAAAATCAGAAAAAAAATTAAAGACGCTTTTGATGACGAAGATGATGAAGATGAAAACGATTTTCAGATTACGGGCGATGCAGGCTCTTTGTTAAACGCCCTCAGCGAAGAAGAAAAAAGAGTTTTGCAGCAAAAAGAAAACTTTAAGCAGGCTAATATGCTTAAAGAAGCCGGAAAAATGGGCGCGGCGCAGGCTGTTAAAAATTCTATTGCCGCTCCCGCAAAAGCATCCATTAAAAACATGCAGGCCATGGGAATTTCCAACCAGGAAATTTTGGAAGCAACCTTGAGCAAAGAAGAAATTAAGTTTGTTAAGGGCAGAGGAAAAAAACTCTCCGACCGCGAACTTATTTCTTTTTTGAGAGGAATTAAAAAAGTTAAAAGCATGGCGGGATTTGATGCAATTGAGGGGTTGAAGGTTAAGGAACTGGTGGAAGCCGGCACGGAAAAAGAAGAAGACAGAATCGCAAAATTGATATTGGAGAAATCAGGCCGGAGAAGCAAAAAGAAAAAACTGCTGATTGCCAAGAAAATGGAAAAAAACAAAGCTTTGCAAAAACACGTTTTGCAGAGATTAAGAGATGACAGGCAAAGACAAAATGTGAAAGGAAGAAGTTAGCTTAGTTTTTCCAGCATTAATTTATAGGCAACGGAAATCTGCTTGAACTTTTCTTCCATGGCTTTATCACCGCCGTTAACATCTGGGTGATATTTTTTGGAGAGCTTTTTATATTGGCTCTTTAATTTTTTTAAATCCAAAGAATCCGGTTCGAGCTCCAAAACCTTTAACGCATCTTTTTCCTCTCTTGAAAAATAGGTTTTCTCCGCCAGAAAATAATCGTTGGCATATTCGTCAAAAAAACCGGTGGAATCCTTAAAGCGAAAGCCGGTTTTATATTTAACCTTGGACTTGAAGCGCTTGAAGCTGTTTTCCAGCTCCTCTTCGGGAATGTTGCCGTCATAATAGTTCCACTTGGCGTTATATTCCTGCACATGCTTTAAGCAAAACCAATAATACTCCTTAAGATTTTTGTCTTTAGGAGCGCGGTATTCGCCTTTGTTCGGGCAGCCTTCATGGTCGCACTGGCGGATGCCCTGATCTTTTTGCGGCGCAAAATATTTTCCCGGTTTTCTGAGTTTTTTCATTGTCTCTTTCTTTTTTAAAGAAATAAGTATAAGGCAATTGCAAGCAGAATTAAAGCGCTAAGATACAGAGAACCGCTTTTTTTGAAACGCGGGTCTTTTTTATGGCGCTTAACATCCAAAAAATGGGCATAATGTTCCGGCCGCACCTCAGAACGTTCTTTTATCATGGATATATTGAAGCCGGCTTTTTGCAGATTTTTTTTAAAAGAATCTGCTTGGAGGTGAGAAATGTCTAACTTTTTATTTTCTTTCATATATAATCTTTTTAAAAGGAGAAGGTTATGCCGGAGCTGCCAGAAGTTGAAACAATTACAAACGCTCTTAAAGCCGCCGTGCTTGGGCAAAAGATTTTGGGAGCACAGGTCTTTTGCAGAAAGTTTAGAGTGATTATACCAGATGATTTTGAAAATAAAATTAAAAACGCAAGAATCGTCAATATAAAAAGAATCGCCAAATATATTTGGATTGAACTTGATAACTCTCAGAGCATTTTGTGGCATTTGGGGATGAGCGGCAAAATAAAAATTTGCGAATCGAAAGATGTTTTGAGAGAAAAACACGACCATGCGGTGATTATGACCGAGGGCTGCACGCTGGTGTATAATGATGCGCGGCGGTTTGGCATGATTACAACCATGAAAACTTCCGAAGTGTTGAAAAGCGCTTTTTTTTCTAAAATCGGAATTGATCCTTTTGATAAAAAATTTGCCGGCAGATATTTAAAAGAAAAGCTGGCGGCAAAATCAATTGCAATTAAAGTTGCGCTTTTGGATCAGAGCATTGTGAACGGAATTGGAAACATATATGCCTCAGAGGCTTTGTTTGAGGCGCGGATTTTACCAACAAGAGCAGCAAACTCTTTGTCTTTGAAAGAATATGACGCTTTAAGAGAATCGATTATCAGGGTTTTGGAAAAAGCAATTGAAGCCGGGGGCTCCACCCTGCGCGATTATAAAAAACCCGACGGAAGCATGGGGTATTTTCAAAATATGCATTGCGTTTATAATAAAACAGGTCAACAATGCAGAGACTGCAGGTGTGACATTAAAAAAACCGGCGGCATAAAAAAGATTGTTCAAGCAGGGCGTTCTACCTTTTATTGTCCGGTGTTGCAAAAGTGAGTTTTAATATGAAAAACTTTAAAATCTTTCTAAGCGCTTTGCTCTTATTGCTGGGATATTCTCTCGGCGCAAACGCCGTCAGCTTTATTGAGGGCCTTGAAGATATTCCGATTATGGACGACATGCGCCAGGTTCAAGACGACAGCATTGCTTTCGGAAACGAGGAATCGCGTTTGGTTGAAGTTTATTTGGAAGGCAACGATTTGGAGTTTGGTTCGGTTGCAAAATTTTATGCCGACACTTTGCCGCAAATGGGCTGGAAAAGACAGCCCGACGCTTATGAAAACAGTCTCGTTTTTTTCCGAGACGGCGAGCAAATTGAAGTTGCCAAAGAAGGAGAAAAGCCCCTTTTGGTGAGAATTACGGTAAAAAGCCGCAATTAGCCGCGTTTTGAGCTTTTTTTTGAAAAAATCCCTTGACTTAAACAGGTTCTGGTTTATAAAAGCAGTCACAAAATGAGTCTTAACCAAAATTTTAAGTAGGATACAAGGATATGGCCAATCATAAATCGGCAAAAACCAGAATTAAAAGAAACAATAAAAAAGGCGTTATTAACGCCGCCCGCAGAAGCCGCGTTCGCACCTTTGTAAAAAAAGTTGACGCCGCCATTGCCCAAAACAACAAAGAGCTGGCTCAAGAAACTTTTAAAGTTGCAGAATCCGAATTAATGAGAGCTGCACGCAAAGGCGTTATAGAGTCCAACAAAGCATCAAGAACGGTTTCTCGTCTGTCTAAAAAAATTAAAGCGTTGTAATTTAATTTACACACACTTTTTGATTGCACAAACCATTGAATTTTCCTAGAGACTTAGGGGAATTTTTGGTTTGTGTTTTTTTATGCAAATAAAGCTATTCCGAGCGACTCTGCATAAAACAAGTGTCAAGACAAATAATTGCAAAGTTAGGTAAATGTTCTGTTGTAATTGTTTTTTTGGGGGGATAACATCCAAGCAAATTTAAGAAAATTATTTTTTATAATTATGTTAAAAAAACTTTTGGACTTTTAAAAACTGTCTTTGAGATAACCAGAAAAATTTATGGTTTTTACATCTGCCGACCGCTGATTGCAGCCCGTCTGTTTTTGATGAAAATTTACCGGGGCAAAATTTTTGATATTTGATTTTGTCTTGCCGAATGTTTTTATCAAAGGGCTTCTAAACGTGTCGACGGCTTTTTACCATAGATTGCATTTTAAACTGGTTAATGTAGCAAACAGTGATTATCTAGAAAGATAACAAAAGATGGAAATTTGCGAGTGCTTGACTTTTTATTAGGGAGATAAAACCTTAAGCAATGCGCAGGTTAAGAGAGTGAGATTTAAACAGCAATTTTCTTATGCTGTTGGAATTTGCGGCGATACGGAGTTTTAATCCGTGTAAGTGTAAGTTAAAGAATCTGAGCTTCTTGGAATTCCTTTAGGTTTTTTGACCTTTTCTGTGAAGGCGGAATCGGAATTGGCGGCACCGTTTGTTAATAACGGGTACCGGTTCAAAAATAAGCACTGCTTATATTTGCCGGAGCGGTTTGTTTTTCGATTTATGATACTTCAACAATGAAAATCATGAGTTTAAACATTGGATAGAGGGAAAAAAATATGGTGAAAGAATCAGCTGATAATAATTTTTCAGTGCAGGATCAATGGGGACAAATTTGTAACCAGTTAAAAAACGAAGTTGGCGAGACAGCATATGAAAGCTGGCTTAAACCGCTGACTCCGGCTTCTTTTAATGACGGCATTATGAATATCTGCGTGCCGACCAGATTTATGAGAAATTGGGTGATTACTCACTACAGCGACAGAATCCATAAAATTTGGGAGAAAAAGAATCCCTCAATTAAAACCGTTAACTTTGTGGTGCAGGCGGTTAATGAAGAAACTCCCAGTTTATATTCTCCTTCCTGCCGTTCTTTTTTGAAAAAAATATCTTCAAGCCCTGCTCCTTCCAATGTTTATCAATCCGGACTCAATTCCATTCTCAATACTTCCGCCGAAGTTGCACCTCAAAGCGAGCAGTCTTTGTCCGTGCCGTTGAACCCGCAATTTACTTTTGATAATTTTGTGGTGGGCAAGACCAACGAATTTGCCTATGCCGCCGCCAAAAAAGTTGCAGAATCGAGAAACGTTTCCTTTAACCCGCTTTTCTTATATTCCGGCGTTGGTTTGGGCAAGACTCACCTGATGCACGCCATTGCCTGGCAGATTAAAAAACAAGACCCGAGCCGCAATATCGTTTATTTATCGGCTGAGAAATTTATGTATAAGTTTGTGCGCGCGCTGCGTTACAAAGACACCACCGCTTTTAAGGAACAGTTCCGCTCGGTTGATGTTTTGATGGTGGACGACGTGCAGTTTATGGGCGGCAAAGACACCACTCAGGAAGAATTTTTCTATACCTTTAATTCTTTGATTGAAGAAGGCAGGCAGATTATTATTTCTGCAGATAAATCTCCGGCAGACCTGGAAGGCATTGAAGCCCGCTTGAAGTCTCGCTTGGGATGCGGCCTGGTGGCAGACATTCACCCGACTGATTTTGACTTGAGAATCGGCATTTTGGAAAACAAAGCCCGCCAGTTGGGAATCGATTTGCCGAGCAGAGTTTCAGAATTTTTGGCGCAGAAAATTACATCTAACATTCGCGAGCTTGAAGGCGCTTTGCGAAGAGTTATTGCTCACTCTCAGCTGCTGTCTGAAGGCAAAGAAATTTCTTTGGAAATGACACAAGATGTTTTGAAAGATATGCTGCGTTCTTTTGACAAGCGCACCACCATTGACGAGATTCAAAAGAAAGTGGCCGAGCATTTTAATATCTCCGTAAAAGAGATGCAGTCTTCACGCCGTGCCCGCACTGTGGCCAGACCGCGCCAGATTGCTATGTATTTAGCCAAGCAGCTGACTTCTCGTTCGCTTCCGGAAATCGGCCGCAAGTTTGACCGCGACCACACCACTGTTATGCACGCCGTGCGCAAGGTTGAAGAACTGATTGTTGAAGATTCTTCTTTGGCTGAAAACGTTGACGCTTTAAGAAGAGGATTGGAAAGCTGATAATATCAGGTTTTCCCTTACAAAACAAAAAACTGCTCCAGAACGGGGCAGTTTTTTGTTGATACGGATGAGATTGCCGCGTCGAGCTTCCTCCTTCGCTAAAGCTACGGCGGACAGGTCGCGCTCCTCGCATTAATGTTTTTCTATTCATTCGAACATTTTTTTAAGCCAGTTTATTTTTTATGAACCACTCAGCGAAGATGCCGAGGCTGCCTTCGGTTTCTTTGCCGGAATAGAAGGCCATGATTTCTTCTTCGGTCATGTCCGCCATGTTTTTTTGAAACTGCTCAATCCAGACGATTTTCCATAGTGCGGACCAGGCCAGCGGATTGTCTTTTTGGCTCATTTCTTTAGCTATGACGGTTTGACCGCCTTTGCGTTGGAACTGGTGTTCCGAGCCGTTAGCGTCGATGAAGGTTGCGACGCTCAGCCATTTTGCGTTTCTGTTTTCCACGCCCTGCATCAGCCTCATATAACCGTCAACGCCCAGCGTTTCGTTTACAAACTTGGTATAAACGCCGGGAAACCCGTTAAGCGCTTCTATGGCAAAACCGCCGTCTTCAACCAAAACCATTTCATTTAGCTGTTTAAACGCCTGGCGGGCTTTGAACAACGATACTTCAGCAACAGTATTGGCCTGCGGTTCAATTAGATCCAGATTATTGGAAACAATTTCTATGTTTTTGCCGCCGAGATTGGTGAAATGGCGGTTAAGAGATTTTATTTTTCCGGCATTGGACGTTATAAAGTTTATTTTCATTTTAAGAATCCTTATGTTTTTTAATTTAACGCCGATAATTTGCTTTTGCAAACCCTTTAATAAAGGTTTGAGAATCTTGTGAAAGATTCGAGGTTTTAGCTTCTTATTTAAAGGGTTTGTGGTAGAATCGGGCATACGTGAAATTAGCCGAGATTGCTGACCCCTCCCAACCTCCCCTTGAAAGGGGAGGAGAAAAGAGAAAAAAGGGCTCAGGATGACAGGATGAAAGAGGATAATGAATATGAAATTTGTGATTGAACGCGCGACACTTCTTAAAACTTTGAGCCATGTGCAGAGCATTGTGGAAAAAAGAAACACCATTCCGGTGCTTTCTAATGTTAGAATCGAGGCTTTGGGCGACGGCATTTCTTTTAAGGCGACCGACATGGACACCGAAATTACGGAAATTGTTGATGCCAAAATTAAGGAAACCGGGGCAACAACCGCTCCGGCACATATGCTTTATGACATTGTGCGCAAGCTTGCCGACGGCTCTGAGGTTGAGCTTACTTTTCCTGATGAGAAAGGCCAGTTGACCATTGCATCGGGCCGCTCCAAGTTTTCTCTTTCCTGCATTGGGGTGGAAGATTTTCCGGTGATTTCAGGCGACAAGCTCCCGGTTAATTTTGAAATTTTGAAAGATGATTTGAAAGACGTTATCGACCGAACCAAGTTTGCGGTTTCAACCGAGGAAACCAGATATTATTTAAACGGCGTGTATATGCACGCCAAGAATGAAGGCGCGACCAAAGTGCTGCGCGTGGTGGCAACCGACGGGCACCGTCTGGCCTGCGTTGAGTCTCCTTTGCCGAAGGGTGCCGAAAAAATCAGCGGCGTGATTATTCCGCGCAAGACCGTGGGCGAGATTAGAAAGCTTTTGGACGACGCTTCTTCTGAAAAAGTTATGGTGGCATTGAGTGATAATAAAATTAAGTTCACCATGGAAGATGTGACCCTGACCTCTAAGCTGATTGACGGAACTTATCCGGATTATGAGCGTGTGATTCCGACTGACAACGACAAAAAGCTGGAGCTGAATGTTAAGGAACTTTCAACCGCAGTTGACCGCGTTTCAGTGGTGGCAGAACGCACCCGCGCGATTAAGATGCTGACCGGAAAAAACAAAGTTACAATCACCACTTCTTCTCCGGATTTGGGCAGCGCGGTGGAAGAATTGGAGGCAAAATATACCGGTGCGGCTTTGGAGATTGGCTATAATTTCCGTTATCTTTTGGATATTTTAAACGAAATTAAGGGCGATGCGGTTGAGGTCAGTTTCTCTGACGGCTCTTCACCTTCAGTGGTGCATGATAAGTCTGATGCGTCGGCGATATATGTATTAATGCCGATGAGGGTTTAAGATTTGGGCGAGAGCGCAAGAAATATTTTCAGCGAATCGGTTAAAAAGTCAGGCGTTACGCGTCTGACTTTAACTGATTTTAGAAACTATCAGTTTTTGCGCATTAATACCGAGCTAAAGCCGGTGATAATTTCCGGTGAGAACGGCTCGGGCAAGACAAATATATTGGAAGCTGTTTCTTTTTTATCTCCGGGGCGGGGCATGCGCGGCTGCCGGCTTTCAGATATTAAAAGAATCAGTCCGGCTTTGGTTACGGATGAATATGCGCCGTCTTTTATCGGTGAGAGCGGTTGGGCGGTTTCAGCAAGCATTGCTCAAGGCGAAGATATTTTTGAAGTCGGCACGGGAATCGAAAGCTCTTATCGCGAGGATGAAGATGAGAGCAGAGCTTATGATCGGCGAATCGTTAAAATTGATGGAATGAAGATAACCTCGCAGGCCGAGCTTGGCAAATATTTATCGGCAATTTGGCTGACACCGCAAATGGACCGCATGTTTAGGGGGCCGGCACAGCCAAGGCGCGCATTTTTAGACCGTTTGGTTTATGCTTTTGACATGGAGCATGCCAAGCGCACGGCAAATTTTGAGCACGTTTACAAAGAATGGTACCAGCTTTTGAAAACCGGCTGCAATAACAAGAACTGGCTGTTCTCGCTGGAAGACAAGATGGCCGGTTTGGGTGTGGCGATTGCGGCAGCCAGGCGCGAGCAAGTAGCAAAGCTTAATCACTTTATCTCAATGGAGATTGAGGGCGTGTTTCCGAATGTGCTTTTGGAACTGGACGGAGCGATTGAAAAGCTTTTGGATGAAAAGCCGGCGGTGGAGGTTGAAGATTTTTATCGGCAGATGTTGTTTGCCGAACGGCGCAAGGTGGCTTTTAATGACTCGGTTGACGGAGTTAATCGGACGGACTTTAAGGTTTATTATAAAAAGAAAAGAATGCCGGCCGAGTTGTGCTCAACCGGAGAGCAAAAATCGCTTTTAATCAGCATTTTATTGGCGCAAACCAAGTGTCAGACTTTGGACAAGGGATTTTCGCCGGTGCTGCTTTTGGACGAGGTGGCGGCGCATTTGGATGATGCCAAACGCGAGGCGCTTTGGGAAAAGATTTTGGAGCTTAATGTGCAGGCGTTCATCACCGGAACCGATGCTGAGCTGTTTTCATCTTTAAAAAACCAAGCGCAATTTTTAAAGATTAAGGACGGCAGGGTTATTGACTGATGAAGCCGTCGGCTTGCATTTTGTAGAGTTTGGCGTATAGGCCTTTTTGGGCGAGCAGCGCTTCGTGTGTGCCTTCTTCGGCGATTTTTCCTTTATCAAAGACCACAATTCTATCCATTTCTTTTAAGGTGGAGAGGCGGTGGGCGACGGCGATTACGGTTTTGTCTTTCATTACCGCTTTTAAGGCTTTTTGAATGTGCTGCTCACTGTGGCTGTCCAGCGATGAGGTGGCTTCGTCAAAAATCAGAATCGGGGCGTTTTTCAAGACGGCGCGGGCAATGGCGACGCGCTGACGCTCTCCGCCGGAGAGAATTGTGCCGCGCTCGCCGACTTTTGAACTATAGCCTTTGGGAAGTTTTTTTATAAACTCATCGGCGTTGGCTTTTTTGGCGGCGGCAAAGACCTCGGCGTCTTTGGCGGTGGTGCGGCCATAGCGGATGTTGTCCATTAAACTGCGGTTGAAGAGGCAGACGTCTTGAGGGATGGTAGCGATGTGTTTGTGTAGAGAATCCTGGGTTATGTTTCTGATGTCGATACCGTTGATTTTAATGGTGCCCTGCTTGATGTCAAAATAACGGGCAATGAGCTTGATGAAGGTGGATTTGCCGGCGCCGGAATGACCGACGATGCCGACTTTTTCTCCGGGTTTAATCTTTAAGTTCAGATTATTGAATAAGTTTTTGTGGCCATTATAAGCAAAGCTGACTTTATCGAAAACAATTTCGGCTTTGTCGGCTTTGAAATCATATGCTTTGGGGCTGTCTTTTATCTCCGGTTCTACGGCAAGGGTGTTCAGGCCGGCCTGCACTGTGCCAAGAATGCGAAAAAGATTGTTGGTGGAATAACCAATGTTAAAAATTAGGCCGCTTAGGTTGGCAAAACTGATGTTGGCAAATATAAAAACAGAAGTGTCTATTCTGCCGGTTTTTAAGAGCCAAATGGTGAAAAAAGCAAAAAGAGCCACTGAAAAAAAGGTTATTAGATTTTGGGTTAGGTGAAACTTAAAATGGGTCATTCTGTCTTTTAAGTTGGACAATCTTAACCTTCTTAAGTTGAGACCTAAGTATCTGCGTTCAAACTTGTAATTGGCAAAACTTTTAACTTCACTATAATTGGAAATGCTGTCAACAATTATGCCTTGGGTGCGGCTGCGTATCAGTTCATATTCTTCCGAGCTTGCTCTTCTTTGTTTGCCAAAACTAATTCCTAAAAAGACCATTATCATAATCCAGACAAGCATTACCGGAGAGAAGACGGCGTTTTGCATGGAAAGCAAGATAATGACGATTAGCGGTGAAACGGTTATATCTATAAACTGGAACAATATGTCAAAAAAACCTCTGATGCCTTCAGATATTTGCGATATTTTGTTAGATATGTTTCCCGACATTTTTTCGGTGAAATAAGAAATGGAGTGGCGGTTGACGTGGTCAAGAACATCTCTGACCACAATTGTATCGCTTTTGGGAAACAGCTTGCTGGCAAAATATATGGTAAGTTCAAAGCAAAGGATGCTGGTTAACTGGCATGAGAGCGCCAAAAACAGATAAAAATATATGTCTTGCCAATAATGAACATTTTCCGTCTTGGCAACGATATCATAAAGCTTGGCGGCGTAAAAAAGGCTGAGATAACTGCCCAGTTTGCTTAATATATTTATGGCAGAAAGACTATAGAAAAGCCATTTGAAAAGCTTCACGTAGTGCAAAATGAATTTTATGGGTGATTTTTCCATGCCTGTTAACCTTGAATTGACTATTATCTGCCAGTGTAATAGAATGTTGTTAATTTAGATTTAACCGGTGGGGGATTTATGGAAACGCAATATTATACACTGATTGAAAAACAGGATTTTTATGAGATTATTCAAAATAAATATGGTGAGTTGGCCATTTTTATTGACGCGCGCGACGGTTTGCCGGTGAACCCGGTTTTGGAGTTTGACAGTAAGAAAACCGCCCTTTTGAAAAGAGACGGAAGATTGGCGGTTAAGCTTGAAAATATTGACAAAGAAACCGTTGACCCGCTGGCTTCTTCAGAGTTTGTGATGATTGTGGAATTGAAGGGCAAAATGGTTGAGCGCGTTTACGGCGTGCCGGTTGAAAACGTTGAGGAAATTGTTTTTGAAGGAAAGCAAACCAGAGCCGACGAACTGGTTAAGGCCAAAACCAAGGCAGACGCGCTTAAGACCTTTGGCGCAGTTAAAACTTGGGCGAGCGGCAAATAATGATTGGGATTGTTCTTGTTACACACGGCAATTTAGCCTCTGAATTTATCTCTGCCATGCAGCATGTGGTTGGAAAACAGCCGCAAGTTGAAGCGGTTTGCATTGGGCCGGAAGATGATATGGACATGCGCCGCAAAGAGATTTTGACCAAGATTAAAGAGGTTGACAAAGGGCACGGCGTGGTGCTTTTGACCGACATGTTTGGAGGAACGCCCTCCAATTTGGCCATTTCTTTAATGGACAACCCGAAGATTGAGGTTTTGGCCGGGGTTAACCTGCCGATGCTGATTAAGCTGGCAAGTTTGCGCAAAGACAAAGATCTTAAAGCATCTGTTGAAGGCGCGCAGGAAGCCGGCAAAAAATATATTAATATTGCATCTGAATTATTGGGAAAAAAATGAGCAATATATGTGAAGAAATTTTGGAGGTTAAGAACCAAAAAGGCATTCATGCCCGAGCCGCCGCCGCTTTTGTTAAGGCAATTGAAAACATGGAAGTGGATTGCGAGGTGGAGAGAATCGGTCAGTGCGTCGACGGCTGCTCAATTATGGGTTTGATGATGCTGGCGGCAGCCAAGGGCACAACTATTAAAATTACCACCAAAGGCAAAGACTGCAAAAAGGCCATGGACGCTTTGAAAAAGCTGATTAATGACAAATTTAATGAAGAATAAGGCGCCTCGAAATAAGACTTTGGAATTGAGCCAGAAGGAAATAAACACTTATTCCAAAGATGCAATTAAGCTGTTGACGAAGGTCAGCAGCGACTTTGTTTTAAACAAGGTGATTTTTCAAGACGCGCTGCAAGCCTTAGACTGCATTCCCGATGATTCCGTTGATTTGATGATTGTCGATCCGCCGTATAATCTTACCAAAATATTCGGCTCTAAGACTTTTAGAGAAATGGATATGGAGGAATATAAGAAGTGGTTTGAGAGGTGGATTAAGAAAACAATCAGAGTGCTTAAAGACAACGCCAGCGTTTATATTTGCTCAGACTGGAAGACTTCTATTATTATTCCGGAGATTGCCGGCAAATATTTTGTTTTGCAAAACCGCATCAGCTGGGAAAGAGAAAAAGGCCGAGGAGCCAAGAACAATTGGAAAAACTGTGTGGAAGATATTTGGTTTTTTACAAAATCCGAGGATTATTTTTTTGATATTGAAGCGGTTAAAATTCAGCGGCCGGTGCTGGCGCCTTATCGCGACCACAAAGGACAGCCCAAAGATTGGAAAGAGGAAGACAAGACCAGGTTCACGCACCCTTCAAACTTTTGGACGGACATTTCCATTCCGTTTTGGTCGATGAAGGAAAACACTCCGCACCCGACGCAGAAACCGGAAAAACTGATTGCCAAGCTGATTTTGGCCTCTAGCAAAGAGGGTGATGTGGTGCTTGACCCGTTTTTGGGCAGCGGCACCACCGCAGTGGTCGCCAAGAAGCTGAAGCGCAATTTTATTGGCATTGAGAGAGAAAAAGAATATGTTGCTTTTTCTTTGCACCGGCTTAAAATGGCAGAGACTGATAAGGAGATTCAGGGTTTGGAAAACGGAGTTTTTAAAGCGAGGAACGGACAGTGAGGAAGGGATTTTGGATTATTGCTTTGTTGTTTGCAGGCTCTGCAAATGCGCAGACCGCTGAGGATGTTAAGCAGATTGAAGATTATCTTAACAATATCAAAACCATGGAAGCCCGCTTTATTCAGACAGCCAGCAACGGCAATGCGGCCGAAGGCAAGCTTTATATTCAGAAACCAAGTAAGATTAATATGCAGTATGATGCTCCAACCTCGGTAACAATTATCGGCGACGGTGAATATATTGTTTATAATGACAAGGAATTAGACCAGGTTACGCATATTGATTATGACGATGTGCCGGCCTCGCTGATTTTGGCCAACGACATTAAAATTGACGGCAAGAAAATTAAAATCACCAAGTTTTATAAAGACGCCGGAATGACCTCGGCGACCATAGATTATAAGGAAAAAGGCGATATCGGCCCGATTACTTTAATTTTCAGCAACGACCCGTTTGAGTTGAAGCAATGGAAAATTGTGGACCCGCAAAGCGTTGAGGTGGTGCTTTCTTTGTATGATACTAAGCAAGATGTTGATTTGGATCAGGGGCTGTTTAAGTTTAAGAGGCAGAAAAACCCGCTGAAGTATAAGAGATGATATGGCGGAGAGATTTATTAATGGTGAAAAATATTTAGGTTTTTAGTTTGATTTGAAAATAGCAACATTACCTGGATTCCGGATAAAATTTTTCAATTTTTTGCCTGTGCTCCCAAGAGTATCTAGGCTCATTTCGGGCAATAATGCCCTCATTTGCTAAGATAGTCTTGCTCTTGCAGATAAAAATATGACATTTAGTCATGTTTTTACTTAGCGAGTGGTCGACACAGAAAAATTGCAAAATTTTTCCGGAATGACAGGAATGGGTGACGTTTTTTATTTTATCTAATCAGACGGTAGCCGTTGTCGATGGTTTCGATGATTTGCGAATCTTTGGCGCCCTGCTCCACTTTTTGGCGAAGGCGGTAGATGTGGGTTTCGATGGTGTGGGTGGTGATGTCGGGGTTGTAGCCCCAGACTTCTTTTAACAGATCATTCTTAGAGGCGACTTTGTCGCCGAGTTTATAAAGATATTTTAAAATCGAGACTTCTTTTTCAGTTAGTTTTATCGTCTTCTTATTTCTTAGATTTAAGATTTCTTTTTTTATCGGGCTTAGTTCATATTTATTGAAACAAAACAAAGCTTCATCGGTGTTTTCATAAAGATTGATGCAAGACTGCAAATCGTCCAAAAGTTTGCGCAGCGACAAAGGCTTTAACAGCACTTTGCAGTTTCCGGGCTTTTTAGAATTATCGGCCTCGGAAAGCAGCAAAAAAATCGGCAGCTTGTAATCGGTAAAATCTTTCAGCTTTTCTTTGTTTTCATCAATTATCAAGATGTCATAAGAGGTGTCCGTGCTTTCGGTTAAAAGGTTGAAGCCCGGCAGGTGCAAGGATATCTGCTCTTTTAAATCCGATGAGAAAAGGGTTTCTTTTGCAATGAATCTTAAGTTTACCATTTGAACCCCACTCCGGTTATGAAGGTGTAGCCTTTGGAATTGTTATCAACGGTTTTATCTTCTCCCTGATACTCTACATGAGCCGCAGCCAAGTAAAAGTCCAGATATTTGTTATATTGATATTTGTTTGATAGCACAAATAATTTGTCTTCATTATCGGTGTTATCTGCTTTGGCGTTATAATAGGTCAGCGCCACTTCATATGGGCCAATTTCATAGCCGATGCCGAGGTCATAGGCTTTGCCTTCGCGGTAGTTGTCGCTTAAGTCTGCGGCGATATTATGTTTATTGCCATCTATATAAGTTTTGCGAAAGCCGCCGGCCAAGGTCCAACCGGCGCGATAAACGCTTATGCTGGCGGAATATTCTTTATCATCTCCGCCATATTCGGCGTAAGCAAGCGAGCTTGAAACGTCTATGCTGCCGAAGCTTTGCTGGTTAAGCAACGCCAGAACGTAGCCGTCTTCATCGTCATAAGGCGCGTGGACATCAACCAAACCGCGGCGGTTGTAGATATTGGGCACATAAGTAACGCCGGCGTAGGTGCTGTAAATTTCAGGGGTGATGTAAGTGGCTTTGGGTGCTACGCCATCAGTGTTTAGGGCTGCAGTATTTAAGGTTTTGTAGCTGGCTTTGTGGCGGCCTCTGTCCCAGTTGGGGTTGGAGATGAAGCTTGAGGCGTCGATATCGCCAAGATTGTTTAAGCCTTGATAAAACTGATAGCCGACGTTGTAAGTTTCGCCAAGCATGAGGCGGCCGTAAGCGGTGTCGGCGGTGGTGTAAAGCTCTTTGCCCCAATCGCCATTGTTATAATCTTTTTGGCCTTTGTTGAAGCCTTTCATAACGTCAAGGTAAAGGCCGAGCTTGGTGTCTTCATCAAATTCTTTTTCTAAGAACAGATTAACCTCGGCCTTGCCTTTCCAGTCATTATTGTCATCTTCTTTTTCATAACGCTCGGCAACGTCGGAATAGCCGTATAACCCTTGAGCCGAGCCTGAGATGCCGTATTCAACATCTCCGGCAAAGGCTTGGGCAGGGATTAATAATATGCTTGCTGCTGCAACGCTCTTTAAATTTGCTGAGATTGCCACGTCGCTTCGCTCCTCGCAATGACGGTTTAAATTAAATGTCTAAGTTAACCACGTTAAGGGCGTTTTCTTGGATGAACTCTTTTCGAGGCTCAACAACATCGCCCATTAAGGTTGAAAAGACTTCATCGGCTTCGTCCATGTGTTCAACCTTAACCTGCAGCAATGAACGGGCTTCAGGATCCAACGTTGTTTCCCAAAGCTGTTCGGCGTTCATTTCACCCAGACCTTTGTAACGCTGGATGGAAATGCCCTTTTTGCCGGCAGCCATTACGGCGTCAACCAAGGACACAGGGCCGTGAATGTCTTTTTCAAGACCGGTTTTGGAGACCAGCTTGGAAGGAACGGCAAAGTTTTCAAACAGGAAAGATTTCATCTCGTTTAAGGCTTTGGCCTCGGGGCTTTCCAATATATAATTGGCAATATGGTGTTTTTCTTCAACCGAGCGCAGAGTTCTGGTGAAGGTTATGGAGCCGTCAGATTCAACAACCGCCTTCCAGCCTTTGTCATATTCCGCCTCGAGAGAATCGAGGTGTATGGCCAAGTCTTTGGATTTCTCTCTGAACTTGGTTAAATCCGCCTGTAAAGCGCCGTCAAACAAACCGTGGATGGCCATTTGTTCAATAATCTTTTCAGGAGCCTTTTTGCTCATGGAGCCGATAACATTTCTTAATTTGCGAGTGTTATCAACCAAGGCAATTAAGTCCTGATTGGCAACCTGCTCGCCGCCGTGCTTTAAGAGAACAGCCTCTTCGCAGCCGCCGCGCACCAGATAGTCGTCCATTTCTTTATCGTCTTTTAAGTATAAAATTGATTTGCCTTTTTGCGCTTTATAAAGCGGAGGCTGAGCAATGTAGATATAGCCCTTTTCAATTACCTCAGGCATTTGGCGATAGAAGAAAGTCAGAAGCAGAGTGCGGATATGTGAACCGTCGACGTCGGCATCGGTCATGATAATTACTTTGTGGTAACGGCACTTCTCAATGTTAAAATCATCGCGGCCGATGCCGGTGCCCAGCGCGGTTACCAGGGTACCGATTTCGGCGGAGTTTAACATCTTGTCAAAGCGGGCTCGCTCCACGTTTAAGATTTTTCCTTTTAAGGGAAGAATGGCCTGATTTTTGCGGTCACGCCCCTGCTTGGCAGAGCCGCCGGCGGAATCTCCCTCAACAATGAAGATTTCTGAAAGAGCCGGGTCTTTTTCCTGACAATCGGCAAGCTTGCCGGGCAGGGACGCAAAATCAAGCACGCCTTTGCGGCGGGTCAGTTCGCGGGCCTTGCGGGCGGCTTCGCGGGCAGTGGCGGCCTCAATGATTTTGCCGACAATGCTTCTGGCTTCAGCAGGGTGTTCTTCCAACCACTCGGTAAGTTTTTCAGCCACAACATTTTCAACCGCCGGGCGAACTTCTGAGGAAACCAGTTTGTCTTTGGTTTGGGAAGAAAACTTAGGATCAGGAACTTTTACAGAAAGGACGCAGCTTAAACCTTCGCGCATGTCCTCACCGGTTAAGACCACTTTTTCTTTTTTCAAAAGATTGTTTTCAGTAATATAGTTGTTCAAGCTTCTGGTCAAAGCGCCTCTAAAGCCGGCCAGGTGAGTGCCGCCGTCTTTTTGCGGAATGTTGTTGGTGAAGCAGAGCATGCTTTCATTATAAGCATTGGTCCACTGCATTGCGGCCTCAACGGTGATGTTGTCTTTTTCCAACTCAAAGGCAATGACATTTTCATGGAGGGGCTGTTTGGCTTTGTTTAAATGGTTAACGAATGCCGTCAGACCGCCTTCATAGTGAAACTTAACCTCGCGAGGTTCGGCTTCGCGGTTGTCGGTCAGGGTCAAAAACACGCCGGAGTTTAAGAAAGCTTTTTCACGCATGGTGCGTTCCAAGGTTTCAAAGTTGAACTCGGTCATGGTGAAGGTTTCCGGCGAGGGAAGAAAGGTGATTTCGGTGCCGTGGCAGCCTTTGGCATCACCGATAATTTTTAGAGACTCAGTAACAACACCGTGAGCAAAGGTGATTAAATGCTCTTTATCTTCACGCCAGATACGGAGCTTGAGCCAAGTAGAGAGAGCGTTAACAACCGACACACCCACACCGTGCAAACCGCCGGAGACTTTGTATGAGTTGCTGTCGAACTTGCCGCCGGAGTGAAGCTGGGTCATGATAACCTCGGCCGCAGAAACGCCTTCTTCTTTGTGGATGCCGACCGGAATGCCGCGGCCGTTGTCGCGCACGGTGGCTGAACCATCGGGATTTAAGATTACTTCGGTTTTGTCGCAATAACCGGCCAGAGCCTCGTCAATTGCGTTGTCCAGGGCTTCATAAATCATGTGATGAAGGCCGGTGCCGTCATCGGTGTCACCAATGTACATTCCGGGGCGTTTGCGGACTGCGTCCAAACCCTTTAAAACCTTGATTGAATCTGCGCCATATTCGTTGTTTTTTACTTCTTCACTCATCTTAAATTATCGTCCTTTTTTACTCAAATTTTAAACTATGGAAAATATACACCGAAAGCCCGAAAAACCCAAGAAGAATCGGCATTTTTCCAAATGTTTTCAACAAGAATTTTTGATTACAATTATAGTATTTTTAATGAGCTTCGGACCAGGTGTCGGCTATACCTACTTCGGCGGTTAGGGGGACGGAGAATTTGGAGGAGGTTTCCATGGCGGAGTTGATAATTTGGGATACTTTTTCAACTTCATCATCAGGAGCTTCAAAGACCAGTTCGTCGTGAACCTGGAGGA
>JAVBOV010000027.1:0-11681 GCA_031550205.1 Alphaproteobacteria bacterium
GGCGCCGATAATAATTTCTTCGGCATGCTCCACCATCAAACGGTCGTCAGCGGTCAAATACGGCTCGCATTCAATTCCGTTCAAAATAAGATACTTAACCTTTTTGCCTTCAGGCGTGCTGGTCTTAATCGGGGTCGGATACCCTGCTCCGCCCATGCCGACAATTCCTCCGCTCCTGATTTTCTTAACAATCTGTTCCGGAGTGTCTTTAATTTCCGTAATTACCTCTGTTGAGGTATCAATGTTTTTTTCAAACTCGTCGCCCTCAACCTTAATCGTAATCATAATTTCCCAATAACCGATGCCGCCTTCGGTTTCTTCAATCTTAACCACCTCTCCTGAAACCGAAGAATGCACATCGGCTGAAACAATGCCGTCGGCGTCAGCCAGAAGCGTGCCGACCTTAACCTTGTCGCCCTTGTTCACCATAATCTTGGCCGGACTGCCGATATGTTGCTTCACTGGAATATAAACATATTCCGGCAGACCGGCATCCTCAATGGCAATGTCGGTGGTAAGCTTAAACTTCTCAGGGTGAATTCCGCCCATATGGAAGGTTTTAATTTTTTTCATCTCTCCCCTCCCGTATAAACAATCGCTTTGGTCGGACAGCATTTGGCCAAAGCATCTCCAAATTCTTTCGCATCAACGCTTGCCGGAATATAAGAAAGATTGTTTTCAACCTTAATCAAACTGCTGATTGCGGTACATCTGCCGCACCCGATGCAGGCGGTTTTACAGTTCTTGCGGGCAAACTGGGCTTTCTGCACGTTGCGGCAGGCAACAAAAACCCTTTTGCCGTCGTTTTTTGCCCGCAGTTCATATAAAGACCTCGGGCAAATCTTAACGCACGCTCCGCAAGATGTGCACTTGCTTTCATCCACCACCGGAATTCCGTTCTCACCGATATGCAAAGCGTCAAACTTGCAGACTCTGGTGCAGTCTCCAAAGCGCATGCACCCGTTCGGACACCCGCTTTTGCCAACGGAAACTCTGGATGCCAGGCGGCAGCTTTTCAAGCCCGAATACACAATCTTGTCCGGTGCATTTTCACATGTTCCCTGGCACCTTAATACGGCAACCGTCGCTTCTCTTGTTCCCACCGTAAAGCCTAAAAATTCCGCCACTTTTTGCATTGTGGTTTTTCCGCCCACCGGGCAAAATAAATGGGCAAATTCCTCATTGGAAGCCTTAACGCAGGCATTTGCAAAATCTCTGCATCCGGCTTTGCCGCAGGCACCGCAGTTAACTCCGGGCAGCATTGCCTCAACATTATCAATCTTGGGGTTTTCCTTAACCGCAAATTTTTTAGAAACAAAATACAACACTGCCGCTGCAGCCAGAGCAATGCCGGTCAACACCAAAATATTGGCAATAATCCAAAAATTTTCAGACATAAAATTCAACATAAGCCTCACGTTATCACAGAATCATTCAATTTCAAACCTAAATTTCTTATCCAGGCGCTTTTTGCACATTTTCAAAAACAAATAATACGGCGCCAAAACCAAAAGCCCGCACACCGCCGCCAAAATTTCTCTGCCCGTCAGCGCATAAACGCTTACCAAAGCCGCCAGCACCGAAAACAAAGGCAAAACATAGCCTATCAAAACCGCCGCCATTCCCAAGCCGTTGCTTATCAACACCTCAACTTTTTGCCCCGGCGCATATTCTTTGGTTGTTTTAACCTCAATAATTCTGGAGCGGCAGCCGCTGCCCATTGCGCAAACTGTCTTATGCAGACACCCTTCGCATGCCGTACTCAAACGCACATCGACCTGAACCAAGCCGTCTTTGGTGCCAACCACCACGCCTTCCATTTATTTCTTCTCCAAAATTTTCTGCGCCGGCTTAGATATGATATGAGAAATTTTGCCGCTGTGATCCTTAATAAATAAAATAACCGCCAAATTGTTTTTGTTGGCAAAATCAAGCGCCTTGGTTTCTCCCATGGCCATAAAAGCGGTGGCCAAAGCGTCCGCGGTCATGCACGATTGGTCAAACACGGTTGCCGAAGTCAGGTTGTGCTCAACCGGATACCCGGTTTTGGGAGATATGGTGTGTGAAAGACGCTTGCCTTCCAAATAATAAAAGTTGCGATAATCTCCAGATGTTGCCACTGAAGAATCTTTCAACTCCACCACATATTCATTTCTGTCGGTTCCCGGCTCCACCACGCCGATTTTCCAGCTTGCTCCGTCATCGGTCTTAAGGCCGAATGTTCTGACCTCTCCGCCGATTTCCACCACAAAATTCTTATATCCCAAATCCTTCAGCAGATTATAAACCCTGTCCACTCCATATCCTTTTGCCAGAGCGGATAAATTAAGATAAGTTCTGGTGTCTTTTTTTCTCAATTTTGAAAAATCTGCCGAAAATTCAATCTTATCAAAACCGGAATACGCCAGCACTGAGGCAATCTCTTCTTTGGAAGGATATTTTTTTTGCTGCGAAACACCAAACCCCCAAACATCCACCAGTTTTCCGACTGTCGGATCAAAATATCCGCCGCTCATCTGATAAATTTCATATGCTTTTTTCAAAACAGCAGACAAATCCTTAGATAAATCTACCCAAACGCCGGCTTTTTCGTGGTTAATTTTTGAAATCTCCGAAAGCGGATCAAACACCGACATGTGCGCGTTAATAAACTCAAGTTCTTCCTTAACTTGTTTACCTAACATCTTGTCTTTATTAACTGTTTTAACTTTTATATTATAATATGTTCCCATGGTCTGACCATATAGAACCACCACGTCGTCGCCGGCTTTTTTTTGCCAATATGCCGCAACTGCCGCCGCCAATAAAAAAACTAAAACATATTTAAACCATCTCATAAAATTTAACTCTCTTTAAATAATCTGTGTGTATTACTATAATATATACTACATATACACCAGTCAAAAGGATTCTTATAATGCCGCACAATATAAACTCCAGGCTCAAAAGCGCTGCCCGCCGGTCGGCTGTTTGCTGCACCGCCATTCATTCGCATTTGCAGCAAAGCTTCAACACCATCGGCAAAAAAATGGCCAAATGGGGCATTTCTGCCAACTGGGTCAGCATCATGGGCTTCATGGTCGGCATCTTTGCCATCAACTTTTTGGCAATGGAAATGTATTTTTACGCCCTGCTCTGCATCTTGGGCAACCGCTTGTTTGACGCCCTTGACGGCGCAATCGCCCGCCATTCCAAAGTAACAGACTTCGGAACCTTCCTTGATGCCTGCCTTGATTACGTCTTTTATGCCGGCGTTATCCTGGGCTTTGCTTTGGCCGACCCCGCCCAAAATGCACTGTCCGCCTGTTTCCTTTTGTTTGCCTTCACCGCCTCAAGCTGCAGCCTGCTGGCATATGCGGTTGTGGCATATAAAAACAACAAGGCCAAAAAGCTTGAACTCAACCAGTCTCCGTTTTATCTCGGCGGCTTGGCCCAAGGCTTTGAAACCTTAATTGCCTTGGTAATTCTCTGCATCATGCCTGAATTGTTTATGCCCATTGCCATTCTGCTCGGTGTCTTGTGCCTCATTAAAGCCATGAGCGTTCTGGTCAGTGCCTATTACAGCTTTATAATCGCCAAAAAATGAAAAAACTTAAGCTTCTGTTTTTAACCTTCTTCCTCTTATCGGCTCCTCTCAAAGCTGAAGCTTTGGTCTTTCCTGAAAAAACCGACAAAGTCAGCGTCACTGTCATCCCTTCCTTAACCCAGGTTCCGGCCAACGCCGAGTTCAGCATTTTGGTTCGCTTGGACATGTTCAACGGCTGGCACACATATTGGCTCAACCCCGGAGACGCCGGTTTAACCACCAAAATCAAATGGGAAATGCCCGAAGGCTACCAAATTGAACCTGACGGTCAAAGCGGTCCTGAAAAATTTATGTTTGAAGACCTTGTTCAATATGGCTATTCTCAAACTGCATATTTCAAATTCAAGGTCAAAGCCCCCAAAAAACTGATTGGCGATCGAGAACATTTTTCCGTTTTTGCCTCATGGCTGGCCTGCCGCGAAGAATGTGTTCCCGGCCTCTTAAAAATAGACTTCACTCTGCCTGTGGTCAAAAAGCATGCCCGCATTAATAAAGACTGGAAAGAAGAGCTTCAAAATGCCGAAAGAACTTTTCCGCAGAATATTCCGGCCAAAGCTCAATTTGAGGTTAAGAAATATAAAAAGCTGCTCATTAATATTGAAAACTTCCGTCAGGAATTTCATAAAATCTTATTCATTCCGACCAAGCCGGACTTAATTGTCAACAGTGCCGAACAAAAAGTCGGTTCCAAAAAAGACCGCATTTCTTTGGAAATTCACCTTGAAAATGAAAACTTTGATGAACTGGAAGGAGTTTTTAATGTCGACGGCAAAAACTACAACCTCAAATTAACCCCTGCCCAAAACCTGACGGTTTACCCCGCTCATGACAATATAAATTTTGAAATTATAATTCTCATGGCCTTTATCGGCGGGCTGATCTTAAACTTCATGCCCTGCATTTTTCCCATTCTTTTCATCAAGGCACTCTCGCTGGTGCAGCACATCCATAAAGACAACATTGCCGAAGGCCTGTTATATTTCCTGGGCGTTGTGTTTTCTTTCTTAATCATCGCCACCATCTTAATTTTCTTAAGATTAAAAGGAGATTACATCGGCTGGGGCTTCCAGCTTCAATCTCCGGTTTTCGTCAGCATCATGATCATTATCTTTCTGGTCATCATGCTCATGTTCTTAGACGTTATAAACTTCAACAACGCCTTGTCCAACCGCCTGGGTTCTTTTGTATTCAAAAGCCACAAGCTCAACGCCTTTTGCACCGGTTTCTTTTCGGTGGTCATTGCCAGCCCCTGCACCGCCCCTTTCATGGGCGTTGCCATAGGTTATACGCTCTCCAAACCCATAGACATATATTACCCCGTCTTTTTGGCCATAAGCGTCGGTTACGCGCTTCCTTTCAGTCTCATCTGCTTTTTCCCTGAAATTGTGCACAGAACCCTGCCCAAACCCGGCCGCTGGATGCTGACCTTAAAAAAGATTTTTGCTTTTCCGGTGTTTTTAACCTGCCTTTGGCTGGGCTGGGTTTTGTGCAATCAGATTTTTCATATTGAACTAAACGGCGGCAAATGGCAGGCTTATAACAAAGAACAAGTCAACCAACTGGTGGCTGAAGACAAGCGTGTATTCCTAAACTTCACTGCCAAATGGTGCATCACCTGCATTATTAATGAAAAAATTGCCCTGAACTCCGATACCTTTGACCAACTGGTAAAAAAGAAAAAAATCGTCCTTTTCAAGGGCGACTGGACCAACGAAGATAAAGAGATTACCACTGCTCTTGAAAACTACGGCCGCAACTCTGTGCCGCTTTATGTTTATTATGACGGCAAAAACCGCGCTTATAAAATTCTGCCGCAGCTCTTAACCGAAGAAATCATCAAAGATGCCATCAAATAAAAAAGCAAAAAGTGCCTTCCGACACTTTTCACCTTTCTCTCTTCACTTGTCACTAACTTCAGTTAGAACTTTGTCAGATTATTAAAAATCTCTTTAGTTTCATTAACTCTGTCTTTGGCAGAGCTGACGGCATTATCCAGATTTTCCTGAGCAACGCCTTTCAAATCAGCCAAATTGTTGTTAACAATGGTCTGAGAGGCTGTTGTTAAAATCTGAGACATAATCTTAGAAATAACCGTGGCAATATCATCGCCTTTTTTAGATTTGCCGATATCTTTAATCATAATCACCGGCAGACTGACGTTTGCACTGGTTTCCTTATCCTGCAAATATGTAACCGCGCGCAAGCTTCCCTTGTCAACTGTCAAGTTGTCAATAATCACCTTGGTTTCGCTGCCTGAAGATTGGGTCTCTTTCTTGGTCTCAGTCTTGGCTGTTTTGGCGCTTTTTGCAGAATAATTGCTGATATTTTTCTGAATATCTGAAATATTATTTTTGGTCAAAGACACCATCTCGTAAGTCACATCGGGTTTTTTAACTTCAATCTTGTTAATTACAATTGTGTTGGAGGTTAAACTCTTAACATCAATTTTAACCGCAATTTCTTCCATATCAAACAAATACGGTGTCTTATATCCCTTCGGGTTGGCAAGGGTCAAACGCTTAATAGAGGCCGTGCCGTCCGTAATAGACAAGTCAAATCCGTCAATGTCGACCGCCGTGCCGATTACTTCCGAACCGTATTTGTTAACCACCTTCTTCACAACCCATCCCAGATTGTTCATCAAATAATAAGCTCCGCCGGCAACAATCACCAGCAAAATCAATATTCCGTATAACACTTTTTTCATCTGTAAACTCCTTTTTTTACCATAATCCTGCCAACAATTTATCCCTCATTTGCAGTTAATTCAATAGTAAATTTAACGCGAGATTCGTATAACTCTATTAACGCTATATAATCTGGGCTATTCATACAAAAAGAACTGCTGATTTTTAATAAAATCGAGCAGTTTTTTCTTTTTAAAAGTGTAAAAATGTTGCACAATGAATCTTTTTAAATTGGCGTTTAAGGAGAAGCATTGTGAACATTCTTACATCTCAGATATTAAAATCTATTTCTAAATTTTACAATCAAAATAAAACAACTTTTCAACGACATTTACTGGAGAGTAAAAAACGTTATAAACCAAGCAATTATGAACTTTGCACCATTGCAACAATACTCATTGCCTACCAATTTAGTGGTTATAAAACCTTCAAAACGTTTTACTTCAAAGAAAACGCCAAGCTAAAACGGGCGTTAAAAACTATCCCCTCATACTCTTGGTTTTTAAGACTTCAAAAGTCTTGTTTGTTTTTGATGCTCGCATATTTACAATCTCAAAAAGGGCAAAAAACAGGCGTATATTTTATCGACTCCACACCAATAAAAGTGTGTAATAACAGAAGAATACACAACCACAAAGTGCTGAACGGCATTGCCTCACGCGGGCATCATTCCATGGGTTGGTTTTATGGCTTTAAGTTGCATTTGATTATAAATCATCAGGGAGAAATTATGGACGTTTACTTCTCAAAAGCCAATAAAGATGACCGTATTGGGCTTGAAAAAATGACCAAAGATTTAACCGGCAAATTGTTTGGAGACAAGGGATATATAAGCGAAAAACACAAGGTCGAGCTTAAAAAACAAGGACTGAGGTTGATAACAAAAGTTAGAAAAAACATGAAAAAACAACCAATGACAAGACTTGACAAGGCTTTGCTTTATAAAAGAGGAATTGTGGAAACGGTAATTGAGCAAATTAAAAGAACTTTTAGCATAGAAAACCAAAGAATTAGAAGCTTTTACGGACTGTGCTGCTTGATAGCATCCGCAATTATTGCATATAACCTTAAATCATCAAAACCTAAGGTGACATTATGTTTGAGGTAGTTATACGAACTTGACGTTAAATTTAGTTTTTCACTTTTTATTGGTAGGCCTCGGCGGTTCAAACCCCCAATAACATATAACAAAAGCCACCCGCAAGGGGTGGCTTTTATTATATGGTACGCGCGGGCGGATTCGAACCGCCGACCCAATGATTAAGAGTCATTTGCTCTACCAACTGAGCTACGCACGCATAATCGAAAGAATTAATATGCCAATCACAACCTTAAGTCAAGCAATTTTTCCAGTTAAAATATAAAAAAACGTCATTGCGAGCACAGCGAAGCAATCCAGCCAAACAAATCATCCGAATCAAAAAAAACGGAAGGCTTTAACCCCTCCCGTTTTTTGCACACTAAATAATCTTCAACAGCTCTTTTTCAACATCGTTCTGAATGCCAAACCATTCAAAACAATATTCAATAAAGTTATTCAAATCTATACCGCGAGAATCATTATAATAAATCTCATGCGCCAGCCTCGGCAGCTCTGAAATAACCCCGAACTTTCGTTCAAAAAGCTCCGGTGCCGTTGCCTTGCTGAACTTAAATCCGCCGCCGTTAGATTTAATCTGTTTAATCACAATCGCAAAAGCGCAAGCTGTCAAAATCTGCTTGGCCGCAGAAACCGCCTTGGCTTCAATCGCCTGATTAGAGCAGCATTCAACAAAACCAACGTCAAACGCCGGTTTAATAGACATAATCTGCCACTTGTTCATATCCGTCAAAACTTTGCGCAGCTTACGCCCGGCAGAAGCAAATTCTTCCAAAGCACAAACTTCAATCGGCACGCCGAGAGCATTTTCTTTCATCTTTTCCAAATTATCCCACAGGTTGTCTCCATAAAGCGGAACATGCCTGTTCTGCAAAGTGACAATGCAGAACTGGTTCATATGAAAAGAGGTATTGGCATTTTCCAAATATCCCAGCATCAAATCTACCCAGTTGTCGGCATTAGCGCACAAATGCTCCATAAAGCCGTTCAAAAAGTCAAAAGCGCTCGGCTCAATTTCAGATAAAATACAATAAAGATCAACATCTGAATGCGGGCGAACCTGCCCCATTGCCGAACCGTGAATCCCAATGTTTAAGATACTTTTTGGCACATGGTGCTCTTGGATATAATCCAAAGCCATAGTTCTAAATTCTGTTGCTTCCATAATTATATGTTTTTAATTTTGTTAATAATTCTTTTTCAAACCGCCACCTTAAAACTATTTAGACAAAAGTCAACGAAAATAGTTGCAATTTTCACAAAAGCCTGTTATCCTGCAGCCTCAAATTAAATAAACATATGTTCAATTATTAATATAAAAAACCAAACTATTATGAAAAAAGAAAAAAGATTTGCCAACTGGCTCATTTCCACCGGAGAAAGCCTCGGCGGCCAAAGCAAAAAAACACCCAAAGACCTTTATAAGTCCAAGGAAGGAGAAAAGGCTGAAACACCGCCTGAAAAAGAGGAAACCCTTGAAGAAATTGTGCAATATTGCATCAACCGTCAAATAGATCTTCGAAATCAAGGCAACAACTTGGTTGAAACAATTGCAAAAGAGGTAAAAGACAAAGACCAATATGAGGCCTTTGAAAAGCTTTTATCCGGGCTTATATATTTAACCCTGGATGAAATAAACAGCCTGATTTGCCGTATTAGCACGCGAACCATTGTTTTTAAAGGAGAGATAATATTTGTCTCCCCTCAAGGTTTGTCCAACCTCAACTTCAATTTCCGTGCTGCGTCCAGAGCCATTGGTTCATACAGCATAATAAGACACTTGTTGAAAGACCGCAATTTTGTTAACAGCACATCTTTCCAAGCTCTCTGCGAAATTTATGACGACATGTATTATGACGATGACCTTTTCCCGCAGTTGATTGAATATTTTTCATTCGGCGACGGAGTCGGCCATTGGCACAGCGAAGATGAAAAAGCAATTGGCATATTTAATGACATTGCCATACACCTTGCAGAAAACAATTATGCCGGGCCCATATCTTCTGAGTTTCAGAGCTTTTTAGCCCCGCTGATTAACCTTTTCGCCGCCAACCAAAGCGACGATTGGGAAGTTCTGCTTAAAGCTCTGCGGCAGGAAAAAATTGAAGATGTCAAAAAGTTTTTCTCAAGCATAGATTTCGGCGGAACCTATGACGACGATTTCTGCTCGGAATGGCTGCTGTGGCGCGATGATAAAAAACTGTTTCAGTTATATCTCGATTCTCGTACAAACACTGAAGATCTTGCCGACGACAACATGTTCGATTTTCTAATGTACACCGGTCAATTGCCGGAAAGGTTTAAAAAAGATTCTCGCTGGAACGATCTTGCAATAGAAAAATTCCAAAAAGCCGAATTTTCTTTAGAAAACTTTGTGGAGCTTTTTGATAACAATCAATTCGCCGCCATCAAAGCCTGTTTGCCGCTAATTGAAAAGTAAATCTTTGTCATGCCAAACTTGATTTGGCATCCAGGTCAAACATATAGCCATATTATTAACTTGGATTGCCGCGGCCTAAAGGCCTCGCAATGACAATAAAAAACCCGAGAGATATTTTCTCCCGGGTTTTTTTATTCTTCATTTTACTCCCTCCCTTTGCAAGACTGGAGGAAGAAAAACAACAACGATTTGTTGTTTTTAGACGACAGGCGAGAATACTTGGTCTTTGAAGAGAGCGACAGCCTCTGAAAAAAACCTAGTCGCCAAGCTGGGTTGGGGTGGGTTAGCAAAGCATCTGAATAATGATTATTGGCAAACCCCTCTCAATCTCCCCTTGCAAAGGGGAGAAGTTTTATTATTCCCAGTCTAAAATAACCTTACCGCTTTGACCGCTTCTCATTGCATCAAAGCCCTTCTGGAAGTCATCAACCTTAAACTTGTGGGTAATAATCGGGTTCATATCAAGACCGGCCTCAATCATTGCGCCCATCTTATACCAGGTTTCAAACATCTCGCGGCCATAAATGCCTTTAAGGAACAAGCCCTTAAAAATCACATCAGACCAGTCAATGGCGGTGTTCGGCGGCAAAATGCCAAGCAAAGAGATGTTTCCGCCGTTTTTCATGGCTTTTAACATGCTGTTAAAAGCAACCGCATTGCCCGACATTTCCAAACCAACGTCAAAACCTTCGGTCATCTTCAGCTCTTTCATAATATCCTGAAGCTTTTCCTTAGAAACGTCAACCGCGCGGGTCACGCCCATTTTCTTGGCCAATTCCAAACGATACGGATTAACATCGGTAATCACCACATTTCTGGCGCCCACAAACTTGGCAATTTTGCCGGCCATAATGCCGATTGGACCGGCGCCGGTAATCAAAACATCTTCGCCGATTAAGTCATAAGACAAAGCAGTGTGCGTGGCGTTGCCCATCGGGTCCAAAATTGCGCCCAAATCGTCAGAAACCTTTTCCGGCAGTTTATAAAGGTTTGCAGCCGGAACTGAGAGATATTCAGCAAAGCAGCCCTGACGGTTCACACCGATTCCTTTGGTGTTGGGGCAAAGATGAACCTTGCCGGCGCGGCAGTTGCGGCAATGACCGCAAACAATGTGCCCTTCCGCTGAAACGCGGTCGCCAACCTTATATCCTTTAACATTTTTGCCAAGCTCCACAATTTCGCCGGCAAACTCGTGACCGACAATCATCGGCACCGGAATTGTGGCCTGCGACCAGGCATCCCAGTTATAAATATGCACGTCCGTGCCGCAAATTGCGGTTTTCTTAATCTTCACCAACACATCGTCATCACTAATGGTCGGCATTGGCGCATCAACCATCCAAATTCCTTCTTCTTTTTTTAACTTAGATAATGCTTTCATATTAAATAACTCCCAATTCTTTACCGATTACTTCAAACGCATTAACCAACTTATCAATATCAGCCTTAGAGTGAGCGGCCGACATCTGTGTTCTGATTCTGGCCTGACCCTGCGGCACCACCGGATAAGAGAACGCAATAACATAAATGCCTTTTGCCAGCATTTTTTCGGCCAAAGCACCGGCCAGTTTGGCATCGCCAATCATCACCGGAATAATCGCATGTCCTTTTCCGGCCAGCTTAAAGCCGCGTTTTTCCATCTCAAAACGGAAGTGCTGACTGTTGTCTTCCAGCTTTTTGCGCAGTTCATCGCCGCTTTTTAACATTTCAAAGACTTTAACCGAAGTGGCGGTAATTACCGGCGCCAAAGTGTTGGAGAACAAATACGGGCGAGAACGCTGACGCAGCCATTCAATAACTTCTTTACGCCCAGAGGTATATCCGCCCAAAGCTCCGCCCAATGCTTTGCCCAAAGTTCCGGTAATAATG
>JAVBOV010000082.1:0-19629 GCA_031550205.1 Alphaproteobacteria bacterium
TTTTGTTACATGCTAAGCAAAAATCTGACTTAAAGTCAGATTTTTGTCTGCAAATGCCCGGCTATCTTGCTTTTAATAAGGAAGCGGCAGCGACTGTATTAAAAGCTAGATACCCGGGATCCAGAAAACGAAGTTTTCTTCTCTCTCCTCTCCCCCCTCGTCATCCTGAGTGAATTTTATCATTTTCCTGCATCGGCCTTAGCCGTGCAGATCAGAAAATTGTAAAATTTACGAAGGATCCAGCACTAATTGGCCATATTATTAAGCTGGATTGCTTCGCTTCCTCCTTCGCTCTTGCAGAGCTCCGTCGCGACAGGCCGCTCGCAATGACGCCTCTTTGTCCCTTTTCCCTTCCCCCCCACTTTCCCTCTTTCCTGCCTTAGTGTAGCTTTTTAGATTTTGTTAGCGCAGTCTTGCGGCTCCGCTCGAGCGTAGCTTTGCCGACTTAAAAGTAAGATACTTAAAGAATAATAACACACTGAGGTAAAGCATCAGCGAGAGAGCAAGGCAAGCTTACAAAATCTTAGAAAGCGGAACTCAGGCTGCCCTTTTTGCAATACTTTTTAGGCAAGCAAAAAGTATGAAAGAAAATTTCATTCGGCGAAAGCTTTTGGGCACGATTGCACTCAAAAGTAACATAAACCCCATGCAGATAAGATACTAGAGAAAAATAAAAAAGAGATTGCCGCAATCCCAACCTAATTTCCCCCAAATAAAAAATATTTTCCCCATCTCCTCTTGATTATTTCGCCCTAATATAATAGTTTAATATCAGTGTTATTAAAATTTACAGCAAAGGAAATAAAATGAAAAAGATATTATCAATTCTCTTTTCCGGCCTTCTGCTTTCTGCCTGCACCGCTAAAACCACCCGTTTAAGCGTAATCGTGCCTGAAGGAACCCGGTTTAACTCTCAAGATTTGGATCGCGCCACTAAGCGTGTTCAGGTAACCGGGCAGGACACCATGCCCATTTTGCTCTTTATTCCGATTGGTTTCCCCAGCTTTGAAGATGCCTTAAACGACGCCTTAAAAGCCGGAAACGGCAACGTTATGGTCAATGCTTCGGTTAAAGATGAAGGCAATTGGTTTATTTTGTTCGGCTATAACCGCATCACCATCACCGGCGATGTTGTAAACGTAAGCAGATAGGAGTAAAAAAATATGAAAAAACTATCAATTATACTGGCATCAAGTTTCTTATTTTTAACTTCTGCCTGCACCGCGAGCAACGGCAGATACGCCGCTCTGTCTGATAAGCCGATTAACCTGTACAATGTGTCTGAACGCGGCTCTAAAATAGCCTCAAACGTCTCGGCCTCTTCTTCGCGTTCAATTTTTGTAGTTGTTCCCTCGGATGATGTCCCCAGCGTTGAAGAAGCCGTCTCTGCAATATTATCCAAATACAACGGCGACTACCTTGCCAACGCCGAAATAACCCACACCGGCTTTCACCTTCTCTGGGCCTATCACTACAGTTCCTGGAATGTTAAAGGCGATGTTATGAGAGCCTATTAAGTATCAGCTCAAACAACCTGGCTTCCAATGCAGCTCTTGAGTTCTCATGCTTATCCAAAAGAGCTGCATTTTTCTTTGCCTGTTTCTTATCAATTCTCCGCTTGTGCAGCCCTTCCAGCACATCTTCCATTGTTGTTTCAAAATGCACCCCGGAAGCAATTGCCGCTCCTTTGCCGATTTTTTTAGAAATAACCGCGGGAATTTTACCCTTAATATCCTTATACACCGCCAAAACCTTCAATTTTTTTTCTTTGCCTATTTCAAAGGTCGGCCCTCCGTGGTAATATGCAAAATGCTCCTTATTCAAAAAACACTTGTGCCTGGCCTTCAGCAGATTCTTAACCCCGAAAACCGATTTTTTCAACCAACTGCTGGCCGGTGCAATGCTCAAACCGCCCGTCCATAGCAAACCCGCAACCGCTGCCGAGCTTTCATCATTTGAATACGGCCTTATGCCAAACTCCTTATGCAGTGTTCCCACCGCCGTTGCCTCAAATAAACTTAAACTGTTCTGAGAAACAACAGAGAGTTCCGGCACATCCTTTTCAAAAATCACTTTTTTACAGGCATAATAAGCTCCGGCGCAAAGTCCAAAATAAACCCCGCCGGCTTTAACATATTCGGAAATTTTCTGATTCCCGGTTAAACCAAGCTTCAAAGCATATGACATTACCGTGCCGCCCGGCATAAACAATGCCAAAACATTTTCCTTCAAATCACCTGACTTAATTCCGGCGGCGTCCGTATAAAGAATTTCGCAGCCCATAGAGGTAAAATATTTTTTAATTTCTCTGACCAAACCGCCAACATCGTCACATCCGTAATCGCGGTATATCAATATTTTTTTGCGCAAAGTCCCTCCTCGTCAAAAACCGTGCCAATTTTGCATAAACGGCAGATTTTTCTTGCTATCCGTCCAATAAAGTAATATTTTTTCTAGATACTAAACTAGGAGAATTAAATAATGACTAACGACATTGCTTCCGCCAAAAAAACCATTGAGGCTGAAATTAAAGCCCTGAAAGTTATGGAAGAAACCTTGGGTGAAGATCTGAGCAAAGCGCTTGACTTAATGCAGCACGCCAAAGGCCGCGTAATTGTCACCGGCATGGGCAAATCCGGCCACATCGGCAAAAAAATTGCCGCCACCATGGCCTCCACCGGCACGCCTTCTTTCTTTGTGCACCCCGGCGAAGCCAGCCACGGCGATTTGGGCATGTTAACCGAAAGCGATGTGGTTTTGGCCATCTCCAACGGCGGAGAATCAAAAGAGCTTTCCGATATCTTGGTTTTTTGCAAAAGATACGGCATTCCCTTAATCTCCGTCACCAAAAACCCCGACAGTTCACTCGGCCGCGCCGGCGATGTTTTGTTAAAGCTTCCCAACGCGCCTGAAGCTTGTCCTTTAGGCTTGGCGCCAACCTCATCCACCACCGCAACCCTGGTGCTGGGAGACATTCTGGCCGTTGCTCTGCTTGAACGCAAAGGCTTCTCCAAAACCGATTATCAGGCCCGCCACCCCGGCGGCAAGCTTGGTTCAGTCTTGCGCAAAGTTTCAGACCTCATGCACGGCGGAGATGCCATGCCCGTGGTTGAAGAAACCGCCTCAATGGAAAAAACTCTGCTTACCATGACCTCAAAAATGCTCGGCTGCGTAGCGGTTGTTGACAAGAACGGAGATTTATCCGGCCTCATCACCGACGGCGACTTAAGACGTTTCATCAGCGCCGACATGTTCAATAAAAAGATTACCGACCTCATGACCAAAAACCCCGTAACCGTCGGCAAAGACACCTTAATTGCTGAAGCTCTTAACATAATGGACGGCAAAGAAATTTCTCAACTGGTGGTTAAAGAAGGCACCAAACCGGTCGGTGTTTTACACTTGCACGATTGCTTAAAAGTGGGAGCGGCATAAACTTTGTTAGATTACAAAAAACTCGATTCTTTTTTTGAAAACAAAAGCGGCGGAAAAAAAACCGAGACCGCCTTATCCAAGCACACCAAAATCATTCGCCGCGCCAAGCTTCTGCTTCCCTGCCTTGCCGCCGCCATTTTGGGCTTGCTGCTTATTTTTCCGCAATTAAAGCAGGATTTACAGGAAATTGCCTTTGACATCACCAAACCCCAAAGCGGAGAACTTGAGAAACTTCATGTTCAAAACACCGTATTTTACATCACCGACAAAAACAACCAGGTGCACAATTTCACCGCTGAAAACATCGATGAAACCGAGCCCGGCTCCAAGCTGGTAAAAATCATCAACCCCGAGGGTATCATTCCTTTTAACCTCACCGAATGGTTTAATGTCAAATCCCCCACCGGTTACTACAACCAAACCGCGGGCACTCTCCTGTTGGATAATAATATTGAAATTTTTTATTCAGAAGGCATGGACATCCGCCTCAAGGAACTCACCTTTGACTTTAATGAAAACCGCGGCTACAGCAACTCCAAAGTCACCGCTGACGGTTTTTTGGGCAAGCTGAACTCTGAAGGTCTGGAAATATTTTCAAAAACCGGCGTGTTGATTTTCACCGGCAAAACCCATCTTATAATCAAGCCCGAAGCTTTTAAAAGGACGTCTGAACAATGAAAATTTCGCTTTACGTTTTTGCTATCAACTTATTTTTCTGCTGCATCGCTTTTGCCCAAGACGTCACCATTGACGCCGACCAAAAGCTTGAATGGCACCAAAAAGAAAACAAAATGGTGGCTGTCGGCAACGCTGTGGTTAAAAAAGGCGAAACCACCATTAAGGCCGATAAAATGACCGGCTATTATCAAAAAGACGCCAATGGCAAAACCGCCGTTAAAAGCGTTTTTGCCGAAGGCAATGTGCAGCTGATATCCCCGCAAGCCGACGCTTTCGGAGACACTTTGGATTATGACCTGGATAAAGACACCGTAATCTTAAACGGCAGCCCAGCCAAAATTAAAACCGAAAAAGAAACCATAACCTCTTCAGGCGGCATCACCTATTATCCCTCAAAAGAAAAAGCCGTTGCCGTCGGCGAGGTTATAATTTCTGATAATGAAAATAAAATATATTCTGAAAAGCTGGTCAGTTATTTCAAGAAAACCGCTGCCGGCTCCTTAGATATTGACCGCGTTGAAATTACAAATAACGTCAAAATCACCACCAAAGACACCACCGTCACCGCCATCAGAGGCGAATATCTGCCCCAAACCGGTTTGGTAAAGCTTTTTGACAACGTCGTCATCCGCCAGGGCCAAAACATCCTGACCGGAGACAGAGCCGAGAGCAACCTTAAAACCGGAGTAAGCCGCCTTATCTCCAATAAAACTTCAAAAGGCAGAGTCTCCGGCGTATTTAAAGAAAAAGAGAAAACAGATGAAAAAAATTGATGACTGCGCCCAAACTTTAGAAATTTTTAATATCGGCAAAAAATATAAAAACCGCCCGGTCTTAAGAAACGTTTCCCTGCATGTCAAACGCGGTGAAGCCGTCGGTTTGCTTGGCCCCAACGGTGCCGGCAAAACCACCTGTTTTTACTGCGTCACCGGCCTCATCACGCCCGACTACGGAGACGTTCATATCGGCGGCCAAGACATCACCAACCTGCCGATGTATCGCCGCGCCCGTTTAGGGATTGGTTATCTGCCGCAAGAACCTTCAATTTTCAGGTCTTTAAGCGTTGAAGACAACATCAAAGCTGTGCTGGAAATTGTTGAAGAAGATGAAAGCCGCAGAGAAACCATTTTGGAAGAACTGTTATCAGAGTTCTCCATCGCTCACCTGCGCAAATCTCCGGCCATGGCTCTTTCCGGCGGAGAAAGAAGACGTTTGGAAATTGCCCGCGCACTGGCCAGCCAGCCCGGTTTCATTTTGCTAGACGAACCTCTTGCCGGCATCGACCCCATCGCGGTTAATGAAATCCGCCAACTGGTGGCCCAGTTAAAACACCGTGGCTTGGGCGTGCTCATCACCGACCACAATGTAAGAGAAACCTTAGACATCATTGACCGCGCCTATATTTTGCACGGCGGCACTGTTTTAATGGAAGGCACCCCGGCCGAAATTGTCGGCTCCAAAGAAGTTAGAAAAGTCTACCTCGGCGACAACTTTTCCATGTAACAAACTGTCATTGCGAGGAGCGTTAGCGACGTGGCAATCTCGGCAAATTTAACCCCAAGGTTAGAAATCAAGCAAAGCCAGTCATTATTAATGACGCCTCAGTTGCGCCAGGCCATCAACCTTTTGCAAATGACCAACCTTGAGTTAAACCAAATGGTTGAAGAGGAACTGCAAACCAACCCGCTCCTAGAACGCGAGGACGACCGCATTGCCGATTCTGACGCCAAAGAGCAAACCATTGACGACTATGAAGACCCCAACCCCTCACCGCTTGATTCCTTTGAAGAAGACGCCGATTATGACAACCGCTTTGATGATTACGGCTCAGACGCCGCCAATTATGACACCTCTTGGGAAACTTCTTTAAAAAACAAAAAAAACAACGCCGATGATGACTTCAATTATTTTGAAAAAAAAGTCAGCTCCGAAAAATCGCTCTATGCTTTTTTAAGCGAGCAAATTTCTCTAAAATTCACCAGCCCCAAAGACCGCTTCATCGCCCTTGTCTTGACCGAATCTCTTGATGAAGCCGGCTATTTCCGCGGCATTATCCCAGAAATTTCTAAAAAAATCAAAGTCGCGGAAGAAAAAATAAAATCTGTCTTAACCGATTTAAAGGGCTTTGAACCAAGCGGTGTCTTTGCTGAAAACCTGTCCGAATGCCTTGCCATCCAACTTAAAGACCGCAGCAGATACGACCCGATGATTGCCAAGCTGCTGGAAAATTTAGACCTGCTCGCCGCCCGCAATTTCAAAGAATTAAAAAAAATCTGCGAAGTTGGCGACGAAGATTTGGCCGATATGATTGCCGAAATAAAGTCATTAAACCCCAAGCCGACGGCGGACTATGACAAAGATTTAACCGGTTACATCATACCTGATGTCTTTGTAAAAACCAACAAGCACGGCGACTTCAGGGTCGAACTAAACTCCGCCTCGCTGCCGCGGGTTTTAATCAACCAGCAATATGCCTCAAGCATCAGTGTTGATAAAGAAACCAAAAGATACTTAAAAGAGCAGCTGCGCCACGCCAACTTTTTGGTCAAAGCCCTGCACCAAAGAGCCACCACCATATTAAGAGTCAGCGAAGAGATAATCAAACGGCAAATGGAATTCTTTCAAAAAGGCATCGACTTCTTAAAACCCATGCTCTTAAAAGACGTGGCTGAAAATTTGGAAATTCACGAAAGCACCGTCAGCCGCGTCACCAACGGCAAATACATGTTAACGCCAAACGGCACCTTTGAGCTGAAATATTTTTTCTCCCAGGCCGCCGGCTCATATTCCGGAGATGAAAACACCTCCACCACCAGCATCAAACACAAAATCAAAAAGCTGATTGAAGAAGAAAAACCCGATAATATCTTATCCGACGACAAACTGGTTGAAGAAATGGCCAAACTCGGCATAAAAATCGCCCGCCGCACCATCGCCAAATACAGAGAATCCCTAAACATCCCCACCTCTGCCGACCGCAAAAGAACCAAACGCTAACCCCCTCTCCCCTCCCCCTCTCTGTCATACTCGGGCTTGACCCGAGTATCCAGGTCAAACCACCCATCCTTATCAAACAAAAACCCCCACTTATCAAAAGCGGAGGTTTTCGTTCAAAAAAATAACATCAAGATTGCATTTTAGCCTTAAGCATGTCAGCCATTTCAAGATACGCCCTTAAAGGTATATGGTCAACTTCGTCATCAACACTAACTTTAACATCTTCATGATCAAGCAGCATCTTAACTATAGCCGCTTCAACCGCTCCCAGCGTTATCGTTTGCATAAGCGCCGTCCTTTCTGTCCTGTCTTTTGCATTAACATCTATGTTTTTGCAAGAAAGCAAATGGCGCATTACATCTGTGTAATTATTAAAAGCAGCCAAATGCAAGGCCAGTTGATTCCTATCGTTTTTCACATTAACATCTATTTTTTCAGAGGCTAACAGCGATTTAACAGCTTCAACATCATTGTTCATAACAGCCGTAAAGAATTTTTTGTAAATCTTTTTCATAATGTTTTGTTTTAAAAATCAATAATATTTTGTTATATAATAAATACCTGATTACCTTCTCCAGAATACCACACACACAAGACTTTCAACACTTTTAATGTTAAACTTTTGTTACATGCTAAGCAAAAAACTGACTTAAAGTCAGATTTTTGTCTGCAAATGCCCGGCTATCTTGCTTTTAATAAGGAAGCGGCAGCGACTGTATTAAAAGCTAGATACCCGGGATCCAGAAAACGAAGTTTTCTTCCCTCTCCTCTCTCCATCCCTGTCATTCCTGGGGCATTTTACAATTTTTCTCTGTCGACCGCAGGGAGCAGAGATAAAAAAATTGAAAAATTCTATCTGAAACCCAGGATAAATCGGCCATATTCCCACCTGGCAACGAAGCTCAAGTATAATAAGAATAATCAATTGGTTAAACCCATCCCAACCTTCCCTTAAAATTAAGGGAAGGAGTATAACAAACCATTCTTATTCACCTCTTTTCTGCCTTAGGAAAAGTATTTAGACTTTGTTAGCGTCCTGTCCGCCGGAGCATAGAGCAGGAGGAAGTCTTGCGTCCGCAGCGGTTCTGCTGAAAGAACAATAAGACAGCCAAAGAATGATAATAGAGGAAAGCAGAACTTTAGCGGAGAAAGCAAGGCGGAGCTTACAAAGTCTTAATGCTTTTACTCATGCAGGAGCCTTTTGGTTACTTTTGGGCTCAAAAGTAACAAAACCCCATGCAGGTAAAAGACTACAAGAAAAGATTCAGATGGGATTGCCGCAGCCTAAAGGCTTCGCAATAACGTTTTCTTCATTTTTGCGCTCTCAAAACTCCCCCAATTTCCCTCTTGCAATTAAAATAAAAAAATACTATATCTAATAGGAATTCTAACAATCAAATTAAAGGTAAGATTATGCAAATTACACTAACAGGCAGACAAGTAGATATCGGCGACAGACTCCGCTCCCACGTTGAAGAAAACATCAACAATTCGGTTAAAAAATATTTCAGCGCCCCCATCAGCTGCACCGTGGCTTTTGCCAAAGAAGGTGAAGAGTTCCAAGCTGAAGTAACCGTCCACCCCGCCAAAAACATTGTTTTGGTCGGCTCCGGCGCCTCTGTTGACCCATATTCTGCCTTTGACGCCGCTAATGCGCATATTGCCACTCGTCTTCGTCGTCACAAAACCAAGCTTAACGACCACAAAAGCAAAACCAGCCTGGCCGAGCTTGCAACTTCTGCCGTTTTCTCATATGATGAAAACCAAGAAGAAGTTAACATTGACGACAACGCTCCGCTGACCATTGCTGAAACGGGCGCCAATGTTCCGGTTTGCACCGTCTCTGAAGCGGTGATGTTAATGGACTTTGCCAACGAGAACGCCATTTTGTTCAAAAACAGCGCCAATTCTCGCACCAGCATGGTATATCGCCGCAAAGACGGCAACATCGGCTGGGTAGAGCCCAAATAACTCTAAAGGACGAATTTTATGAAAATTTCTGATATCATGACCGAAAAAGAGGTTCTGCTTCTTGGCAAAATGCGGGGCAAACGCCACTTGCTCCAAGAACTGGCCTCCGCGGTCTCCAAAATTTTAAACATTGATGAAAGAACCGTGTTTGAAGGTCTGCTTGAGAGAGAGAGCCTTGGTTCAACCGGTTTCGGCGGCGGCACGGCTCTGCCTCACGCCCGCATTAAAGAGGTAAAGAAAGTAACCGGCATTTTTGCCAAACTCTCAAGCCCGGTCGATTTTGATTCGGTTGACAACAAACCGGTAGACTTAATTTTTGCACTTGTCTCACCTGAAAACTCCGGAGCCGACCACCTCACCGCTCTGGCCCAAATCTCCAGACTCTTAAAAAACGACGCCACTTGTGAAAAGCTCCGCCACGCCAAAGACCAAGACGAAGTTTATTCGATACTGATATAACCACTAAAAAATCCCTCTTCCGAGGGATTTTTCGTAACACATCCGACACTGACCTCTGACCACTGCCCCTGACCACTAAAAAAGCCACTCCCCTGAGTGGCTTTTCTCTAATGCACGCTGACCGGTTCAAATTCGTTTTGCTTGGCCAGTTGAATGGCAAAATCTCTATCATCGGCGGCGCCAAGGCGAATTCCTTCGGCCGAATATATCACCCAGCGTTCTTCCTCATTTTTAATAAATGCAATCTTAATTTCTTTATCCATAAACTACCTCTAGTCTCCACCTTATAGGAAAATGGTTAAGAAACAGTTGCATAAATATTTTTTTCGGTTTATACCATTACCAGTTTAATCATTTAGGTAAAAAATTTATGAGTAAAGAAGAGTTATTGGAAATGACCGGCGAAGTTGTTGAAAAACTTCCCAACACCATGTTCAGAGTAAGACTGGAAAACGGCCACGAAATCTTGGCCCACACCGCCGGCAAAATGAGAAAGTTCCGCATCCGCGTAATGGTTGGCGACAAGGTCGACATTGAAATGACCCCCTACGATTTAACCAAAGGCCGCATCACCTTCCGCCACAAAGACTAGTTTCTAATTCTGGTCACAGACCACTAACAAAAAGCCTCTTCAACCGAAGAGGCTTTTTTTAACAACCTTAACAAACCCAGCATTCTTATTCCTCTTCTTTTTCTTTCCCGCCTTGAGTCGCAGCTTTTTAGATTTTGTTTGCTAGTTTTGCGTCCTTCACACCATCACCTCCCCCTTAAACCGCCTTTGTGCAGATTTTTAGTTTTGTATGCGTAATTTTGCGTAGAGCGTCAGTCCGCCGTAGCTTTAGCGAAGGAGGAAACAAAGCGAGCAAATACAAAATATTAAAATCAAACGCAGGCGAAAGCTTTTGGGCACGATTGGTCTCAAAAGTAACAAAAAACCCTTGCAGGTAAAAAACTTGAAAAAAATTCAGATGAGATTGCCGCGGGCTAAAGCCATCGCAATAAGGTTTCCAACGCTTATCCAATAAACTTAATCGCATAAAAACTACCGATTAACAATATGAAAAACCATATTGTCAATTTTCCCAAATGCTTTTCAACAAACCCCTTAATCGGCTGTCCGTATTTTTTCAAAAGCCATGCAATAAAATAAAAACGCATGCCGCGCGCCACGATAGAGGCCGCCGTAAACACCCAAAAATCAAGCTCCACCACACCCGAGGTAATTGTCACCACCTTATATGGAAACGGCGTCAGCCCGGCACCAAACACAATCCACGCGCCATAATCATTATAATAATGCTTAAACTCGTCAAATTGCGCCATATAACCGTAAAACTCCAGAAGCGGATGCGCAATTAAATCAAACAGCTCAAAGCCTATAAAATATCCGAACCACCCGCCCAAAACGCTGGCAATGGTTGCAACAAAGGCAATTCTCCACGCTCTTAACGGCGCCGCCAACACCATCGGAATAATCATCACATCAGGCGGAATGGGAAAAAAGGAACTTTCAATAAAGGAAATGGCAAACAAAAAATACATTGCCTTCCGGTGCACCGACATTTTCAGCATCATATCATAACAATATCTTGTCATGCCGCCAGCACATTTAAGCGTCTTGGTAATCATTGCCTCATCCTTACAAACATAATAAACAGCAAGATACCACCAAAATCCTTTTTTTCAAAATATTTTTTAATACCATAATTCCACCTTCTTCTTTGCTGCCTTAGGAAAAGTATTTAGACTTTGTTAGCGTAGCTTTGCGTCCTCCGGCTCGTGCGTGTTCTGCCGAAAGAAGGATAAGACACCAGAAGAACAATAAAAGAGGAAGGCAGAACGTTAGCAAAGAGAGCAAAGTGGAACTCACAAAGTCTTAATGCTTTTACTCAGGCAGGGTCTTTTGGTTACTTTGGGACGCCAAAGTAACCAAAACTCATGCAGGCAAGACACTGGAAAAAAAATTCAGATGAGATTGCCGCGCTTCCGTCTCCGCTTCGCTCCGTCGCGACAGGCCGCTCGCAATGACGTATTTTTTTATATTTTTATACGATTAAAAATACCCCTTAACAATCTCCAGCATTTGCTCCGGCTCAGCCGGTTTGTTAATAAAATGCGCCACACCTTTTTCCTTGGCTTTTTCGGTGTCTGAAGAAACCGTCAGCATAACCACCGGCACCCCTGAAAGAGATTTTTCTTTTTTTATCATATCCAAAACCTGCCACCCGTTCAGCTCCGGCATATTAATGTCCAAGATAATTACCTTGGGCACAATCTCTTTAACATATTTAATAAACTGATAAACATTGGTAGTGGCAAAAACCTCAAACCCTTCGCCTTCGAACAGGTTCCGGTATAAATCGACGATAAAAATATCATCATCCAATATAAAAATTTTTCCTTGCTTTTTGTTCATTTTTTCACACCCTCTCAACGGTTATAGAAAAAATATAATCTCGGTTATCTTCTTTTAAAGGCCTCATAGGTATTATCCAAAAGCATTGCCACCGTCATCGGGCCCACTCCGCCCGGAACTTTTGAGATATATGAGGCAATTTCAGACACTTCCTCAAAATCAACATCGCCTACAATCTTGCCGTCTACCTTGCTGATGCCCACATCAATCACAATTGCGCCTTTTTTAACCCAGTCTTTTTTAACCAGTTTCGGCACCCCGCAGGCCGCCACCAAAATATCCGCCTTAGATGTCAAATCTTTAATATTTTTGGTGTGCGAATGAGTCAAACTTACCGTGCAGTCATTATTCAAAAGCAAGCTGGCCAAAGGCTTGCCCACAATATTTGAACGGCCGACAATCACCGCGTTTTTGCCGTCCAAATCACTGCAAACAGTTTTAAGCATCTTAAAAACACCTTTTGGCGTGGCCGCCACAATTGCATCTTTTGAGCCCATCTGCAGCAAACCCAGGTTACAAGGAGAAAAACCGTCAACGTCTTTCAAAGGGTTGATTAGCTTAATTATTATATCAGAATTAATGTGCCTTGGCAATGGCAGCTGCACCAAAATGCCGTTAACGCTGGGGTCGTCATTAAGCTGCTCCACCAACTCTGCCAGGTCTTTTTCAGATATATTGTCAAACTTCAAGACATTGCACTCAATACCCACTTCGGCTGCTGCTTTTTGCTTATTGCTTACATAAATTCGGCTGGCCTCGTCATCGCCGACCAAAATCACCGCCAATTTTGGCTTAATTGTTTCTTTTTCAATCAAATCCTTAAGCTTTTCCTTAGTCTCCAAAGCCAAAAATTTACCGTCAATAATCGTTGCTGCCATGTATGCTTCCAACCAAAACCTTTTTATAATTATCCGTTTCTCCGCCGACAATCTCAACATCGGATTTTGCCACCTTAAGTTCATCGGCCAAAAACCTGATTAACTCTTTGTTGGCTTTGCCTTTTTCGGGCGCGGCGGCAATATTAATTTTCAAGAAAACTCTGCCGTCTTTGTCTTCCCACATTCCCTTAACTTCCGTCACCTGAGCCCCCGGATTCGCCTTAATCCGCAAAATTGCGCCGTCCTTGGTATATTCAAACGGAAAATTCACCATTCTTATCCCATCAAAAGATTGCTGATGTGTCCCACAATGCGGCCCGCAAACAGCAAAGCCAGCATCAAAATAAATGGAGAAAAATCAAACCCTGAAACTGGCGGAATTTTCTCGCCGATTTTTCTATATGCCGGATGCGTAAGCTTTTCCAAAACTTCCATAGTCTTGGCCGTATATTTATTATTAACTTCCAAAACCTTAAAATGCAGCAGCCAGTGCAAAACCACTTCCACCAGCACAACCTTAAAATAAATATCAATTAAAAGACCCAAAATATAAAAAATCGGCTCAAACAAAGCACCCATATTAACTTTCTCCTAAAAAATTTATGCAGTTCTACTTAGCTCATTATAATGGTTCATGTCAAATCTTCTCTTTTTAATATTCTCAATATATGCATTAACATGCACCTTTTCCGTCGGCGTAATGCGCCCGCGCAAACGCTCAATTTTCATTGCAATTGTTTCTTTGGTCTGCTCCTCATCATGACTCATCAAAACGCTTTCCAACGCTCCGTGAGATATGGCGTGCCCCCAGGACATTTCATACTTAAGCTTATCATTAAAGCTCAGCCCCTTGAAGTCGTCATCATGATAAATCCCCAAATCTCTTTTCTCTTCCGGCGCCAGCTTTTCAATTTTCTTCACCGCATGATAATACTTCAAAGCGTTCTCATATTCCATCTTGGAGACTTCTCTGTCGGCAATATCTTTGGTTGAATGATTAACGGCGCTTCTAATTTCACGCAGTTTATAAAGCTTGTTGGCAAGCTCCTTATACTTATCATTAGCCAGCGGATATTGGCTTTTTTCATAAAGACCCAGACAAACCATAAGTTCTGCCTCACGCTGATCCAGATTCTGCAAAAAGTCATTGCGCTCGCTCAAATCATGCGCGCTTACAAAGCCGTCGTTCATATGCGCAATAATGTGCGGAGCCTCGTCAATCCACCTAAAATATTCCTGGGTGGAATTGGTCTCGGAGTTAATCAGCTCAATCGAGCCGGCGATTTTAAACTGCAAATCTTCCACTCGAACATCTTCTCCGCCCACGGCCACCTTGGTGTCTCTGGGCTGCAGCACCAGTTCTTTGGCCACATGATGCGCTTCCTCATGCGAAATTTGCGGATAATTTTTAACCACCGCCGTCAGCACAATTCTTTGCGGAGAATCAAAAGAATTTTTCTCATCCACCGCCACCCGCTGCATTTTGGAAATGCGGTGCTGCAGCGATTGATCCGGTCTTGAATTTGAGGTTTCTTCAAACATATCAAAGCCTCCCGCTAAATTTTCTCAAAGATTAATTTCTCTTCTTCCAGCCAAATAATGCGGTCAATAATCCAGTTGCTGATCTGCTCAACCTTCTTCGGCTCAACGCCCATTGCCTCGCCGATTCGGCCGATGAATAAAGTCTCTTTGTCTGAAAGCTCAGAGTCCGCATGACACAAAACGCAAAGCTCCTTAATCAGTTCCAAAGCAACCCTGCGATCTTTAATTTTTTTAACCTTATTCACCAGCTCTTCGTCTGTATAGGCTTTCAAAATTTCGTCTTTATCGGATTCCTGCATTCCATAAATCTTGGTCAAATCCATAATAAAATCCTTTTCTTTTTCATCAAAATCACCGTCAGCTTTTGCAGCTCTCACAAACGCCTGAAAAAAGGCAATTTTTTCATCTCTGCTGATTTTTGCAATAACATCCATGTTTCTCTCCAAACCAAGATACGGCATACTTATATCCTTTGCTAAATAAAAATTTCTGATATTATTATAGGTATTTCTAGACTTTTTGCAATAATTAAGTTATAAAATCGGCCATGATGAAAAAGTATTTTATAAAAACTTTCGGCTGCCAAATGAACGTTTACGATTCAAAACGCATTGCCGATATCTTGCAAAATCTTGGCTATTCTGAAGCCGCTTTGCTAAAAGATGCCGACCTGGTTATCTTAAACACTTGCCATATCCGCGAAAAAGCCGCTGAAAAGGTCTTCTCCGACCTCGGCCGCATTAACTTAATCAAGCAAGAGCGTGCAGCTCTCGGCTCAGACACCATCATCGGCCTGGCCGGCTGCGTGGTGCAGGCTGAAGATGAACAAATTCAAAAGCGCGTCCCTTTTGTTGACTTTGCCTTGGGCCCGCTGGCTTATCACCGCCTTCCTGAGGTTCTTGCCAAAACCCGCCGCCAAAAAGGCCTGGTTATTGACACCGAGTTTCCCTCCGAAAGCAAGTTCGATTTCCTGCCCCAAAACAAATCAATCGGCGCTGTTTCTTATCTGGCCATTCAGGAAGGCTGCGACAAATTCTGCACCTATTGCGTTGTCCCCTACACCCGCGGCATTGAATATTCCAGACCAATCAAGGAAGTTTTGAGCGAGGCCAAGCGCTTGGTGGAAACCGGCACTCTGGAACTAAACCTCTTAGGTCAAAACGTTAATGCCTATCACGGTGAAGACGCCGCCGGCAAAGAACGCAATTTGGCTTATCTCTTGCATGAACTGGCCAAAATCGACGGTTTGAAGCGAATTCGCTACACCACCTCTTATCCTTCCGAGGTTGATAACGACTTAATTGCCTGCCACCGCGACTTAGGCAAGCTGATGCCATATTTGCACCTTCCCGTGCAGGCCGGCTCGGACAACATCTTAAAAGCCATGAACCGCCGCCACACCTCCGGAGACTATCTTAAGCTCATTGAAAAAATAAAAACCGCCAACCCCCAAATCGGCATGTCCTCAGATTTCATTGTCGGCTTTCCCGGTGAAACCGAGACAGATTTTCAAAAAACGCTCGATATTGTCAACGAGGTCAAGTTTATCCAGGCTTTTTCCTTCAAATACAGCCGCCGCCCGGGCACTCCTGCCGCATTAATGAAAAACCAGATTGAAGAGAAGGTCAAAAAAGAACGCTTGGATATTTTGCAAGATTTACTTTTCTCTTACCAATTAAAGTTTAATATGGACTGTATCGGAAAGACGTTTCCGGTCTTATTTGAAAGTACAAAATTCGGCCGCACGCCATATATGCAGTCTTTGCATATCAAGCCCTGTGCCGGCGTCGCAAATAAAATTGTTAACGTTAAGATAACAGAGGCAAACACCAACTCTCTTACCGGAGAGGTTTTATAAGGAACCAAAACACTATGGATGAAATTTCTTTTGAACTCTTTAACAACCAGCTCATTCAACAATTAGTCGGCCCGCAGGACAAAAACCTCAGGTTAATTGAAAAGATTATGGGTGTTGAGGTCAGCTCTTTTGGCAACAAAATCAACATTAAGGGTTCAAAAAAAGCGGTTAAACAGGCCAAAGACGCCATTGACATGATATATGAAAAACTAAGCCGCGGCATTGAGGTCAACGAAGAAGAGGTCAAGGCTGCCGCCCGCATTGCCGGCTGTTCCAGCTCAGCCTGCGCCAAACTTGAAGAAAACGTCAACTTAAACGATTTGGTTCTAAAAACCAAAAAACGCCACATTTATCCGCGCTCCCAAACTCAAGCCTTATATATCCAGGAAATGATGAAAAACGAGCTTGTTTTCGGCTTAGGACCGGCCGGTACCGGCAAAACTTATTTGGCCGTGGCTTTGGCTGTGGCCATGATGCTGGAAGGCAAAATTGACAAGATTATTCTCTCCCGTCCTGCCGTGGAAGCCGGAGAAAACCTCGGTTTTCTTCCCGGTGATTTGAAAGAAAAGGTCGACCCTTATCTGCGCCCGCTTTATGACGCGTTGTATGACATGCTTCCGGCTGAACAGGTAGACAAGAAAATTGCCCTTGGTGAAATTGAAATTGCGCCCCTGGCTTTCATGCGCGGCCGCACCCTTTCCAACGCCTTTGTCATCTTGGATGAGGCACAGAACACCACCCCCATGCAAATGAAAATGTTCTTAACCCGCCTTGGTGAAAATTCGCGCATGGTTGTCAACGGCGACTTAACACAGGTAGACCTGCCCTATCACACCGTTTCCGGCCTGCAGGACGCGCTTGACACCTTAAAGAAAATGGACAATGTCAGTTCCGTAACCTTCACCGCCGCCGACGTGGTCAGACACGGCCTGGTTGCCAAAATCGTCAAGGCTTATGAAGAGAGAATCAAGACAGAAAGAGATGCCGCGAAATCTAAAGCTTAATTTGGACTTTGGCAAATATAAAAAATTAACCAATGCCGCCGATTACAACCGACTTGCCGAACAAACTTTGGCCGCGGTCAAACACGGGCTTAAAAAACCCGTAATCATCAATATTCTGTTCACCGGCGACAAGGAAATTCGGGAATTTAACAAAAATTACCGCGGCAAAGATAAGCCTACCAACGTCTTATCTTTTGCCAATATCGACGATGAAAATTTTGCGCAAAACCTGAAGCTTTTTCCTGAAATTGAACTTGGAGACATCATTGTCTCGGTTGAAACCATGGAGAAGGAAGCTAAGGAAAAAAACATTTCCGCCGCTCATCACCTGTCTCATCTTTTGGTGCACAGTTTTTTGCATCTTTTGGGGTTCGACCACCAAAATGACAACGAAGCTTCCGCAATGGAAAACTTGGAAATTAAAATTTTAAAAAAACTGGGCATTAACAACCCGTATGAGGAATAAATGATAAAAAAGTTATTTAAGTTCAAAAAAAGCGATAACCAAGTCCGCGAGGCCATTGAAGATTTAATCGAAGAGGCCGGCGACAAGGAACACTTTAGCGAACAAGAGCAGGAAATTTTAAGCAATGTCTTATACCTCAAAGACAAAAAGTGCTTCAATGTGATGACCCCTCGTGCCGACATGCTTTGTTTTCAAAAAGACGGCTCTGTATTTGACCTGGCCTCCTTAATGGTTCAGGAAGGCCGTTCCCGCGTCCCGGTTTATGGTGAATCAGTTGATGAAATCTTAGGCATTGTCCACATCATCGACCTTGCCAAACTGCTTCTGCAAAATGATGATAACATGAAAGTGGCTGACATTCTTGAAACTGAAGTTAAAATGGTCGGCCCCAATGTCGGCGTCTTAGATTTACTGAGAGACCTGCAAAACAGCAAAGTGCATATGGCCATGGTTGTTAACGAATATGGCGGCACTGAAGGCCTGGTCACCATTGAAGATTTGCTTGAAGAAATCGTCGGCGATATTGAAGATGAATATGATGAGGAAGAGCGCCACCTCATAACTCTGCAGGGCAAGAACATGGTCATGGCCGATACCGGAGCCACCTTAAAAGAAGTTAAAGAGGCAATAGGCGTTGATCTTGAAGCAAGAATTGCCGATAAAGACTTGGAAATTCACACCCTTGGCGGCTACGTTTTTCAGCTGGCCGGACGCATTCCCGATATTGGCGAAATCATTGAAAACGGCGACATCAACTTCAAAATCATGGACACCGATCCCCGCCGCATTAAAAAAGTAATGATTATCTTCCCTGAAAAAGAATAATTTCTGTCATCGTGAGGCCTTCAGGCCGTGACGATCTCGGCTATTTATGAAAAAAAGAGGCTCCGTAAAACGAGCCTCTTTTTTTCATAAATCATTAATCGAAATATCTTCATCATTTATCTTTATTTCATGTGTGCCGGTTTTAAGCACAAATTCATCGCATCCGCAATAAACAAGATATTCATAAATCATTCCGTCCTCAAGAAATGCAACAAGAAAATGCTGCCTCTTATATTGACCGATATAAACATTGTCTTTGCAGCATAATTCCTCGGTTGTTTTTCTCAGCTTTTCCAACTCTTTCAAAAAACTCAAGTCGTCATGAGAAACCTTCGGATCGGAGATTTTCACAATACATTGCGGGAACTCATATTCATCATAAAGCTCCATACTGTAAGCAAAATGATTCCTTGGATTCTTAAACTTGCACCAATCATCCATAACTTTGAGATTGCATTCAGGCAGCTTCACTTGCTGCGCATAAGCATTGCCGATAAATAAAGTAAACAGTGCCGAAATCAAAATAATTTTAATCTTTTTCATAATTATATTGTTTTAAATGAATAATTTTTTCAATAACTGCCTAATATAGCCTTTTTCCCAAAAAAGCAACAAAAAAGAGGCCCGTTTCCAAGAAACGACCCTCTCTTTCTATTAAAAACTATACGCCATCCTAATCCGAGCATCAACAATCTCTTTAGGAGCTTTTCCCATTTCAAAACGATAGCTGCCGGCTACATTTGTAATATGCAAAAAGCATTCCTCATCTTCCAAATCAGCGTCTATCCCGCAATCAATCAAAAGTTGAGTCGTAATGTTTACTTTTTGTTTAACTTCTCTGGTTAATAGCACATTTTCTCTTTCTAGTACATCTTTACATGTCATCATCACACATTTCTTACTAAGAGCAAAACCCGGAGCAACCAAAAAACCAAATACTTGCTCTTTTCGATTCAAGTCAAGATAAGGTAAAGCCTCAAACTTGCTATCGCCAATTTGATAAACGATAGGAATCAGCGTTTCAATTTTTTCTCTTGTTTTCATAATTTTTATATTTTAATGATTAATAATTTTCCAAAATAAATACCGTTTTAACCCCT
>JAVBOV010000028.1:0-57005 GCA_031550205.1 Alphaproteobacteria bacterium
TTTTGTTACATGCTAAGCAAAAATCTGACTTAAAGTCAGATTTTTGTCTGCAAATGCCCGGCTATCTTGCTTTTAATAAGGAAGCGGCAGCGACTGTATTAAAAGCTAGATACCCGGGATCCAGAAAACGAAGTTTTCTTCCCTCTCCTCTCTCCATCATTGTCATCCAGAGCATATTTTATAATTTTCCTGCATCGGCCTTAGCCGTGCAGACCAGAAAAGTGTAAAATGTGCGTGGGATCCAAGACAAATAGGCCATATTATTAAGTTAAACTGCCACGCTCCGCTTAGTTCATGACGTTTACAAAAACTCCAACCCTTGTCCCATTCTCATTCAACGCCTCATTGGATAAAATGTCTTTTTATAAAACATTATCCATTATATTGGATAAAATTCTTTACTTTGAACATTTTATCCAGTATAATCTCAAAAAAGGAGATAAACATGACCCTTATAAACCGCCCCCAATATCTCGACCAGCTAAAAATGTGGCAAAATCAGCCCGATTTGGTAAAAATCATCACAGGAGTTAGGCGCTGTGGAAAATCAGTATTGTTCAACATTTTTCAAAACAATTTGCGCAATAGCGGTGTCAGCAATGACCAAATAATCAGCATAAATTTGGAAGATGACCTTCAAACAAAACAAATCGGCCTTAAATTAAACAACAAAACAAAACTGCTTAATGATTATGCCACCCTGCTTAACCACATTAAAAACAAGCTCGTCAATAACAAAAAAACTTATGTTTTTTTGGATGAAATACAATTATTGGACAACTGGCAAAGGCTGGCCAACACTTTGCGGCTTATAAATGATGTCGATGTATATTTAACCGGTTCCAACGCCTATATGTTTTCAAGCGACCTGGCAAACGCCTTTGGCGGCCGCTACATAGAAATCAAAATGCAGCCCTTGTCTTTTAAAGAATATCTGTCCAGTCAAAATATAAAAGCCCCCTTAATGGATGCTTACAATCAATACACCTCTCAAAGCGGCTTTCCTCAAACAATCTCCTTTAACCATAATCAGCAAATGATAAACAGCTATCTATTAGATTCGGTGTACAAAAACACTCTTCAAAAAGACATAATCCAAAGGTTTGGCATAAGCGATTCCATAAGACTTGATGAAATTGTAAAATTTATGTTCGACAACATAGGCAACGAAACCTCTTTGCTCAATGTTCAAAGAAAATTAAAAAGCACCGGCATAAACATCTCTCCAACAACATTAAATGCTTACATAAAAGGTTTGCTGGATAGCTATCTGATGTATAAGTGTGAAAAATATGACCTGAAAGGCAAAAGAATTCTTGAATCTGATGCCAAATACTATGTAGCCGACATAGGACTTCGCACAACCTTGCTCGGACGTCCGGATGTGGATTTTGGGCATGCTCTGGAAAATGTGGTCTATCTGGAGCTTATTCGCCGAGGATATGACGTTAAAACCGGCAAGGTAAAAACCAAATCCATAAAAATTGAAGGTAAAACGCAAACCAAAACCATAGAAATAGATTTCATTGCCACCAAAGCCGGCGGCAAAACTGAATATTATCAGGTTGCATGGAGTGTTCTTGGTGACATAAACACCCTAAAAAGAGAACTGGGGGCATTGGAAGAAATAAACGACAACTACCCAAAATACCTGCTGACCATGGACGCCGGCTCCGGTGAAAACAACGGCATAAAACGCATCAACATATTAGACTGGCTCATTACCGAAGAATAAAAAAACACCCCAAACCATTCTACCGGTTAAGGGTGTTCTATTAAGATTACTAAATATTGATTACTTGTCCAGGTTCTAATAAACCGGCAAAACCTAAATTGCTACACATATCCTTTAGCAATTCTTGGTTTCTTCTTGAATAGTGAGTAATCCATGTCTTAGCTCTTGTTTCAGCATCAGTGGAATTTGCAAGAGTTTCCATTCCAACATGGATATATTCATTCTTTTTACCAGCAAGAAGCATATCGCTAATAAAGGCTTCGTGAATTATTACTTCTGCCCTCTTTGCTAGTTCGCTATCAAGAAGAGAATATCCCGTATCTCCAGAATAAAAAAGTTTGCCGAAGAAGAGAGCTCCTACAGATTCCATATTTGGAACGTGCTCGGTTTTTATTAACTCTACCCCCTCAAATTCTTCTTTCTCTACAGCCATATCCCACATGGTTGGTCCAACCATATCAAGATAAGGCTTCAAATCAACTCCACCTAGTCTTGTTTTTTTGCCTCTAACAAAGCAGTTATATTCCAACAACGCACAAAGTGAACCAGCATGGTCATTGTGCACGTGCGAGATGAAAACATTATCGATGCTGTCTTGAATACCCAAATCAAACAGTTTAGGTAAAACAGTGTATCCACAATCAATAAGCGTGTTCTTTCCTTCATTAGATACCAAAACGGAAGTATTGCCCAAAGACAAATCCAAACCACTTCCACAACCTAAAATTTTTACTTTCATAATTTTTATTTTTAAATGAATAATATTTGATACATAATTATAATCGTTTTTAACCCCCTCAGAATACCACACACACTCAAGATTTTCAACGTTTATAATGTTAAACTTTTGTTACAAGACTCGTTCCCCTCTTTCCCCGTCATTGCGGCCTCCGAGCCGCAATCCATTAAGAAAGGCAGACAATATACAGATTTCCCCACAAAACATTAAACAAAAACAAAATCAGCCCTTCACAATAGATTGCGGGTCAAGCCCGCAATGACAAGAATAATCAACCAACCATCCTTATTATTTCCTCTTTCCTGCCTTAGTGCAGCTTTTTAGATTTTGTTTGCTCGTTTTGCGTCCTCTGGCTCGTAGCGTGTTCTGCCGAAAGAACAATAAGATAGTCAAAGAAAGATAAAGGAGACAGGCAGAACTTTGCGAAGAGAGCAAAATGAGCATTACAAAATATTAAAAGCGGAACTCAGGCAGGGTCTTTTGGTTACTTTGGGACGCCAAAGTAACAAACCCCCGCGCAGGTAAAGGGCCGAAAAAAAAATAAGGATGAAATTGCCGCGTCGCTAACGCTCCTCACAATAACGCAAACACAAAAAAGGCCTCCCAATCAGGAAGCCTTTTTCTTAAACACTCATCAACAAACTAAGCTTCAGAGTACATTTTCATTTGTTTCTTAGCCTCATCATCGGTTCTGGCAACGTTAACAAGAACGGTTTCCATAACTTCAGGGTGCAGGTTAAGCTTAACCTTATAAACGCCGAGGTCTTTAATCGGCTTGTCAAGCTGAACAAATCTGCGTTCAACCTCAAAACCGCCAACCTTAACTGCTTCGGCAACATCGCGCACGGTCACTGAACCGTATAATTGACCGGTCTCGGCAGCCTGACGAATGATGGTTGCGGCAAAGCCCTTAAGGGCCTTGGCTTTCTCAGAAGCTTTTTCAAGCAATGTGTTGTTGTAAGCTTCCAGCTCTTTTCTTTGTTTTTCAAAAACAGCCAGGTTTGCTTCAGTTGCGCGCAGGGCTTTTTTGTTCGGCAGCAAATAGTTGCGTGCATATCCGCTCTTAACCGATACTTTTTCGCCCATTTTGCCAAGTTTATCAACGTGTTCTAAAAGAATAACTTCCATTTCAGCTCTCCTCTCTTAATTTGCAACATAAGGAAGAAGGGCCAAAAAGCGAGCGCGTTTAATTGCTCTGGCCAGTTCTCTTTGTTTTTTTGCAGAAACTGCAGTAATGCGGGAAGGAATAATCTTGCCTTTCTCAGAAATATAACGAGAAAGCAGTTTCACATCCTTATAGTCAATCTCCAGGCAGCCTTCGCCTGAAAACGGACACATTTTTTTTCTTCTAAAGAATACTTGTTTAGCCATTTTCGTTCTCCCTATTCTTCGTCTTTAGAGTGGGCGGAAACTTCTTTGAAGTTTTCCACTTTAACTGTCATATAACGAATAATGTCTTCATTAAATCTCATAATGCGCTCAAATTCTGCAATTGCTGCAGCCGGAGCGCTGATGTTAAAGAGAACATAGTGGCCCTTGCGGTTCTTCTTAATGCGATACGCAAGGTTTTTCAAACCCCAGATATCGGCTTTCAAAACCTCTCCGCCGTTCTTTTTCAACAAATCGGTCAAATCAGCAACCAATGTGTTTACTTGAGCAGCGCCAAGATCCTGACGTGCAATCAGCACGCTTTCATAATTTGTCATAAAAAATCTCCTTATGGATTCTCAACAAATGGTTATTGTATAGCCGCATTCACCATAAACGCGGCAAGGAACCTGCCTTATATACCCTAAAACAATTAAATTGCAAGCATTTATTTATATAAAATTAATCTTTTTTGATTTATAATGCGCCTATGAAAATACGAACTTTAGCATTTTTGGCCTTTTTGCCGGCTCTTTCAAATTGTAAGGTACTCCCGCAATATCAATATACCGAATGCGAAAAATGGTCCATGACCGCCAGCTGCAGAGCCCCGGTTCCGGTAGAAGTATACAAACCCGAACAGTTTGCAAACGAAGAAGGCACCATCAGTCTGCAAAACCTCACCTCAAGGGTCATTGTGCATTGCTACACCACTGAAAACATGGACGCTGAAACCTGCGCCCAAGCCTTTGAGAAAGAAAACTTTGTCCGCTTCCGTGAAATTCCGTATAGAACCGCCGATTATGACTTCCTCAAAAAAGACACCTACCCCACCCGCCGCTGGAGAAACGGTGAACGCGCCCCGAGGTGGTAGATGTTAGCTCGTGTACATACTGTTGCATTTAACGGCCTGGAAATCTTAAAAGTAGATTTGCAAATTCAACTCTCCCCCGGCCTGCCGGCTTTTAACATTGTCGGCCTGCCCGATAAAGCCGTGGCTGAAAGCAAAGAGCGCGTCCGCGCCGCCCTGCAAAACCTAAACCTGCACATTCCGGCCAAGCGCATCACCATCAACCTCTCCCCGGCTGATTTGCCCAAAGAAGGCTCTCACTTTGACCTGCCAGTGGCCTTGGGCCTGCTGGCTGTAATGGGCGTAATACCAAAAGAAAATCTTGATGATTATGTTGTGCTGGGCGAGCTTGGCTTAGATGGCGGGGTTGTGGCTGTTAATGGTGTTTTGCCGGTTGCCATGTATGCCGGCTCCAAACAAAAAGGCCTCATTTGTCCTGCCGCCCAAGGCAGCGAGGCCGTTTGGTCGGGCTTAAAAAGCATCATCGCTCCCGATACTCTTTTGGCGCTTATTAATCACTTTCAAAACAAACAAACCATTTCCTTTCCCGTTGCGCAAAAATTGGAAAGAACAACTTCCCTTCTGGATTTAAAAGACGTCAAAGGCCAGGAAAACGCCAAACGTGCCCTAGAAATTGCCGCTGCCGGCGCTCATAATATTCTTATGGTCGGCCCTCCCGGTTCCGGCAAATCCATGCTGGCCTCCCGTCTGCCTTCCATCCTGCCGCCCTTAACCGCTGAAGAAGCCTTGGAAACCTCAATGATTCACTCCGTCGCCGGAGAGTTAAAAGACGGCAAACTGAACTTTGAACGCCCCTACCGCTCTCCGCACCACAACGCCTCCACTCCGGCCTTGGTCGGCGGCGGTCGCAAAGCCCAGCCCGGAGAGATTTCTCTGGCTCACAACGGCGTTTTGTTCTTGGACGAGCTTCCCGAATTCAACCGCCCAACGCTTGAAGCCCTAAGACAGCCCCTTGAAAACGGCTGTGTCAGTATCTCCCGCGTTAACGCCCATACGGTTTACCCGGCAAAATTCCAGCTTGTTGCCGCCATGAATCCCTGCCGCTGCGGCCACCTTGGCAATCACGCCCTGGAATGTAACCGCGCTCCGCTGTGCGCTGAAGAATACCAAAACAAACTTTCCGGTCCGCTCTTAGACCGCATTGACATGCACATTGATGTCCCGGCCGTCAGCCCTTTTGACATGGCCGATACCAAACCCGGAGAAAGCTCCGCGGCCGTTTTAGAAAGAGTAATAAAAGCCAGACAAATTCAGTCTGAACGCTTTAAAAAACTTGGACAACCCTGCTTAAAAACCAATTCCGAACTAAGAGGAGAGTTGCTGGAAACCGCCCTTTTTCTTGACTCAGACGCCAAAAACCTGCTGGTCGCCTTTGCCGATAAGAATCACCTCTCGGCCCGCGCCTACCATCGCACTTTACGGTTAGCAAGAACAATTGCAGACTTGCAAAGTGAATCAAAAGTCCTTAAACTACACATAGCCGAGGCTTTATCTTATCGTCGGATATTGCCGCAAAAACGTTGAAAATCAGGAGCTTAAATAGATGAAGTTGAAAAGCCTTTTCACCATTTTAGTCTTAGCAATTCTTGCAGCAAATTTTAATGCCGTTGCAGAAGTCAGCTTAAAAAAGACCTTTCAAAAAAGGGAAATCACCCGCGACACCAGAGCCAAAGCCCCGGAAAAAAGCACTTCTGCTCCCATTTCAGACGCCAATACCGGCACCTTCACCTCAAGTTCAGCCGCTGCCGCTCCTCAAGCTCAAAGTGAAGAATGGGGCTTGTTCGGCATATCTCCCAGAACCGATATCAAAGACCGCAGCATTTTCCCGAGCGATTCCTGCAACATCACCCCAAGCACTCTCATGGAAGACGGCCCCTGCAAAAAAGCCTGTGGCTCCAAGTGCATGAAACCTTGCGGCTCAAAATGCACCAAGCCGTGCGCGCCAAAATGCCAAGCCGCCCAGAAATGTCCCAAAAAATGCCCTCCTAAAGCCGCCCCCCTGCCTGCTCCTGCCCCGCGCGAAATGGTTGAAAGCTGCATAACCTTAATCACCGATGACATGTATGACGCCATCCACCAATGCAAAGACCTTGCCCCTGTTGAACTGCAATGGGTGGATTTCCGCATTAAAAAAGACAAACAATACAGCGGTTTTTCAAACAAGCTCGGCAATTATCGCTTCCGCATTTTCGGCTGCCGAAGAGATTCCAAAGAAATTTTCTTAAACCAAAACCGCGCCATGCAGCGCGATATGGAATTTATTGATATTTTCGACACCTTGGTTTCAGACTGCATCAACGTCGTAAAAGTCCCGACCGACCTTTGTCTGGATGAAACTCAGCAAACTCCCGAATATATCCTCACCGCCGAAATTACCGACTATTTCATGAACGTTTGCGACGCCTATAACTGGAATGAAGCCCAAAAAGACAACAAGCGCGCCGGTTCCTCTGAAATCACCGTTACCTGGCGCCTAATGAACTTAACCAAAACCAATGTCTATTGGAAAGGCACCACCAACGGCTACGGCGAACTCTTGGATGGCGAATTTAACGGAGAGGTTGTTCTGGCTGAACGTGCTTTTGCCGACGCCGTTAACAATCTGCGCCAACAGCCTGACTTTGAAAAGCAGCTTTCCATCCGCGTAAAGCCTGAAGAGCTGGCCAGACAAAAACGTGCCCTGGCAGAACTGCAAATGGCCGCAAATCCGGTAAAATGCCAATATCAAGAGGTTATTGAAGAAGCCGTTTGCGGCATTCCGGCTCCGGCTGTCCAAAAAACCATTGTTGAGGAAATCACCATCATCCCCGAGCTTCAAACCACTGAAGAAATCATCTCCATTCCCGCCAAGCAGGAAACCGTGGTTGAAGAGGTTTCCGTAATAGTCGGCGAAGCCCGCATCGGAGAGATTACGGAAGAAATCGTTAAAACCGAAATTATTGAAACCGGCGGCATCATTTCCGGCGGCTCAAACCAATCTTCAAGCGCCTCTTCTCAAAGCGTTTCGGTCAGCACGGTTTGCGTCATCACCGGAGAAGACGGCATAACCTCCCGCGAAGTTTGTCCCATTGAAAAGGTTGAAGAGGTTGAGGTTAAAGATTATTGGGTAGACATCAACACCTCTGAATCTGCCGCTTTTGACGCCAAAAACATGCTCTGCATCATCGGCCGTCAACCGTTTGACCTGCCGGCTCCGGAAAATATCTTAAAAATCCGCACCTCCGTTGTGTTGGTAACCAACGGCAGCGGCGAGCAAGGCGCAGGCCTTATTGTTTCCGAGCGTTTTATCTTGACCTCGGCCGACTTAATCACCAAAGCCAACAACCGTTATGACATTGAAACCATCAAAGGCAAAAAGATGAAAGCCACTGCTTTCCGCATCAACCCGGTCAAAAATGTGGCCTTAATGCTTCTTGATGCCCCGACGTCCTACGACCCGCTGCCTTTAAACACCAAGCTTCCCGAAGTTGGCAAAGACAAGTTCATCACCTTAGGCCTGCTCGATTTCTCAACCCGCAATGAAGAAGCCTTCCTGCAAGGCCAAGGCAAAATTGAAGGCTACCGTTATTCTGACGAAATGGGCGCCGAAATAATCGTTGATACCTTTGTGCAAAATGTCACCATCGGCGGAACCTTAATCGACCCTCAGGGCAACATCGTAGGCCTGGCTCACTCCGGCAAAAAGCTTGATGACGGCCCTGATTTGTTTATGCCGATTGAAGGCGCTTTAGAAGCCGTTGGTCTGGAAATCTGCGGACAAGAATACAAAGCCCCGCGTGAACCATATAAACCAATTTCCGAGGCCTTGGCCACCGTAAAACAAGCTGAACCCGAAGCCATGCCCGAGAAAAAACGCAAATAATCCTTTCTCCCTCTCCCCTTGCGGGAGAGGGTTGGGGTGAGGGGTAAAAAAAAGAGCTTCATCTTTTATAAGATTGAAGCTCTTTCACTTGTTCTTTTAACTGTTAGCATTTTCAGACACAACCCAATAATCCCTGAAAACGCATTAGCAAGATCTCAGCCCTGAGCTAAGTTTCATCGCCTTCTTTTTTTGGAATATCTCTCATAAAAGATGACATTGTTTTTAGTTAATAATAAGTGCAAAAATTTTTATAATGCTCGCAACATAGCACAAACTCTTCAAAAAATCAACTGTTGTTTTTTTCGCATCAATCGGTTATCTATAAGCCATGTCAAACTTATCAATTTACATCCACTACCCTTTCTGTGAGCGCAAATGCCCCTATTGCGGCTTTTTCAGCAAGGCTGAAACGCCCGAGCAAAACATAGCTGAATATCTGCAAGAGCTAGATTTCTATCATACCCTGACCGCAGACAGAACCGTCGATACCATCTTCTTCGGCGGCGGCACCCCGTCTTTGCTTGCCCCCTTAAACATTGCAAAAATCATCAATCACATTCATAAAAAATGGAAAACAACCAAAGACATTGAAATTTCTCTGGAAGCCAACCCGAACAGCCTCAAGGCAGAAGAACTTAAATCTGCCGGCATCAACCGCTTGTCTTTAGGCGTTCAGTCCTTAGATGATAACGAACTAAAGTTTTTAGGACGCATTCACAACTGCGCTTCCGCAATTAAAGCCATTGAAGAAACCTTAAAAAACTTTGATAACCACAATGCCGACATCATCTACGCCCTGCCCGGCCAAACCACGCAAATTCTGCAAAAAAAACTTACAGAACTCTGCTCTTTTGGTTTCAAACACCTGTCAATATATCAGTTGACCATTGACGAGAACACTGTATTTAAACAGCAAGGCATAAAACCGCTGGAAGAAGACCAAGCTTCTGATTTTTATACTTTTACCGCCGCTTATTTGGCCAAACACGGCTACCCTCAATATGAGGTATCCAACTTCGGCCTGCCCTGCCGCCATAATTTAACCTATTGGCGCGGCGGAGATTATCTGGGCATCGGCAAAGGCGCCCATGGCCGCGTCGGACTCAAAGCCACTTCATATAACTGCCAAATTGAAAACTTAAGCAAAAAAGAGCGCGCCACAGAGCTGCTGTTGATGGGTTTGCGCATTGTTGAAGGCATTAATAAAGAAACCTTCTATAAAATCTGCAACATCGAATTAGATTCTTTCATCAATCAAAATAAATTGAAAGAATATGAAAAAATGGAACTGCTGAAGAGTTCCATTAATTCACTGAAAGCAACCCCTAAAGGTCTGCTGGTCTTAGACTGTCTTATTGAAGGCCTACTTTGAAAAAGAGTTGACCCATTCCGTTAAAGTCGCTTTTGAGTTCAAACCCACTTTCATATCAACCTGCTTGCCGTCTTTAAACAAAAACATGGTCGGAATACTTCTAATTCCATATTGCGAAGCCGTAGCCGGAGATTCATCCACGTTCATCTTACAGATTTTAATTTTGCCGTTCATGTCTTTGTCAAGCTCTTCCAAAACCGGGCCAAGCTGGCGGCACGGACCGCACCATTCTGCCCAAAAATCAATCAACACTAAACCTTTTGCCTTAAGAACTTCCTGCTCAAACTGAGCGTCTGTAATCGCTTTCATTTTTATACCTTCCTTTTTTTTAATCTTTTCTAAGCCTAATATAGTTCATAATTAATCATAATTAAAGTGGTATTTGCATTAAATTTAGAGTATCCGTCCAAAGTATATAAACCTCAATAGTTTTGCTCGGATAAATCTGTGCAATTAATTTTTTATAACATTCCATCTGCTTCAAATATTTCAAAGGAACCTCGCTTAAAAAATCTGCCGCCGGCCGATTTGTCTTATAATCAATAATCATAACCGCATCATCCTTAACCACCAGGCGGTCAATCTGACCGGAGATAATCTTGTCTCCAACCTTGCCCATAATCGGGACTTCTGCCTTGGAATTATGCCCGAACAAAACGGCAAATTTCTCCCTCAAATTCCAAACTTCTTTCTTAATCTTTTCTCTTTGAGCTTCGCTCAAATCGGTTGTTGCCAAAAACGCATCAATCGCATCTGTGTTTTTAACTTCCGGCAAAAACTGCAAAATCTTATGAATAACGTTGCCGCGCAAATATCTGTTTTGCTTGTCCTTAGTCAGTGGAGAAATAAATATCTCTTCTTCCTCGTCCTCTTCCGGTTTGGACGGAGCATAAGGCTTTGCCAGCGCCCCTTCTTGTTTTGCCGCTTCATAAATCCACTCAAACGGCGGCAGACTTAAAACTTCGCTTTCTTCCTCTTTTTTGCTCTCCGCAAAAAATTCTTGGGCGCACTCAACTCCCTCCTTCGGCACGCGGCTTGAAACCTTTTCATACCAAGAGTTTTCAACTTTGCTTTTTTTCTTCTTATACCCGCAAACCACCAAACGGTCTTCGGCCCTGGTTAAAGCCACATATAAAAGGCGTTGGTGCTCCTCTTCCGCCAATTGCTTGTTTCTTTCGTGTATATCTTCGCAATGCTTGTTATATGCGCCGGCAGAAAGCGGATAATAAAACATATCGTCCCACAAAAACTTTGCTTCTCTTTTAGAGGGCGCCTGCCTGATCGTATCCGGCAAAATCACAATCGGCGCCTGCAAACCCTTTGAGCCGTGCACTGTCATAATCCGCACGGCATCAAGCTCCGACTGCTCCAATTCGCGCTTAATCTCAATTTTATCTTGCGCAATCCAGCCCATAAAGCCCTGCAGACTTGGAATATGTTCTTTTTCAAATTCCAGAGTCAAATTAATAAACTCATCCAAACCGTCCAAAACTTCTTCGCCCATTCTTTCCAAATATGCCCTGCGCCCCTTAAACTGATTAAGCACATGAGAAAACAACTCAAACGGTCGCACAAAGTCCGCCATATTCAAAAGCTCTTGCAGCTTTGCATATATTCCCAGATATTTTTTATTTTCGCCCAAACGGCTCCACAGCGTTCTGCCGCCGCGGTCAAAACACAACTCAAATAAATCATCGTCACCAAGGGCAAAAATCGGTGTCTTAAGCGCTTCCGCCAAACTCAAATCATCCGTCGGCAGCAGCAGAAACTTACCTAAAGAAATTAAATCCTGCACCGCAATTTGCTCCAACAGCGTAATCTTATCAACCCCTGCCACCGCCACATTCAGATTTTTACACTCTCTCACCAGCTCGGTTACCAAGCCGGCGCGCTGCTGCACCAAAATCAAAAAATCCCTGTATCTCAGAGGTCGGTTTTGAGATATTAAAAGCTCTTTGCCTTCCACCATCTGCTTAATTTTTAAGGCAATTTCCCTGGCCAGCTTGGCCGATGCCGAAACCTTTTTAACCGCCGCTTTAGGAAAAAACTCACCGATATCATCTTCTTTATCCTCTTCAAACAGCGGCCAAATCTCAACTTTTCCGGCATCGCCCGCCCTGAAAGAAACATGCTCCGTCGCACCATCAAATATCTTGTCAACCGCCCCCAAAACCGCCGCCGTAGAACGAAAAGAAACATCAAGGCTCACTTCTTCAAAATTTTCAAACTCCAAAAATTTGTTGCGGTTTTTTTCAAACTCAGAAATATCCGCTCCCTGAAAACTGTAAATAGACTGCTTGCGGTCGCCCACCGCAAACACCGTGCGCGCCTGCATCTTGGTTCCGGCGCCTGAAAAAAACTCATTCACAATTGAAAGCACAATCGCCCACTGATCCGGAGAAGTGTCCTGCGCCTCATCAATCAACACATGGTCAATTCCGCCATCCAGCTTAAACAACACCCAGTCTGAAACATTTTTATTTTCCAGCAGCCCGCGTGCTAAAACAATCAAATCCTCATAATCCATCCGGCAGTTTTTTTTCTTAAAATTATTGTACCCGGCAATCATATCTTTAGCCAGGTGCATCACCGCCCTTGTTGAGGCTGCCAGCCCAACCGCCAAAATCTTTTCTTCCAGCGCCGCCAGTTTTTCTCGCTCTTTTTCCAAATAAAGAGCAATTTCCGGCATCGCTTCAACAACTTTTTTGTTCATCGCCTGCTTGTTGTTTATGGCTTTGGCATATGCCTCAAAATCACCCTGCTCCAAGAAGCTCCGAAGCTTTTCGGCTTTGCCGAAATCTTGTTTGGGGCTGCCCTTATAAAGCGCCTGCATCGTCTGCCTGGCAACATCTCTATCAATGTTTTTAACAAACTCCGACTGCAGAACTGAAACATCGTCTTTAAAAGAAACGCCCAAGCGTTCATAAAGCTCTCTTTCCCAGTCGGTTCCGCCTGCCAAAATTCTGCTTATCTGATTACGTTCAAAAGCCACCGCTTCCAAAAGCTTAGGAAAGTTTCTCTCCATCACATTACTTGTCAAAAAGCCCAGCGCTTTGGCTTCCTCGCTCATCGGCTCTCTTTCAATTTTCAAAAGAACTTTGTTTTGAATCTCTTTCAGTGCCTCGCGTGAAGAGCGCTCATCCATCACCTTAAAATATGGCGAAACACCGGCCTCCAGCGGAAACCTTTTCAACACCTCCTGGCAAAAACCGTGTATGGTCTGAATCTTCATCCCGCCCGGCGTGTCTAAAAACACCGCAAACAACCTGCGCGCCGTATTAACAATTTTCTCATATTCTTTGCGCTCAGAAGGCATCTCTCCCAACAGTTCAACCAGCTCTTTTTCCAAAATTCCCGCTTCGCAAACCGCCCAGCGGCTAAGCCTTCCGGCAACGCGCGAACTCATTTCCACCGCCGCCGCCTTGGTATAAGTCAAACATAAAATCTTAAGAGGGTTAACCCCGCTCAAAAGCAAACGCAAAACCCGGTCTGAAAGCACTTTGGTCTTGCCGGTTCCGGCCGATGCCTCCACCCACACCGATTTATACGGGTTAGCTGCCGCGCGCTGCTTGTCGGTGGCTCTGTTGCCGATTACTTTTCTAATTTCCGCAGAGCTATTCTTCATCTGCCTCTCCCTGCACCGACCATTCTTTTACTCTGGCCAAATGCAAATAGTCCTCATTACCCGGCACATATTTAGGGTTCGGACGGCAGATATACGCCGCTTCTTCTTCATAAAACATTTTAAACAGTGTATTTAAAGCTTTTTCGTTATATTCCAAAATCTCTTCAATTTCATCAAATGAACACTGTTCATTTCCCAAGCTCCAATACATCAAATCTTGCACATCAGCCGCCTCAACCCCCTTAAACCCGCCTTTCTGCGCAATCAAACCTTCAATCGGCAGCTGCGGAGCATATCCGGCTTTCACGTCTTTTTTGGCTTTCGCTCTTCCGGTCTTATAATCAATAATGTTAATTTTGCCGTCAACTGTCTCATCCACCCGGTCAGCCTTTGCGGTTATCTCAAGGCTGCCAATTTTCATGCTGCCCTCAATCTCGCTATGCACTTTTTTAATCATCGGACGATATCTTTTTTCAGCCTCAACCAGCCAATCAACCGTCTTAACAAATTTCGGCCACCAAAAAACTTTTGCGCTGAACACAACCTTGTTAGCCTTAAAAAACTCCTCGCCGATTTTCAAAAATTCCTCAACAGCATTATCCGGAAAGCCGCTTGGATGTTTTTTATTAAAGGCGTCCAAAATGCTGTGAACCAACGTGCCATATTCTTTGGCCCCCCAGTCCTGGTCCAAATCTTCCAGCGGCTTAAGTTTCAAAATATATTTTGCAAAAACCGCATATGGGTCGCTTCGCAGCAATTCAACTGCGCCGGCAGAAAGTTTTAACGGCCGCGAACTCAGCGGCGGCTTAGGCTGTGGCGGCGGCAAACGGTTAAAGTTCTTTGCCTCGTCAAGCTTCACCGCCCAGGTCTTATAAGCAATATCTTCCATTCTTTTCAAATCTGCGCCCAGGGCTTTCAAAACCGTTTCCAAACGCAACAACCAGCGTGACTTCACCATCGGCGTTCCGCACACTCGGTTTGCCCTGACCACATAAACTTCCGGCCCGCATAATAGCGATGCAAAATCCTGCGCCATAACTCCCAAATTTTTTTGGGTCAGCCCGAAATCTTTTTTCATAAACCCCGACATCCAAGGGTCGGCTTTGCTTGCCGCCGGCCAAATTCCCTCATTAACCTCGCCGATAATACTCACGTCAAAGCTGTGCAAGCGCGCTTCCATCGGACCCAAAATCTTCAAACGCGGGTGCTGCCCGAAAGTTTTTCTCACCACCGCTTTTGCCATCAGAGCTTCAATCAAGCTCAAATATTGCCCGGGTTCAACCTCTCCCAAAACATCTGCGTGCTGATATAACTCCGCAAAAAACTTTGCCGCCGCTTCGCCGTTCTCGCCGCGCCACACTGTCTTTTCATCAGCAAGCTTGGCCGCTGTTTCCAAATGCGCCTCTATCAATTTTTTCAAATTGGTCTTTGTGCCGGAAAACTGTTCATATAATGATGCAAATTTTGCTTTAATTTCGCTGATAAAGCTTTCCAACTCTGCATTTTCTTTCTTCTCGCGGCAAATATTTTTCTCATAATCCCTGACTTTTTTTCTAAAATCAGCCGTTTCAAAACCCGCCAAACAAAGCGGATGCTTGAGCAAAGCTAAAAAACTCTCCGGTGCAAAATTGTCCTCACAAGCTTTAATCACTTGTCGCAAAAAAACGCCAAGCGGCGAAAGTGATAAGGGTTTGCCGGCAGAATCATCAACCTTAACCTCCCAGCGCTCCAGCTCTTTAGCCACCCGCCTGGCCAGATTTCTATCCGAGGTTACCAGCGCCGCGGTCTTTGAAGGCGTTTCCAAAACTCTGCGCATAATCAGGGCAATTGCCGCTGTCTCTTCTCTAATTTCCGCACAGTTTATAAAGCTCAAATTTTTAGGAAGCTTAATGTCTTTGGCTGCAATATCCTGCCACTTATCCGTAGACTTTGCCGGCCGCATCACCTCTGAAACCAGCAGGCTTAAATTCTTGTCCGCCTCAACATATTCCTTAACCTCAAAACGCGAAACGTTTAAAAAGTCCAAAAGTTCCTTAAGCTCAAACTGCGGGTGCTGTTCGTCAATCTCTCTCCAGTCTTCATCATCCAAAAACTTATCAAGACCGGACAAAATCAGCTCCGCGTTTTCAAACTTAAGAACGCTTTTCACCAGCTCTTTCATCATCGGATAAGTGGCGGTAACTCCGGCCATCACCACCCGCCCCTTGGGCTTCCAGTTGTTTGCCAGCGCCAAAATCATCTTGGCGTTCCACTCGCCGCAATCAACCTGCCCCTGCTCTTTCAAAATAGCTGGATAAAATTTGGTTATAATTTCCAAAAACCTCAAAGTTTCCTGCCAGTGTGTTGCATATTCTTCCGGCACCAGATTTTTTAAGTTTTCAAAGGAAAGATTATTTAAATGAACTTCATCAATCAAACCGGCCAATTCCTCGGCCAAAAAAACCGCCTGCGCCGCCGGCACTTCACCCAAAGCTGAAGACTTGGATAAAATCAGCCTCACAAACAACAATTGCCGCTCAAGTTTTGATATCGGCTTGCCCAAATTGCTTAATGCGTCAATGCCGGAAAGTAAAAGCTCACCTTCTTCAAAACTGCCGATTGGCAGCATCTGCGGCAAAAGTGTCGGCTCCAACCCCTTGGCTCTGACAAACGCCTCACGCAAAGTCTGGCAGGCACGGCGAGAAGGCAGCAAAAAAGTGACCGCCGCCAACTCCAAAGGATTTTGCTCATACTCAGCCAAAAACCTCTCCGCCAAAACATCGGCAAAAGAGCAAGAAACCCCAATATTAAAAATCTTATTTCGCATAAAAAAGATTATAGAATCTTTTAAACCCACCTTCAAGCATAATAAAGCCTAAAGAACCCTGTTCTTTGTCATTCCAGCGAAAGCTGGAATCCAGGTCAACAAATCATCCATATTTCCCCTCTTGTAACAAAACTTTCACAAAATTTGTCCAAAAAACTCTTGCCCTAACCCCAAAAATATGCTAAATTACCTTCATTCAAACAAATTATCATGTTAATATTATAAATTAAAAAAACAAAAAATTATGGAAACATTAACCACATTCCAACAATTTGCCCTAAGCCTAATGTCCGGATTTCTGTTCGTCCACTTCATCTTCATAATCTGTAAAGCTTGGACCGGATGCGCAAACCCTCTTGAAAAGCTTTTTTGGGATTACAGAGACGAAAAACTTGAAAAAGATGACAAAGATAACCCCGGAAAAGAAGCAGACCGCTTTGCCCTTAGAGGTGATGGAGTTCTATACACATTAAGACAAAAGAAAAGAAGCGTTATTGCCTATTTAGCTATGACAATAATCTTAACCATTGCCTTCATCCCAATAAGCTGGTGGTTTTTATTATTACTTTTAACGGCAATCTTCCCGCAAGTTGTCCTCTTATTATTAGAATTTTTCGCTTTTATCCTTGTTCTTATTTTTACAACCATCCCATACTACTTGTCAAAATACCTATACCAAGGCATAAAAAGCTTCTTCTAAACCCCCAAAAGCCTCTCTTACGAGAGGCTTCTTTTATTTTAAAACCGCTCATCCATATAAAATTCGCCTTAGTGCAGCTTTTTAGATTTTGTTTGCTCGTTTTGCGGCCTTCGGCTCGTAGCGTGTTCTGCCGAAAGAAGAATGAGACAGCAGAAGAACAGTAAAAGAGGAAGGCAGAACTTTGCGGAGAGAGCAAAATGAGCATTACAAAATCTTAAAAGCGGAACTCAGGCGAAAGCCTTTGGTTACTTTGGGCTTTCAAAGTAACAAAACCCTATGCAGATAAAAAACTACGAAAAAAAATAAAGACGAGATTGCCAATTAAACCCACCCCAACCCCGCGGCCGACGTTCGGCTCCCTTAAAATTAAGGGAGGGCATTAAGAATAACGTTTTTCTTATTTTTGCACACTCAAAAACCCCAACAACTTCCTCATTGCATTCCCCCGATGCGAAATCTTATTCTTCTCTTCAGAAGAAAGCTCCCCCACCGTGCAGTTATATCCGTCAGGAATAAATATCGGATCATACCCAAATCCTACCCCTCTGGGCTTATCGGCAATAACCCCGTTCATCCTGCCTTCAAAAATTTCGGTTTTTCCACTCGGCTGGCAAAGCGCAATCAAGCAAATAAAATATGCCGAATGGTCGTCTTTTCCCGCCAATTCTGCATTCAGCCTTTCAAAAGCCGCCGGATAATTCCCCGCCGCATATCTGGCCGAAAACAACCCCGGACGACCTCCCAAAGCATTAACGCACAACCCGCTGTCGTCAGCCAAACAAGGCAATCCGCTCAAATTTGCCAAGGTTTTGGCCTTTAAGGTCGCATTCTCCACAAACGTTGTGCCGGTTTCTTCAACCTCCGGCAAATTCAACTCCGCGGCTGAAACCACCTCAATCGCAAGCGGCGCCAACATCTCTCTCAGCTCTTTAATTTTTCCCTGATTATGCGAGGCCAGAACAATCTTCTTCATTTAACCGCGGCCTTTTGTTTTTGAATAATCTCTTTAATCGCCGCTTTTGCCAGCTCCAAAAGCTCATTAAAATCTTTCTCCGCAAAAGGTTTATCTTCGGCTGTGCCCTGAATTTCAACAATTCCGCCCGATTCCGTCATCACAAAGTTCACATCAGCCTGCGCGTTTGAATCTTCAACATAATCCACATCCACAATCTTCTTGCCCTGATAAATGGCGCAAGAAACTGCCGCCACAAACTCGCGAATTGGGTTTTCCTTCAACCTTTTTTCTCTCATCAAGGCCTGGATTGCCAAATATAAAGCCACAAATCCGCCGGTCACCGATGCCGTTCTGGTTCCGCCGTCAGCCTGAATCACATCGCAGTCAATGCAAATTGAAATATCTTTCATCTTGCCCAAATCCACCACCGCGCGCAATGAACGCCCGATTAAACGCTGAATTTCCTGCGTGCGCCCTGAAGGCGCCTTGTGCTCGCGTGAAACGCGGTCTTTCGTGGCCCGCGGCAGCATCGCATATTCCGCCGTAATCCACCCGCGGTGCTGTCCCTTAAGCCAGTTTGGCACTTTTTCCTCAACCGAAGCCGTGCAAATCACGTGCGTGTTGCCAAACTTAATAAAACAAGAGCCCTCGGCATATGGGCTGAAGTTCGGAATAATCTCAATCTCTCTCAATTGATTTAACTCGCGCTTTGTATTTCTCATTTAACAGTCCTCTAAATTCTACCGGTTTTCAATAGGTTATGATATTTAAACACCGAACCGTTCGGCACATCCCAGCTAAAATCTTTTTTCATCGCTTTTTGCATCATCTCCTTAATCTTTGATGGATGATTATAAAAAACATCCAAAGCTTTGCTTAAAGATTCCACATAGGCGTTCACATTGTTCTTCAAGCGCTTGGCAGTCATATTGTTGCCGTAAACCCGCCTGTCCTGCACAAAGAAAACCTTGGTTCTGAAACCGTCCACACAATCATCAATCGTATCCACCAAACCGCCGGTTGACATGGCAATCGGCAGCGTTCCCTTGGCCATTGCCTCCATCTGGGTCAAGCCGCAGGGCTCAAAGCGGCACGGCATCATATAAAAATCCGAAGCCAATTGAATTGCATATGCAAACTCATCGCGATACCCGCGGAACACAAAGATTCTCTTTCCGGCTTTCTTATCCATAGCTGAGACCTTGTCCTTAAGCTGCTTCAAAATCTCATAATAAGCCGCATCTCCGGCACCGCCCAAAATCATAATCGGATATTCTTTCTTGGCGTCATGATGCTTGGTTAAGAAGCTCAAAATAGCCTGTGCCGCAATATCATATCCCTTTTGTTCGGCCAAACGTGAGGTTGCACAAAATACGGGAATTTTATCGGCTTTTTTAATCGCATCGGAAATATCTTCAAACTTATAGGTTTCAACCAGAGGAATTGTCTTGTTTTTATATTCCTTATCCGTCGCCAGCCTTGACAACAACTTAATAAACTCCACCTTATTGTGCAGCTTGGTGCTTAAGCTGTTCTCGTCAAACACCTTAAAATCGAACCCGTCAAAATATTTGTTAATGCCTTCAATCTTGGCTTTGTTCGGCGAAATCAGCTTTTTGTCATAACCGTTCACAATGCCGAAAAAGTTTCGGTGGTCTTTGCGCATTTTCAAAATATCACGAAAATCGAAACCAAAACCAAGTTCTTTTGAAACCTCTTCCAAATAATTTTTGGAAACCGTCACCACCCTGTCGGCCAAATGAAAGTTTGAAGAAGCCTGATTATAGCAGTCGTGCACAATCAAAACATTGGTCGCTCTGGGGTTGGAGTTCTTAATAGCCTTGGCGTTTTTAAACACCGTCATCACCATATCTTCATATAAGGAGTTTAAGATTTTTGAGGTGTTTTCATAGTCCCAGCCCTGATACCCCAGATGGTGCGCCAAATGAATAATCGGAATAGATTTAACCTTAGCCGCCAGCTCTTCAGGCATCTGCCCGTGCTCGCTTAAGGCGGTGGTAAAATATTTGGTAAGCCCGGCCAGAGCTCCGGAGTGCCAGTCATTGGCAATCAGCACGTTGGGCTTTTGAATTTTCTCATCAATCTTATAGCAAAGCTCTTTTAAGAGCGTAAAGACGGCTTTGGAAAAGAACGCAAAACGCTCCACCTCATTAATGCCGAATTCGTTATAAACATAGCACCCGTCCTGTGCCGAAGGGTTTTCCTTATGCGGATTAATCGAAAAAAAGCGGTCGCTTGATAAAAACAAATAATCGGCAGTTCCAAAACGCCCCTTATAAACATCAACTTTATACTTGGTCAAAACGTGCTTATCATTAAAAAATGGCACCGTAATTGTCTTAGCCTTTTCAAGCTTCACCGAATTTCCTTCGGCGCCGGTATAAACATCATCCTTCAAATGGCATTTTTTCTTGCCCGTATCGCCCAAATAAAGCGGCGTCACCACCAAAAGCTTTTCACCGTTTTTTTCAAAGTTTTTATTAAAAGCTTCCGGCAGCTCGGTGGCAATTACGCCAAGCCCGCCCCATTTCATAAACGTTGCGGTTTCAGCGCTGATCATCCAGGAATTAATCTTGTCAATAACCGGCCACTCGTCTTTGCTTAAACACTGTTTTCTTGAAAAATTTTGAATCTCCAATAGATTCTTGTTATTCACCACCGGGTAGCTTATTGTGAGCTTTTTCTTGTTAAAACCTTTCGGAAGAGGATTTCTGTTAAGAACTTCTTCCGTTGCGGCGGCTTTAGGTATCATTTTTCTTCTTTCAAATTTATTTTGCAACTTAAGGATGTATCATATGCCAGAAAATATAATAATTCCTTAAATCTTGACTTATGTTCTTTCAATTCCTACAATATAGCCTAAGTAATTTCATATTTAAAGAGGAAAAGATGAAAAAGCATAAAAAAGAAGAGCTTGAAGCCCTTGAGGCCGAACTTGCGGCTGAAGCCGCTGCCGCCGGAGAAACCATGGCAGAAATACCGGAAACAGATGAAGAACTGGAACTACTCAAGGTTGAAAACGCCCGCCTTAAGGAAGATTATCTGCGCTCATTAGCCGACGCTGAAAACATTAAAAAACGCTGCACCCAAGAAATTGAAAAAAATCAAAAATATGCCATATCCTCTTTCGCCAAAGAACTTTTAAGCGTGGCCGATAACTTGGAAAGAGCCCTGCAGGCCGAAAGCAAGTGTGAAACCTTAAGAAAAGGCGTGGAGCTGACCTTAGAAGGTTTAAAAAAAGTTTTCCATAAATTCGGTATTAAGAAAATGGAAACCTTAGACACCGTCTTTGACCCACATTTTCACCAGGTCATCCAAGAGGTTGAAGACAAAGAAAAGAAACCCGGCACAGTCATCTCCGAACTCCAAACCGGCTACATGATAAACGACCGCATCCTGCGCGAAGCCATGGTTGTTGTTAGCAAAAGATAAATCTTTGTCATTGCGAGAGGGTGTCTGCCCCGAAGCAATCCAGCCAAACCAGCCATCCTTATAAAACCAAAAAAGCACTCCTTCACGAAGTGCTTTTTTTATACCTGGAAAGTTTAACAAATCCTATCCAAATATTTCTTAACAGCCTCAAGCCTGTTCAATTCTTCATCTTCAACATCTTTCCTAATACTGTCTTTGAGCTGCAGTTCAAGAATTCTTTGAAAGGTTTTTTCTCTTTCCTTAAGCCTGTCTTCCATAGAAAGCGCCAATAGCCGTTTCTTTGTCTCCTTTGGAAAGTGAGAAACATTGTACACTAGAGGAATAGACACCCACCCCAGAAAAAAGAAAACAATTGCAGCTATCCCATTGTCACTTGAAATCGACAAGTATACCAAGACAGCCAGAGTGGCAACAAAAAGAAATCCGTTAATAACAGCAGCCCTTGTTCTCTCAAGCGGAGAAATAATCACCAATAGCGAAACCGCCAACCAAACAAGAATAACAATTAAAATTTCCATAATTTTTTGTTTTTTTAAAGTTAATAATATTTAAATATAATGATAAGCGTTTTTAACTCTTCCAGAGTACCACACACACACACAAGACTTTCAACACTTTTAATATTAAACTTTTGTTACAAAACCCCTTCAAAAAAAACATTTTACCGCTCAGTAAAAATTATCTCTTTTTGCAGCATAAAACACCAAATATTTACCGAGAAGTAAAATATTTAGCATATATCATATTGATTTTACTTAATAGTTTGCTTTATTCTCTTCTTTATAATTGCCCTTATACTGCCTGCTGTTTTTTGCATTTTTTTCTCATCAAACTTCTCAAACAGCCATTCTGCCGCATCTTCAACGTTCTGCAGTGTAAAAGCCAAAGTCTCTTCTAAAACCTCTTCTCCCACCCCAATCTCTTCTGCCATTTTCATAAAATGCCGACGACTTATCTTATCCGGGTTATATTCTCCGCCGATACTCATCGCCATGCTTTTACTCAGCTTCGGATAAACTTGCGTGGAAACCAAATCATAAAATGGAGCCAGTTTTATCCCTTGTTTAGTATATAAAAAAGAAAAATTTTTGCCATGCGCATCTGAGTTTCCAATCACAAAATTAAAAACCGTCAAACGCAAAAACTGCATTTTATCTGCAAGCGGAGAAACCGAATGATTTTCAATAAGCTTAAAACACTGCTTAATCGAAGGTCCCCCGTCTTTTTGATATTTTTTACCCATCAACCCCAATGCTTGGCAAAAATCTTCCTGATGAACCCTCTTTATAGCCCGCTTCCCTCCCCTGTCATATCTCTTGGTGCAATAATATAGCCCCTTTTTTGTCTCCTCAATATCGCACTCTGCAACTTCAAACCCCAATATCTTTGCCAAAATCATGCAAAAATATTCATTATATACCAAGCCCTCAAAGGCCAGGTTATCCGGCTTAATAATATGCGTAGAAACGTTCTCGCTGTTGGGAATATAAAATTCTCCACCTTTGCAAATCAAAGCAATTTTATCCTGTGCTCCGGCAAGAGAAAGCCTGACATCTTCTCCGACCAGCATTGGAACTTTCACCCTGTTTTCAAACAGTTCATCCAAATCTTTTTTCAAAAGCAAAACCGGCTTGGCGGTCTCTTTTTTCTTCAAGCCTGAAAGGTGCAGCGAAACCGCTCCCGCACACTCTTCGCCAAATTCTCTTAAAAAAGCAAACGGATTATTCGCTGAAAACCCCTTAAGTTTAGCAATAATTTTTCTCAAATCTCCTTCCGGCAAAAGGTTTTCAAAAAAACCTCTGCTCCACCTGTCGTCAAAAGCTTCTTTTTGCAAAGGAAGTGCCAAAGAAATCGGCCTTGAAGCAGTCTCAAGATACTTAAAGCTCAGTCTTGAATTTTTCTCGGTCAAAACTCCAACTTTTTCATCAAAAAAGTATACATCCAAAGAAGGCATCATCTGTTCTCCAGACAAACAACCAAACCAAGCTGCTCAATCACATATAAAACCTTACCAACTTGGCAGGTCTCTTTTCCAGCCTCTAAATCAACAATAAAACGAACCCCAACCCTGCAAAAACCGGCCAGTTGCCCCTGCGTCAAACCTTGTTTTTTGCGCTCTTCTCTAACTCTCTCACCAATTTCTTTAAACTTTTTAACAATCATCTTTTTACCCCTCGGTAAAAATATATACAAATTTCCTTAAAAAACAACTAATATTTCCCGCTCAGTACATTTAAAATCAAAAAAGACTAGGTTTCCCTAGTCTTTTTTCTACTTTCTAAAGCAATAACTTTGCAATGTCTTCCGCCGATTTAACAACCTTAACAATATTAAGGTTCAGCTTATCTTTATGATGCATCAACGGCTCGTTCTCCCACCACATTGGCAAAGACACTATCCTATCTACATTCTCCACGTTTTTCGGCGTGTCATCAACAAACGCCGAAAATTTATAACTAGCGGCATACATCCCCAAAAGTGGATATTTTTGACCGCTTCCCACAAAATGCAGCTCTTTAAAAGCATCTCCAAATAAGCTAAAGGCATTTTGTTTTCTTTGCTGAATCACATATGGGCTTGAAGGCGCAGACGTAATGACCGCTAAGTCATATTCGGCATCTTTTAAATCTTTCACCAATTTTTGCATTCCTATTTGAGCTGGAAGATTAGCAAAAACCTCAGAAGTATTAAAAAACTCTCCAAACTTAGCATAAGGCTTTGGGTCTTTGTCAAAATCACGAATGATATCAACCCATTCTTGATCCGTGAGACTAACCTTGAAAAATTCTTCATACAGAACTCTCATCGGCTCCCACATATTGACTAACACACCATCAAAATCGAAAATTGCAATTTTTTGCTTCATGATATAATTATTAATATTTTAATTTTTAAACACCAAACCATTTATCATTATTTAGACAAAATGTCAACCACATAATGACCCTGCCTCAAATAACCAACCACCCTTATTCTCTTTCTACCTCTTTATTGCCATAAAAAACCGTTTAGATTCAGACAAAACAGCAGCGCAAAAGCCCCTCTGACTACTGACTACCGACTACTATATAACCTCTCTTCTCCCCATGGCATCCGCCCTGGTCACAACTCCCTCGGTTTCCATACGGTCAACAATCGTCGCCGAGCGGTTATAGCCAATTCTCAATTTACGCTGAATCAAGCTGATTGAAACCTTGCGGTCTTCGCGCACAATGGCCAAAGCCTGCGTATATAAATCATCTTCGCCGCTGCCCATCTCGCCTTTGTCAAAAACCGCGCCCTTATCGCCAAGCTCTCCGGCGGTCACTTCATCAATATATTCCGGGTCTTTCTGCGATTTCAAAAACTCAACCACACGCTCCACTTCGCTGTCTTTCACAAAACTGCCGTGAATACGTATCGGCCTTTGCCCGGCCGGCATATAAAGCATATCGCCCATGCCCAAAAGCTGCTCGGCGCCTTGCTCGCCCAAAATGGTGCGGCTGTCAATTTTTGAGGTAACCTGAAAAGAAATGCGGGTCGGGAAATTGGCCTTAATTGTGCCCGTAATCACATCCACCGACGGACGCTGGGTCGACATAATCAAATGAATTCCGGCCGCGCGCGCCATCTGCGCCAAACGCTGAATCGCCGCTTCCACGTCTTTTCCTGCCACCAGCATCAAATCGGCCATCTCATCAACCACCACCACAATATATGGCAGCGGAGACAAATCCAGCTCCTGTTCCTCATAAATCGGCTTACCGGTTTCCATATCAAACCCGGTCTGCACCGTGCGCTTAACCGCCTCGCCTTTTTCTTTCAGCTCTTTGAGCTTCTGATTGTATCCCAAAATATTGCGCACATTAAGCTGCGCCATGGCCTTATAGCGGTCTTCCATCTCCTTAACCGCCCACTTAAGCCCCACCACCGCCTTGCCCGGATCCGTAATCACCGGCGTCAGCAGATGCGGAATGCCGTTATACATTGAAAACTCCAGCATCTTCGGGTCAATCAAAATAAACTTGCACTCATCCGGCGAAAGTTTGTATAACAGCGATAAAATCATCGAATTCACGCCCACCGATTTTCCCGAACCGGTTGTTCCGGCCACCAAAAGGTGCGGCATCTTGGCCAAATCGGCATAAACGTTTTCTCCGCCGATATCTTTGCCCAAAACAATGTTAAGCGTATTTTTAGAAGCCATAAAACGCTCATCTTCAAACAGTTCTCTAATCCAAACCGTGTCACGCTTGGGATTTGGCATCTCAATACCTATGGTGTTTGAACCTGAAACCACCGCAATACGCACTGAAGAAACGCTCATCGAGCGGGCAATATCATCCGCCAAACCAATAACTCTGGCGGTTTTTGTTCCGGCTGCCGGCTCCAGTTCATATAAGGTCACCACCGGACCCGGACGCACTTTAACAATCTTGCCGTTCACTCCAAACTCTTGCAAAACCATCTCCAAATCGCGCGCAATCACATCCATTTCCTTGTCGCTCAACACGCTCCCGCCTTTGCCGGCCGGCTTGGAAATCAAATTAATATCCGGATAAACATAACCGTCGTTGGTTTGCTTGGCCTTTCTGGAAATTGTCTCAAAAGCCTTCTTTTCTTTAGGCTCTTTAACCTTTTCTTCTTTAATCTTTGGCTCGGTACGCTCTTTTATCTTTCTTTCTCTTCTGATTTCAGAGCGTTTTTTGCTGAACATAACTTTCAAAAACGCCCAAGCTGCCTTACTTGATTTTGCAACCGCCCGGCAAGCCTGAACCATTGCCGCCCACCAATGTTTATAAGTAATTCCCGCCGCAAAATTAAACGCCAAAAGCGCAAATGCAAACAAAACCGCCTCAACAACAATCGGCGCATTATCATAAAAATAAATACGGTCAATCAAATACATAAGATGTCTGGAAATAAAAACACCCATCATTCCGCCCAAATTAAAGTCGCCAAAATACGGTGGCAAAAGCGCCAGACAAGAAGACAAAAACAAGGTGCCCAAAATAAAGGCAAAAACCCTCGACGATCCGAACACAAACTCCCGAAGGCGCATCAAGTCATATCCCCAAATTATCGGGGCAATTAAAAAGACCGGCAGCGCCGCGCCGAAGCTTTGCAAAATAATCGACGCCCAAAACGCACCGAAATACCCCAAAACATTGTTTGCCACGCGCGACGTAACCGTGTTAAAAGACGGGTCGTTGGCATCATAAGATATGGAGCTTATAATTAAAGACAAAGAAAACACCACCAAAAACAGCCCGACCAGCTGCCAAAACACTTTTGCAAAAATAGATTTTTTCTTCTTCCTGTTCGCCATCTCTCAACCTCTAATATTGCAGATATTTCCCGTCTCTCATCTTAATCTGAACTGCTTTTTTAATCAAAGCTGCCGTCTCTTCTTTTTTTGCTTTGGTATAAGGCTTGGAATGATTATTCCACACCGTAGTCGGCCAATCCGGGTCTTTTTTGCGGCGGCAAACCACATGCACATGCAGCTGCGGCGTCTTGTTGCCAATCATCGCCACATTGGTCTGCTCATGCTCAAAGTTCTCAGCCATCACCTCTTCGCAAAGCGCAATTTCTCTCATCAGCTGCAGCCTCTCTTCCATGGTCAAGCCCAGCATATTTTTAACATTTTTAACTCTGGGAATCAAAAGCACCCACGGATAATACGCATTATCTTCCAGCATCACGCTGCACAGCTTTAAATCAATAATATGTTCCTTTTCTGCAAAATTCGGCAACAATTCAAACATCTAAAAACTCCCAGTTTAAGATTGACTTTTAAGATAATAATGTATAAATCTTCAAAAGTTATTAATATTGGAAATAAATTGATGAAATATTGTTTTGTCTTCCCCGGACAGGGATCTCAGTTTGTGGGAATGGGCAAAGACCTGGCAGACAACTTTGCTTCTGCCAAAGAAGTTTTTGGGGAAATAAACGACGCCCTTTCTCAAGATTTAACCTCTTTAATGTTCAAAGGCCCCGAACCGGAGCTTACCTTAACCGCTAACGCTCAGCCGGCCTTAATGTCTGTTTCCATGGCTCTTGTTAGAGTTTTGGAAAAAGACTTCGGCATTAAATTGAAAGAAAAAGCCGCATTTGTAGCCGGCCACTCCTTAGGTGAGTATTCTGCTGCTTGCGCTGCCGGTGTTTTCTCTTTAACCGACACCGCCAAACTGCTGCGCATTCGCGGAGACGCCATGCAAAAAGCTGTTCCGGTCGGAGTTGGCGGCATGGCCGCCGTAATGGGCGTATCTTTCAAAGACGTTCAGGCCTTGGCTGAAGCCTGCTCAAGTCCTGATGCAATCTGCGTTGCCGCCAATGATAATGCTGACGGCCAGGTTGTGCTTTCCGGACATCTTAAAGCCATTGACAAAGCTGTTGAAGTTGCTGCCGAATTCGGCGCCAAAAGATGCGTCAAGCTTCCGGTAAGTGCTCCTTTCCACAGCCCGCTGATGAAAGACGCTGCCGACGTAATGGCTCGAGCTTTAATGGAAGTTGAGGCCAAAGATGCCCAAATTCCTTTAATTTCCAATGTCTTGGCCTCTGCAATAACCGACCGCAAAGAAATCATCAAAAGGTTAATCGAGCAGGTAACCGGTTCGGTTCGTTGGCGTGAAAGCGTAATTTATATGCGTGAACAAGGCGTTACCGACGTTGTTGAACTCGGCGCCGGCAAAATATTGTCGGGCATTGTCAAAAGAAGCGACAAAGAAATAAACGCAATTTCCGTCAGCACCCCTGCCGAAATTGAAGAGCTGGCCAAAATTTTAAAATAAACCCAAAGAGCGTCATGCTGAACTTGTTTCAGCATCTCCTCAAAACTGAAAAGGAATATGTTAAATGTTCAAACTAAACAATAAAGTAGCTTTAATCACCGGCGCTGCCGGCGGCATCGGCGAAAAAATCGCCCGCACCTTATATGCTCAAGGCGCCATTGTGGCCCTGACCGATATGCGTGCAGAACCAATGGAAAAGCTGGCCAAAGAACTGGGTGAAAGAGCCCATGTATTTGTTGCCAACCTTACCAACTCTGAAGACGTTAACAACCTGGTTAAAAGTGTTGAAGAAAAACTGGAACGCATTGACATTTTGGTCAACAACGCCGGCTTAACCCGCGACAATTTGTTTATGCGCATGTCAGATGATGAATGGCAGCTGGTATTGGATGTTAACTTAACCGCCGGCTTCAAGCTGGCCCGTGCCGCCATCCGCGGCATGATGAAGCGCCGTTTTGGCCGCATCATCGGCATGGCTTCCGTTGTCGGCGTAATGGGCAACGCCGGACAAGCCAACTATTCCGCCTCCAAAGGCGGCATGATTGCCATGAACAAATGCCTGGCTCAAGAAGTTGCCAGCCGTGGCATTACCGTAAATTCCATTGCTCCTGGCTTTATCAGAACCCCAATGACCGATGTCTTGACCGAAGAACAAAAGAAAGCTTTGTTAACCCGCGTTCCAACCGGCGCCTTGGGCGAACCTCAAGACATTGCCAACGTAGTTGCCTTCTTGGCATCAGATGAGGCAGGCTACATCACCGGCCAAACCATCAATATCAACGGCGGCATGATAATGATATAACCCGTCATTGCGAGAGGGCGTCTACCCCGAAGCAATCCACAAAAAAGACCTTGCAAAACAAGGTCTTTTTTCACACCCAAAACCAACAAATTATCCAACATTATCAACATATTAGACGCTAAATATTACGTGACTCGAGTCACGTAATATTCACATCCAAACCCTCTCTTTAACCCCCCAAAAATCATCCTTGACATTTTAGACAAAAAATGCGATTATACCCCACAAACAAACCTATTATTTACTTAAAATATTATTATCTATGGCAAAAATTATTCTACCCATGGGCCCTTCATCATGCGGTAAAGGCTACCTAACCAACGAAATTATCAAACCTTATTGCGAAAAGCATGGCAAAAGATTAGTAGTCATAAGCACCGGTGAGTTATTACGCGAAGAAGTCGCCAACCAAACAAATCTTGGGAAATTAGCAAAAACCTTTATAGATAAGGGCATACTGGTCCCGGATAGGCTGATTTGGAGTATGTTTGAAAAAAAGCTCTTAAGCTTAGGGCCAAATATTCCCAATCTTTTTATCATAATCGATGGCCTTCCGCGAAATTTATTCCAGCTTGGTGCTCTTTGGCATTTGATACCTCAGCATTTTGAAGATGAAAAAGTCGAAGTAATTGCTATTAATGCCGAAGAGCGAATACTTATTGAGCGCATGCTAAAACGAGCCGAAAAAGAAAAACGCAGCGATGATTATAAGGAATCCTTCTATCAAAAGATGGATGTCTACCGAAAAGATGTCTTCCCTACTGTACGGAAAGCAGCAGATATTATCGTTTGGAAAAATTTCCACATCATTGACGCAAATCAAGATCTAAAAGAAATCGATCATTCGTCAATGCTAAATCAAATTTTCAACTAAACCAAAAGGCCTTGAGTTCTCACTCAAGGCCTTTTTAAATAAATCAATTCAATGAGTTTGATTTGTGAGCGTGCTACGCAGTGATTTTGCGGGCGTGAGTGTACGCTTTTGTACATGAGCCCGCAAAATTACAAGTATGACGCCATAAATCAAACTCTACTTCGGCTCAACAGCTTCGTCTTTCTTATACGCCTCACGCTTAACATAATGCGTATGCAAAAGCTCGTGTGCCTTGTGCGAAGACGGTTTTTCCAAAAATTCATCATAAAGCTTCTTAATCGATTCGTTATGGTGAGAGAAATGGTTCTTCATTCCCTTATCCTCATCCAGCAAACCTTTGGCGCGCTTTAAGCGAATATCGTTGGTAATGCCGCGAGGTTTCTGCTGATCAGGAAGCAAGGCTCTCGGCTGTCCGCCGCCGGAAATACATCCGCCGCGGCAAGCCATAACCTCAACAAAGTGATACGGAGTTTCAAGGCCTGCCTTCTTGGCCTCGCGAACCTTTTGCAAAACCTTTTCCACATTTCCGGTTCCATGCGCCACCGCAATACGAACCTTGTTTCCGGCAACGTCAATTTCAGCTTCCTTAACGCCTTCCAAGCCTTCAATCTGCTTAAAATTAACCGTTTCCAGCTCTTTGCCGGTAATGTAAAAATAGGCCGTGCGCAAAGCCGCCGTCATAACCCCGCCGGTTGTGCCGAAGATTGTGCCAGCGCCGGAATATTCACCCAGCGGATTATCTGCCTGCTCATCTTTTAAAGCCCTGAAATTAATGCCCGACTGCTTAATCATTCTTGAAAGCTCTCTGGTGGTCAAAGACACGTCCACATCTTGGAACCCTGAAGATCTCATGTCTTCGCTGCGCCTGATTTCCCACTTTTTGGCTGTGCAGGGCATAATTGAAATCACCCTGACCTTAGCTGGGTCAAGCCCCATTTTCTGGGCATAATAAGTCTTGGCCATAGAGCCCACCATCGATTGCGGAGACTTACAGCTTGAGAAATGAGAAATCATGTCATGATGATACTTTTCCATCAAATCCACCCAAGACGGGCAGCAAGATGTAATCAAAGGCAGGCTGTCCGGCTGCTTGGTAAACCTGTTCACAAACTCGGTTGCTTCTTCAATAATGGTCAAATCTGCACCAAAGTTGGTGTCAAATACCTTGGAAAAGCCCAAGCGGCGCAAAGCGGCATAAAGCTTGCCGGTCAAATTTGTGCCGATTTCATAGCCGAAATCTTCGCCGATTGCCACTCTAACCGCCGGAGCAATCTGCACAATAGTGTGCAAATCTTTGTCATTAAGCATATCCCAAACCTTTTGGGTCTCGTCATACTCAACAATTGCACCGGTCGGACAGTGTGCCGAACATTGACCGCACTTAATGCACGGACTCTCGTTTAGTGGAATTCCGCCGGCAGCCGTAATTTTGGTTGCCAATCCGCGGTGCAAAAAGCCCAAAGCCCAAACGTTTTGCTGATGCTGACAAACTTCCACGCAGCGTCCGCAGGTAATGCATTTTGAAGCATCCAAAACAATCGATTTTGTAGAATCATCAATCGGGTGCATCTTAGTTAGGTTGGGAAGTCTGGCCTCTCTAATCCCAAAGTCCTGCGTAATATCTTGCAACTCGCAGGTTCCTGAGCGAATGCAGGTCAGACAGGAGTTCGGATGGTTGCTCAAAATCAGCTCCAAAACCGTTCTTCTCACGCTCACCAGTTCCGGGTCAGAGGTAATAATGTTCATACCTTCTTCCGCCGGCGTGCAGCAAGAGCGCAAAATTCTGCCGTTAACCTTAACAATGCACAATCCGCAGCCTGCTGACGGGTCAACATCCGGGTGCTTGCACAAAGTAGGAATATCAATCTGAATGTTTCTGGCTGCTTCTAAAATTGTCGTACCCTGAGGAACTTCAACATCAAAATTATCAATCTTTAATTTCACCATTTTCGTTTCCCCTATTTCTTCTTCTCTTTTTTAATCTTATCCATATATTCTTTTTCAAAGAAATGCAGTGTTGAAAGCACCGGGTTGGGCGCTGTCTGACCCAATCCGCACAAAGATGCCTTTTGCATTGCATGTGCAACGCCTTTCATTTCTTCAATATCTTCCATTGTAGCGCGGCCGGCAATAATCTTTTCCAGCAAAAGCACCAGCTGCTTGCCGCCCACACGGCACGGAGCGCACTTGCCGCAAGATTCATCAACTGTAAAGTCCAGATAAAACTTGGCAATATCCACCATGTTGGAAGTATCATCCATCACAATCATGCCGCCCGAGCCCATAATCGAACCCACTTTTTTAAGTTCTTCATAACAAACCGGCAAATCCATCTGTGAAACCGGAATCACGCCGCCGGAAGGCCCGCCGGTCTGCACCGCTTTTAGTTTTTTGCCGTGCGGCACACCGCCGCCGATTTCATTAACAATTTCATTTAAAGTCGTACCCATCGGCACCTCAATCAGGCCGATATGCTCAACCTGGCCTGAAAGCGCAAACACTTTGGTTCCCTTGGAAGTGGCCGTGCCAAAAGAACTGAACCAGTCTGCTCCTTTCAAGATAATGGTCGGAATATTGGCCAAGGTCTCAACGTTGTTAACGCAAGAGGGCTTGCCCCACAAACCATGGTCTGTCGGATACGGCGGACGTGGACGCGGAGTACCGCGGTTGCCTTCAATCGAGCGAATAAGCGCGGTTTCTTCGCCGCATACAAACGCGCCGGCACCAAGCCTCACTTCAATATTAAAAGAAAAATCCGTTCCCAGAATATTTTTGCCCAAAAGCTTATATTTGCGGGCATCTTTAATCGCCTTTTCCAAGCGCTCCACCGCCAAAGGATATTCGGCGCGCACATAAAACCAGCCTTCGGTCGCCCCAATGGCATAAGCGCCAATCATCATGCCCTCAATAACCTCGTGCGGGTTTCCTTCCAAAATTGAGCGGTCCATATACGCACCCGGGTCGCCTTCGTCACCGTTGCAGATAATAAACTTTTCATCCACGGTTGGAACTTTGGCCGCAAATTCCCACTTCATGCCGGTCGAAAAACCGCCGCCGCCGCGTCCGCGCAGACCGGATTTCTTAATTTCCGCCACCACATCGGCCGGCTTCATGGTTTTCAAAACCTTCTCCAAGCCCAAATATCCGCCGTGAGAAATATATTCGGCAATATCTTCCGGGTCCAAGTGTCCGGCGTCTTTCAAAACCACTTTTTCCTGCTTGGTGAAAAAAGGCAAATCCAAAGAAAGAACGCACTCTTCCAAAACCTTCGGCAGGGTCATCTGCTTTCCGGACTCCAGCTTTAAAGCCGGCACCACATGCTCATCAATAATTGTTTTCATTGTTGGCGCATCAACCAGTTTATACAGCACGTCTTTCTGACCCTTAACCTCAACCCTGATCAACGGCCCCTGAGCGCAAAGCCCCATGCATCCGGTTGGCACAATCCTGACCTTTTCTTCAATTCCGTGCACTTTAAAAGCTTCTTTCATGGCCGCAATCAAATCATCGCTGCCAGAAGATTTGCAGCCGGTGGAATGGCAGCAATAAATGTTGCATAAAAACTTGTCTAAAAGCTGTTTTTTTTCTTCTGCAACAAAGTGAATGTCGTATTTATTATCAACTTCTGCCATTTTCTTACTCCTTACCGCCGGCTTGGTTATTCTGCTTCCACTCGTCAACAATCGGCTTAACGCCCTCAACGGTCATGCGGCCATAGGTTTTGCCGTTAACCACCACCACCGGAGCCAAACCGCAGCAGCCGACGCAGCGCACGCATTGCAGGTGAAACTCCTTATCCGGAGTGCTCTCGCCTTCCTTAATGTTAAGCAGTTTTTTAAACTCTTCCAAAACCTTGTCGTTGCCCTTAAGGTAGCAGGCCGTTCCGGTGCAAACCGAAACCACGGCCTTACCCGGAGCCTCAAGTTTGAAGAAGTTATAAAACGTAAGCACTTCATAAATTCTGGCCATGGGCACACCCATTCCGTAAGCCAGTTCCAAAGCGCTGTCCCAAGGAACATATCCGTTGGTTTCCTGAATTTCATGAAGAGCCATAATCAAAGAGCCTCTTTTGGCCTTCCACTTAATTGCGGCCTTTTGGGCTGCAGAAATTTCCGCCATTTTTACCACCTTTTCTTATAAAAAATCCAAATTTGAATTAGACTTACCATATTATGTAAAATCTTCTTATTCAAGCATAAATTGCTCTCTTCCATAATAAACTTGTGTTTCAAAAAGTTTCACTCTAAAATTTGTTTGTTTTCTAAAAAATATTTGATTATACTCGTCCCTGATGAAAAAATTAAACTTATACATTTCAAAGCAGCTTCTTGTCGGTTTTTTACTGGTTGCTTTCTCGCTGCTTTCCATTTTATGGCTGACTCAGTCTTTGCGCTTTGTTGAACTAATCACCAGCAAAGGCCTGCCGGTCAGCATTTTTGTTGAAATGACCTCTCTCTTAATGCCCAGGCTTTTTGTGCTTTTGTCACCCATATCAATCTTCATTGCCTGCCTCTTCACCTTCAACCGCCTGCTTTCCGACCGCGAACTGGTGGTCATGAAATCCGCCGGCATCAGCCCTTGGCAAAGCTCCAAAGCAGTGTTTCTTGTGGGTGGCATATTAACCGTTTTCAGCATCTACATGAACAACTTCGGCATCCCCGGAGCCGAGAAATCCTTTAGCGAGCTTGAGTGGAAGGTTAAAAACGACCTTTCCCATCTTCTGTTTCGCGAAGGAGAGTTCACCACCCTGCAGTCCGGCTTAACCATTTTCATCACCTCGCAGGAAAAAAACGGCTCGGTTTCCGGCATTTTAATTAATGATGAAAGAGACCCGCAGAAAAAGGTAACCGTTGTTGCCGATAAGGGCCGCATTGTCTATTCCGAAGACAAGCCGCGCATTCTTCTTATCAAAGGTGCCAGACAAGAAATAAACCTCAAAGACTCTCAGTTTTCTTCTCTTTCATTTGACCGTTATTCCGTAGATTTTGCCACGCCCTCCGCCGGCAAAAAGAAAGACGCCGGCGTGCGCAGCCAAAACCTTTTTGAGCTCTTAAGCGCCGGCAGCAACCCAAACTTAACTCCTCAGGAAGCCAGCCGCTACATGGTTGAGGGGCACAAAAGGCTCCTTAACCCGTTTTACAACATTTTGTTTGCGCTTCTTGGGTGCGTAGGCTTCTTAATCGGCAGTTTTAACCGCCGCGGCCAGGCCAAAATCATCTTCACCTCCATATTTTTCATGGTCATTATCCAGGCCGGAGACCTGGCCTACGGCAACATGGCCGTTAAGCGTTTTTATCTGCTGCCTTTACTATATATAAACTTTTTTGTGCCTTTAATTATCTGCTTATGTTTATTAAAGTTTAACCGCATATCTTTCTTTCCGAAAAGAAAAAAAGAGACAGTTTATGAATAAAAAAGTTTATCTTTTTGCGCTTCTGGGCAGCACTTGCATCCACTCGCAGGCTTTTTGCGCGTCTTTTTCACCTGGCACTCCTCACAGTGCCATTGAGCCTTCTTATAACTTAACCAATGTCGCAGATATTACCTCCCCGAAAAACTTTGAAAAAGAAACCCCTGAAATTTATTTCAGCGCCGATGAAATGGAAAACAACCAAGAACTCCAAATCATCACTGCCTCCGGCGACGTAAACATCATCCGCAATACTGTAAGCCTCAAGGCCGACAAGGTCATTTATAACCAAAAAGAAGACATTATCACCGCTGTCGGCAACGTGATTATCATTGAAAAAAACGGCAGTATGGTTTTTTCCGATTATGTGGAACTAAGCGATAAAATGTCTCAGGGTGAAATGCAAAATATTAAGGTTATTTTAAAAGACCAAAGCCGCATCGCTGCCCGCAAAATTAAAAAGTTTAAAAATGATGATAAGGAAATGTACAACGCGGTTTATTCCGCCTGCGACATCTGCAAAGGAGAAGAGCCTCTCTGGCAGATAAAAGCAGACAAAATCACCCACGATGCCGCCAAACAGGACATAGACTACAATAATGTGACCTTGGAGGCTAAAGGCGTTCCGGTTTTTTACACCCCTTTTCTTTCTCACCCTGACCCCAGCGTAAAAAGGCGTTCCGGCTTTTTAGCCCCGACCTTGGGCTCTAATTCTTATTTGGGTGCAACTTTGCAGCCCAGGTACTTCATTGACATCTCCAAACATGAAGACTTCACTTTTTCTCCAATCTTAAGCTCCGATAAAGGCGTTGTTTTAGACGGCACCTACCGCAAAAACTTTTATAGCGGCAATCTTGAGGCTCAGGGAAGTTTTTTAAGAGATGATGACAAATCCAAAGACCGCGGGCACTTGTTTGCAAACGGGCGTTATGAATTAAATGACTACTGGGTTGCCTCAACCAATGTCAACTATGCATCTGACGGCGCCTATCTCAAAGACCTCTCTCTTGATAAAAAAGATGATGCCTGGCTGACCTCTTCCGCCAAACTTGAAGGCTTTGACTACCGCAACTACGCCGCCGTTGAAGGATATTACTACAAACTCATCAGTACCGACCTGCCTGAGCTTGATAAACCCCACGTTTTCCCGATAATGAGTTATGAAAACATCTCCGACCCGCAAAGTTACGGCGCTTATACCAAAACCAACTTAGAGTTTGCCTCTGTCAACCGCGAAGAAGAAACCTCTTCCCAAAGAGCCACCATGATAAATTCATGGATTCTGCCATATACCAGCCCCTTTGGCGAAAAATACCGCCTGCAGGCCTCCTTAAAATCCGACGCCTATTACGTTGACAACTACCTAAACCCCGATAATGAAACCTACGACGGCACCGTCGGCCGCATGTTTCCGCAGTTAGGTCTGGAATGGAAGCTTCCTTTTGTCAGGGCAACGGAAAGTTCCCGCCAAATCTTAGAACCGACAATTGTTGCGGTAGCGGCTCCTAGCGGCGGCAACAAAATCAACAAAATTCCCAATGACGACAGTCTTTACAAAGAACTCGACGACACCAATATCCTAGACCTTGACCGTTATTCCGGTTATGACCGCAACGATTCCGGCAGCCGCGTCAGCTATGGCTTAAACTGGAGCACCTACGGCGATAAAACCGGCCGCACCTCTGCCTTCATTGCTCAAAGCTATAATGTGGATTCCGACGAAAACTTTCCTTATGGAAACAGTGAAAAGAGCTCCAATTTCAGCGATTATGTCGGAAGAGTTTATGCCGCTCCCAATGAATATCTGGATTTAAACTATCGTTTCCGCATGGATAAAGACAACTATGAGTTGAAATATTCTGAACTTTCAGCCAATGCCGGCCCGCCGATCTTAAACGCATATGTCGGATATATTTATTTGCAAGAAGACGAAAATTCTGTTATTCAGGGATATGACGAACGAAAAGAACTGTTCACGTCCATTCGTTCCGCCTTAAGCCGCGATTGGTCGATTTTGGTTTACAACCGCCAAGACCTTACCAAAGACGGCGGCTCTCTGGAATATGGCAGCTCTTTAATTTATGAAGACGAGTGTTTAAAACTTATAACCAACATGAGAAGAAACAACTCTAGCGACCCTGATTTTGAAGGCGATTTTGAAGTTAGCGTTACCTTCTTGTTAAAAACTTTGGGAGGCTTCGGCTCAAAATGAAAAAACTTTCCTTATTTTTGCTCAGCCTGGTTTTTGCCGGCAATTCCTTCGCTCAAAGCGTTGATATTCCTGAACAAAAACCCGACATCAGCTTTAAAAACTCTTCTTCTGCCCAAAGCCGCAGCAGCGGAGATTTCAAGATTATTGCCTTGGTCAATGGTGATTTAATTACCGGTGAAGATATCAAAAACCGCATCAACGCCTTTGTCATGACCACCCAAATTCCCTTAAACGAGCAAACCCGTCCTTTAATTTCTCAAAAAGTTTTGCAAAACGCCGTGGATGAAAAATTAAAAATACAAGACGCTGAGAAAAACGGCATAATCATAAGCAATTCTGAAATTAATGCCGCCGTCGCCTCTTTTGAAAAAAACAACTCCATCCGCCCCGGCGGCATGGAAAGCACCCTTAAAAAAGCCGGTGTTTCTCAAGACGCTTTTCGTGAACAAATTAAGGCCGATTTAGCCTGGCTTAAGCTTGTCCGCAAAAAAAACAGCTCAAACACTTTAACCCAAAAAGAAATTGAACAGGCGGAAGTTGAGGCCAAAGAAGATCTCTCCATTCAAAAATATATGGTTTCGGAAATCTTAATTAAGAAAAACAACGCCAAAGACATCGACGCTTTGGTAACCCGTCTGCGCGAAGACCCGCGTTTTGAACTGTACGCCATGCAGTTTTCGCAAAGCCCCAGCGCCTCAAACGGCGGCAAGCTCGGCTGGGTAAACAAAGGTAAATTGCTGCCTCAGCTTGAAAAAGCCTTAAGTAAAATGCAGGAAGGAGATGTTTCAAACGCCGTTAACATCAACGGTGATTACCATATCTTAAAGCTCCATAAGGTTTTTGACCCCGACAAAGACAGGGCTCAGGTGCCAAGTGAAGAAGATATTAAAAAATTTCTGGAAAACCAAAAGCTTGAAGCCTTTTCTGCCGATTATCTGCAAAAACTCCGCTCACAGGCCTTAATTGAACTCAGAAACTAATGGAAAACCTAAAAGAAATCATTGCCCGCCACGGCTTAACTGCCAAAAAATCTTTAGGCCAAAACTTTCTTTTTGACAGCAATATCACTGATAAAATCGTCAGTTTAAGCCTTGAAAAACAAGCCCTTAAAGACCTGTCGCAATCTTTTGTTTTTGAAATCGGCTCCGGCCCCACCGGCCTAACCCGCTCCGTTTTAAAGAAAAACCCGCAAAAACTGACTTTGGTTGAAATGGATTCGCGCTGCATCGCCATCGCTGAAGAGCTGAAACAACAAACCGGCGCCAATATTGAGATTATAAACCAAGACGCCTTAAAAACCGACTTAAGTCAAATGGAAAGAAGCCCGCGTCATATTTTTGGCAATCTTCCATATAATATTTCCGTTCCGCTGCTCATCGGCTGGCTCAAAAATATTGAAAGTTTTGATAGCTTAACTTTAATGTTTCAAAAAGAAGTGGCGGAAAGAATTATGGCGCCGACCAAAACCAAAGACTACGGCCGCATTTCCATTCTTTCCCAACTGCTTTGCCAAACCGACAAGCTTTTTGACATCAGCCCAGAGAGCTTTATCCCCGCCCCCAAAATCTGGTCAACCGTGTTGCTGTTCCGCCCGCTTCATGCCGATATCAGCGCTAAAGACATTGAAAACATTGAAAAATTAACTGCCATGGCCTTCGGCCAGCGCCGTAAAATGATTCGCTCCTCCTTAAAAAACATCCCCAACTTAGAAGGCCTTTGCCAAAAAATCGGCATCAAAACCGATTCCCGCGCCGAAGAACTAACCCCGGCCCAATTCCTCTCCCTGGCCAAATTAATCTAACATTCACGTCATTGCGAGGCCTTTAGGCCGCGGCAATCTCATTCTTACCATCCATATTTTGTCTAAATCTCTATTGCATTATCCCCAAACTTATGCTACCCTCCCCTCAAATCAAAATTATTAAATCATATCATTATGGAAAAAACATTATTTAACGGCAACATCTTAAAAGTAAGACTAGCCAAATTTAACAAAAATCGTCGGGTTTTAACTATTGAAACGCCGGATGGCGAAGAGCTATTCCGAAAAAAACTTTCTTTAAACTTCATAATTGCAACACATTTCAATTTTGTTTGCTTTTACGATTATAAGAACAATTTTTTCTCTTCAAATACCGCCTGGCTAACCGCCAACGGCCAACTCTTAAGCGACGACTACCAGCCTTTTGCAGAAGAAGACTTCGTTCCCGCCGGCATCATCGCCACCAACAAAATCAACGGTCTAACCGGTTTAATCGATTTTCTTGGCAATGAAATTATCCCCTGCGGATATAAAGACATCATTGAGTTCAAAAAAGCCACCCACCCCGGATGTCCGAAAGGTTGGTTTGCGCTAAGAAAAAGCAGCGATCTTCTTATGGGCTTAGCCAACAAAGAAGGAAATATTGTCATTCCGGCAATATATGATGATATCAGCTTCACCCCGTTTCACATAATCGCCGAAGATTCTCAAAAAAATTATTTTCGCTTTTACGATTTTAAAGGAACAATAAAAGGTGAGCTCGAAAAAGTGGACTTTGATAAGAAAAACAATGTTTACAAGGTCATGACTAAAGTCGGCTTTGACATTTTGTCCTCTGATTTAAAAAGCATTCTGCCAAATGAAGTGCAAAAAAACATATTAAAAGATACATTTGTTTTTACTGCTCGTCATACAAATCTTTTTAACGGTGGCAAGGTTATCCTCTATCCCGACAAAGAAGGCCGCATCAGGATTTATGGTTCAAAAAACAACCATAAAAAAGGCAACGACGTTTCTGAATTTGACGACATGTGGTTTTTCAAACAGCAAATCTGCGAACAAGGCTTTGCCCTGTTAAACCAAGACTGGGTTATCTTCGATAAACAAGGCAACGCTCTTGCTTCAATGCTGATAGATGATTTAAAGCTGCTTCCGGAGGGAATCGTGCTCTATAAGCGTTCTTTTTCCGGCAAAACCAAACAAGGTTTTATGGATTGGAAAGGAAAACTGCTCTATCCCATTACTTTTGATGAAATTGTATTCAAAAAAGGAGTAGCCCTCGGAAAAAACAATTCTATTTTCGACAAATGACTTGACAAAAACATTTTTTGTGCTAATATGAGTTCATCTTATCAGTTACTGTCTAAATTATTTTATACACATAAGCCCGAATTTACCGACCTCGGGCTCCTAAAACCAAACTATATGAATAAAACAATCCCAAATTTCGCACGCGTCCGCAACAAATCGCCGGCTGCTGTTTTGAATAATGGTTAATTTTTACTACATGACACTTAAAAAGCTTCCTTTGCACTGGGAAGCTTTTTTTTTAAAAAACCAATCGATAGGCTTGATGTGAGGGTGTGCTGCGCCGTAACTTTGCAGGCGCGAGTGTACACTTTAGTACATAAGCCTGCAAAATTACAAGCATGACGCCCTCAAAGCAAGCCCCTTATCTGGAAAACCCCTTAATCGCCGAAACCACCCTTTCAACAGTATTATCCACCTGCTCTTCCTTGGTCTCGACAATAATATCGGCTTCGGAATAATACGGATATTCCTCGCCGATATATTTTTCCAGCTTATCTTTAAGCTGAACATCGCTTTCTTTCAAAAACGGACGATGCTTGCGGCCGGCGGTGCGGCTGTATAAAATATCAACATCGGCTTTCAGCCAGACTGTCACTGCATGTTCTTTGGCCAGCTCTCTGGTTTCTTCCGCCACAAAAGAGCCTCCGCCCGAAGCCAAAACGCAGGGCTCGCCTTTCAAAAGGCGCTTCATCACCCTCATTTCTCCGGCACGATACTCTTCTTCGCCAAAACACTTCAAAACATCAACCAAAGACAAGCCGGCGGCTTTTTCAAGTTCTTGGTCGCCATCCACAAACGGCAGCCCCAGCTTTTTAGCCAGTCTTTTTCCGACGCTGGTTTTACCGCTGCCCATCAGCCCCACCAGCAAAATAATCCTGTTTATTTTTTCAACCATGTGTGTTATTATCTTAAAAAAAGTTCAACCTATAGAAAGTTATATATCATGCGTCAAAAAAAATCAAAAAAATTTTTATACATCCTTGCCGGCGTAGCCGTTTTGGGCATCTTATTTGCCGCCACGCGTGAAATGCCGATTAAAACCGAGCACGTTGAGCAGCCCTTAGAGAACTCTTTCTTGAAATGAATAGACCTGTCTCAAAATTGAATTTTTCGGGTCAAATGGAGGAAGACCCGGAGCACAGAAGCGGAGTGTACACTTTAGTACCTGAGCATTCGAGCACCGGAAGCGACCACGCAGTTGAGCAGAAAAAACAATTTATAGACAGGTCTAAAGACCAGATCAGAAATTTCCTAAATACCATTGTCGCTGAAAAAGGCGCATCAAAAAACACAGTTGAAGCCTATAAAGCAGATCTGGAGCAATTTTTTGAATTCAGCTCCACCTGCAATAAGGAAGATTTATCTGACTTTATCAGATATTTAAGCACTCAGGGCTTTGCCGCCAAAAGCATCAACCGCAAGGCCTCTGCCCTAAGAGAGTTTTTTAAGTTTTTGTTTTCTGAAAAAGAAATCAAAGAAAACCCGGCTGTCCACTTGTCCGGCCCCAAGGCTGAAAAACCGCTGCCCAAATTTTTAACCGAAACCGAAATCCGCAAATTGGCAGAAAACGCCAACGACATCAAAATTCGCTGCATGATAGAACTGATGTACGCCTGCGGCCTGCGTGTTTCAGAACTGGTCAGCCTGCCTGAAAACTGCATCAATTTTGAAAGAAAGCAACTCTTGGTCCGCGGCAAAGGCTCCAAAGAAAGAATTGTGCCCATCAGCGATTCGGCCGCCAAAATCGCTTTGGAGTATTTAACTTTCAGAGAAAACAGCTTAAAAAGAAAATCGGTTTGGTTTTTTCCATCTTCCCGCTCCGCTTCCGGCCACCTAACCAGAAATGCTTTTTTCAAAAGAATTAAAGACATCGGAGCCAAGGCCGGCATCTATGCCCAAAGGCTTTCCCCCCATGTCTTAAGACACTCTTTTGCCACTCATTTGTTAAACCACCACGCCGACCTGCGCAGCGTCCAAAAAATGCTCGGCCACGAAGACATCTCCACCACTGAAGTCTACACCCACATCATCACAGGCCAACTAATCAAAACCATCCAAAAAAACCACCCCTTAGCTAAGAAACATTAATCTTTCTTCTCCCTTCCCCTTGATGGGGAAGGGTTGGGGTGGGGGTGATAAACCCAACCACCCTTATTTCTCCTTGACTCCAAATCAATAAAGTCTTTACTTTTCAACAATCTTACCTGATACGTGACGCGCATCACGTAATTTAAATATCCTCGTCCAAAAACCCGCAAGCATCCATAATTTTTGCAAAATCCAGCAGCCGAATTCTTTTTTCTCCAAGCTCCATATCATTCAAATCCACCTTCTCAACTCCTATTTTATCCGCCATTTCCACCACCGATAACCCCTTAGCAGCTCTCATCTTAATAATCAAACGTCTTACAACCTTTTGATTACTCTCATAACTAAGTTCAAAGTCTTCTTCAGTATAGTGGCAACTTTCAGTCATGGCTCAAATCCTATCTATAGCCCAATTTGGGCTTAGCCTATAATAGGTTTAACAAGTTGTCTAGGAAAAACTTTCTAGAGAATAAAAAATGACCAAATCTATGTATTCGGAAAGACACATCAAAATAAGAGCAATGCTCCTGGAAGAACGCCAAAACAGCGGGTTAAGCCAAGAAGCTTTGGCAGAAAAACTGGGCGTAAATCAGACTTATGTTTCCAAATATGAAATCGGAGAAAGAAGGCTCGATATAGAAGAGTTTCTAGACATCGCCGAAGCCCTAAACTTCGACCCCGCCAACTTCATCAAAAAACTCCACAAAACCAACTAAAAAAACCAACTATCCTTATACTCTTTCTTTCCTGCCTTAGGAAAAGTATTTAGATTTTGTTAGCGTAGTCTTGCGTCCTTCGGCTTGAGCGTGAGTCCTGCCGACTTAGAAAGTAAGACAGCTAAAGAACAATAACTCACTAAGGCAGGACATTAGCGAGAGAGCAAAACGGGCATTACAAAATCTTAGAAAGCGGAACTCAGGCTGCCTTTTTTGCCATACTTTTTGGGCAAGCAAAAAGTATGAAAACTACGTGCAGGTAATAAACTCTAGGAAAAAAATACGAATGAAATTGCAAAAACAGCTAAGGTAAAAAACCCTACATTGAGCCAATCAAAGAAACAGAAGAAATCGTATCCCCCATCCCCACCAAAGTCTTCGGCTTTTCAATCAATATTGTCGGCACGGCAATCACATCAAACCCCTGATATTCAAAAAGCCCCGTTTCCAAAAGACTCTTGTCTTTCACCAGCTTTGCCAAATCTTCCAGCTCTTTAAGCCCGACATCTGAAACTTCTTTGCCCTTGGCCCACATCAGATTTTTATATTTATCAATGTCTCCAAGTCCGGCCTTGCTGGCTGAAACCGTGGCCGCCAGCATCATGCCTTTGCGGCTGTCTTTGGGAGAAATGGTAAAATCCTTGTCCTGCACCGTAATATAAAGCCCAAACATGTGCAGTTGAACTCGCGGCACCTTAATCTTTTCTTTCAAAGCCAAAATAGCTTGCAGCATATTGCCTGCCGTGGTTTTATCCTGACAAAGCTTTGCCAGCTTTTTCTCGCTGATAATTTCCAAAAAATCAATGGTTTCTCGCTCATTGCAGCCAATCGAAGCCGCCAATGGCGCCACTTTTTCAAAAATCGCCTTTCTAATCTTCAAATCCTGAGTCGAGGCAAGTTCCACGTGCAGCATTGCCTCGCTTTTTGCCCACTCTTTAATCATCGGCAAAGATTCCTTAATCAGCTTTTCCCCGCCGGCGCTTGCCGTCAAAGCATGATACCCTGAAACCACAATGCAGTCCGTTTTGGCTTTGCTTACCTTCTGCACAAAAGCCTCATCGCGCACTAAATTAAGATTTAAGGGGTCATAAGTGGCAATAAACCGATTCGCCTTCGGGCACACAAACCTCTGTCCCTCAATCTCCCAAACATCGCCCTTGTTAAACTCAATAATCCAATGAATCAGCGGCACGTCTGCCTTGCGGTTAATCTTATACGCCGGCTTTTCTTTGCCCTTGGCATCAAAAGAAACCAAATTTTTCAGCTTAACAAATTGCTCGGCCTGCATTTTGGGCAAAGAGTTGCAGTGCGCATATACTTTTTTCAAACCCAAAACCGCAAGGGCATTCGCCACAATTCCGCCCTGTCCGCCAATCTGCAAACGGTCATATCCCAGATTTTCAACCATCCAGTCATAAACCGCAATATCTTCTGAAATCCACTCTTCGGCAATACCCTGACTAAAACTCTTAAAAACTCCCCTAAGCACATCTTTGCCGGACTTTAACTTAAGCTCTTTAATGCTCTGCAAGTCTTTCAGGCACATTTCCTCCTGCTTGAGCAGGCGCAGAAACTTAACCGGCTTAATCTTCAGCACGGCGTCAATATTGGCATTAAAAGCGGCTGCAGCCGTTTTCTTGCCTTTAAGTTTTTTTAATGCTTTTGGAACAACTTTATAATTTTCAAGCCATACTTTTTTCAAATTTTCATCAGTCTTCATCATCTTCTTCTCTTAAATTTTTTTCTTCCAAAAGGCTTTCTTCCACATCCAAATAAATCTGCCACTCTATTTTGCCAAAAGCCCCGCAATTAGAACATGTTGCCTGCCATTTGTCATATGCGCTGCCGCAAACTCCGCAGACCCAGGCGGAATTTTCCGCGCAGTTCTCAATTTTTCCCTGCCAGCTCTTTGCCGCTTTTTTATCATTGTTATGATTGGTCTCATACTTGGCAATCATTTTGCACATTTCTTTAGTACACGGATTATTAATCAAAAACTGCTCAAACTGCGCCTTGGCCTTGGCCCAAAGCCCGGCTTTAGAATAAAGCTCCGCCAAAATCATGTTGTTAAGCGCCGGAAGATTGCGATTATAACTGGTAAAATGCTCCATTTTTTCAACTTTTTCCAACGGTCCCAGACCGTGAAAAATTTTCAAATATTCATCCGCCAAATCTCTAACCGGATTTTTCTCCCAGGCACCAAGCAGCATCTTGGCGGCTTTTTTGCGGTCTTTTTCATATTTTGCCATCAAAACCACCGCCGGAACCAAAGAGCCATCCGTATTAACCGCATGCTGACAAAGCCGGTTAAAGTTTTCTTCATCTCCTTTGAGCTTAACCTCTTTAGCAATTTCAAACAAAATTATCGCCTTATATTTTTTATATTTTTCAATCGAAATCAATTCTTTGCCGAAAGCCCCGTCCAAAACCTTAAGCGCGCCATACCAGTTTTTTTGCTTGGTTCTTGCTTCCAGAGCGCTTTCCACTGCCCAGCGTAAATCCTGAGTTTGTTTTTCCCCTTTAAATTTTCCGCTTAAAATGTTCAAATCCGTATCCCGCAGACTAACCTCATGCAGGGTGTTGGGATTATGTTTAAAAAGCCTTTCCAAAAGGTTTCCCAAAAATTCTGCCAAAATCACATATACCAAAACCAAAATCAACGCTTCCAGCAAAGAAAATTTTTCAAGACTGCCGTTCCAAGAAACATTAATATAGCTCTTCCTGTCCACGCCCCAAATCGCCACGGCAATAATCAGTCCGGCCAATATAAAGCTGGGAACTTTCCTGCTCATTTCAGTTCTCCTTTAACTGGTTAATTTTCATCAACGCCAAAGAGCCGGCAGATATCTTGGAAAAAGCGCTCTCAAACTCAACCCTTTGTCTGGCTTTTGCCTTCCAGCCCTCAAAAGAAGGGTTATCCGAGTTTTCCATCTTTTTCAAAGCTCCGGAAAAATTGCCTTTCAAAACATCTTCCCTGGCCAAATCCAAAGAGTTATCTTCATTGTCTGTCGCCAAGTTGGTTTTTCTAATCTGAACAATTTCCTTAAACTTATCCATCAGCCTTTGCTTCCAGCTGAGCTTTTCGGTTTCTTCCTTTTTGCCGGTCTTTTTATATATGCTTTCAAAGCCGTTTATCAAATCTCTCTCAGTGCTGATGCCTGTTTCGGAAGCGGCAGCAATAACTTTAACCGGCTCGGCAATCTCTTGGTTTTTTGCCGTCATTTGGCGCAAAATTTCCGCCTCAAAAGCAAACTCCTCACCTCTGTCTGCTCTGTCCTTAACCAACATCAGAGCGTTCAAAATCAAAGCTCCGCTGTCGCTGACCTTGGCAACCGTATCAACCTTGCTTTCCATCTTGTCTAAACGTGTTACCAAACCCAAAACCGTGGCAATATCCGCCTTAGAATCAATAATGCTGATATTTTGCTTTTCCATGCGCTCCAGCTTGGCATCCAGACCTGATAAATCGACCTTTTCATGCGTATTGTTCTGTAAAAACAACACTTCTTTTCTTAAAGACTCAACTTCAGCCTGAAGAGAATTTATCTCTTTTTGATTATTAAATTTAGCCGCCGTTTCTTCTATAATTTTCGGGTTCTGATAAATAAAATATCCGCCGCCGCCGATTGCCGCCAAAAAGATAATAAGATAAAAAAAGCTTTTGATTTTTTGCATTTTGATTCCTCTAGAATGAATCTTGATTATAAACTTTATGTAGTTTATTATTCTTTAACAAAAATATCAACTTGGAAAATGTTCATGTTAGTCTTAGGCATTGAAAGCAGCTGCGACGAAACCGCCGCCGCAATTGTAAATGAAAAAAAAGAAATTCTGGCTGAAAGCCTGCTCTCGCAAAAAGAGCACCAGGCCTTTGGCGGCGTTGTGCCCGAGGTTGCCGCCCGCTCACACCTGGAACATATTGATGAAATCATTGAAAACACCTTAAAAGCCGCCAATATAAAACCCGAACAACTGGACGCCATAGCCGCATCTTCCGGCCCCGGCTTAATCGGCGGCGTAGTGGTTGGCGCCATGGCCGGCAAAGCCTTGTCTTTGGCGCTTGATAAACCTTTTATCGCCGTCAACCACCTTGAAGGACACGCTCTTGCCGCACGCTTAACCAATGACATTGCTTTTCCATATCTTTTGCTTCTGGTTTCCGGCGGCCACTGCCAAATTTTAATTGTTAAAGACGTCGGCGAATATGAAAAACTCGGCACCACCATCGATGACGCGGCAGGAGAGGCTTTTGACAAAGTTGCAAAAATGCTGGGCCTCGGCTACCCCGGCGGCCCGATGATTGAAAAAAATGCCGCCGCCGGAGATTCTTCCCGCTTTGCCCTGCCCCGCCCTCTTTTAAGTTCTCCAGACTGCAACATGTCTTTTTCCGGCCTCAAAACCGCTGTCCGCAAAATTGTTGAATCATACGCTGAAGACGGCAAAATCGAGCACGCCATCATCAACAAACAAGACATTGCCGATATCTGCGCCTGCTTCCAACTGGCTGCTTCAGACTGCTTAATCGGCAAGCTTGAAAAAGCCATTAAAATCTTCAAACAAAAATACCCCGAGGGCAAAGACTGCGTGGTTTCCGGCGGTGTGGCTGCCAACCAGTTCCTGCGCCAAAACATGCGCCAATTGTGTGAAAAACACCGGCTTGTTTTTTCCGCTCCTCCCATCAAATTCTGCACCGACAACGGCGTCATGATTGCCTGGGCAGGCTTAGAACGCTTTCAAAAAGGGCTGATAAATGACCTCACCTTCAAACCCCGTCCCCGCTGGCCGCTTGATGAAACTTCTGCAGCCGAAGGAGCCAAAGCATGAGCCGTGTAACTGAGATATTAGATATTTTAGATAAATATATTGAAAATCCTAAAAGCGATCTGGAATATACCAATGCTTACACTTTGTTGGTTGCCGTGGTTTTGTCGGCTCAAAGCACCGACAAAGGCGTCAACAAAGCCACCTCTAGCCTTTTTGCCAAAGTTGACACGCCGCAAAAAATGCTGGCTTTAGGCTTAGACGGCTTAAAGGAATATATCAAATCTATCGGGCTTTATAACAACAAAGCCAAAAGCATCATCTCTTTTAGCCAAGACTTGGTAAACAAATTTAACGGCCAAGTGCCAAACACCCGCGAAGAGCTTGAAACCCTGGCCGGCGTCGGCCGTAAAACCGCCAACGTGGTCTTAAATGTCTGGTTCAAACAGCCTACTTTGGCGGTCGACACTCACGTCACCAGAGTAGCCCATAGACTGGACTTCAGCACCGGCAAAACCCCGCTGGCCATAGAGCTGGACTTAGAAAAAATCATCCCCGACCAATACAAACTGAAAGCCCACCATTTACTAATCCTCTTCGGCCGCTACACCTGCAAAGCCCAAAAACCCGCCTGCCCAACCTGCCCCATCTCCCATCTCTGCAATAGCATTGACAAAAGAATTTAGATATCGTCATCCTGAGCCTGACCACCAAATTTTGGTTGTCGGGCGTGAGGATCCCGGCTATTTTATGTCCTCCTTACCCCTTCTCTCTGTCACCCTCGAGCTTGACCCGAGGGTCCAGGTAGCAACCCATCCTTATCACTCTTAACCACAACCCCATCACCCTGAACTCCAACCACGTCATCCTGGAGTCGATAGTTGCTGAAAGCAAGCCGTAGGCGCAGCTTGAAGCTTACGTGACGTTCACGCAAGTGAACAATCTGTTTCAGGATCTCCCCTTCCTAAGTCCGATTCTCCCCACCCGCACCAGTTTTAAGTTTCCTCCTTTGGGGGAAAATTTTGCGCTTGTAGGGTTAGACCCTGCGAGTCCGATAATATGCTTCCCCAAAATGGCACTTTTGATGGCTTATCGGACTTTTGGTTGAAAATGTTGCAAAGCTTAACTTTCATTTTTGACATCAATGTCCGGAGTTGATAGTTGGTGAAATGAGGTGCAAAATTTTAGCTTTAGCTTAATTTTGTGCCGAAATTGAACCCTACGAGACGAAAGGGACCCGCTTTGCAAAGCAAAGAAAGGAATTTACATTATTACGTCCCCATTTTTGCTATTTAAAAACAAAAAACACCTAAACCATGACGGCTTAGATGTCTCTTGTATTCTCAGATATTGAGCTTTAGTTGATATCTTTCAACTTTTTCTCATTTTCTGCAATACCTCTTTTTAGGAAAGTTATAGCAACCTGAGCTTTGCTGACTTCTTCATACATAGCAGATGAGCGATCCAACTTTTGCATGGCTTCAACGGTGTTAAAATCTGCACAACCGGTCTCGTTGTACATTTCTCTTACCTTCTCTTCTGCAATTTTCATTTCGTTAGCTTCTTTTGTGAATTTTGATACTCTAAATTGAGCTTCTGCCAAAAGGAGTTTCTGAAATTTGATTTGTGCTTCAATTTTTTCCTTAGGAGAAAGCTCTTTACTCCTGTTCTTGTTAGGATTATTACCATTGCAACTGCAAAGCACTAATGCAAGCATCATAAAAGATGCAAAAACTAAATTTTTCATACTCTTTTGTTTTAAACGTTTATATTTTTGTTATTTTAATTTTAAAAGAAAAAAGCATTTGCTGATTATACAGTAATAAACAGAATAATGCTTTTGATTTGATTAATGTATCACAGTTTTAGTCATTTTTGTGTTAAACTTTTGTTACAAAATTTATATTTTCCTTAAAAACCTCAATCCTTCTTGAAAGTTCAGCCCAATCAGCCTCCCCGTCAGTCCGGAGTCGATAGTTGGCGATTGGCAAGCCCGAAGGGCTAAGACAGAGCCTTACGTGACGAGGAGGACCCGCTTGCGGGAGTACCCATAATTGCTCAGCAAGCCGCACCCGCCGTCGCTAAAGCTATGGCGGGCAAGCCAGTTTCAAAAAACCACCCATTAGGGTGGTTTTTCCTTAAAAGCAAGCCTTATTGCTTGGCTTTCCTGCTTGTATACAAGCTCAAAAAGTCTATCGGCGCAATCATAAACGGCGGCAAACCTCCGTCCACCATGCAGTTGGTGATAATGCTGCGCGCAAATGGGAACAGCATGCGCGGCACTTCCACCATCAAAATCGGCTCAACATGTTCTTCTGCCACGTTCAGGCTCACCACAGCCGCATATTCCAACTCCAAAATAAACAGTTTTTTGCCTTTAATATCGCCGTTTAAATGAAACTTCAGCACCACATTTGAAACGTTGTTTTCAATCTTCTCGGCATTAACTTCCACCTCAATATTAATTTTCGGCGATTCGGTAATTTCCTTAAAAATTTGCGGTGCCAACGGAATTTCCAAAGACAAGTCTTTGATATATTGCACATTAATGGCAATCGCCGGTGCCTGATTTTTTTCGCTCATCATCTTTCCTCTTATTATGTTTATAAATATGGTTGATAAAACCTCTTAACTGCCTTATATAATATATAGGTTTTTCAAAAACGGAAAGATAAATATAATGTCTCTTAACATCATTGTTCTGCTTCTTGTGGTCGCCGTGGTTTTTTACCGCTTATATTCGCTTTTGGGCACCCGTCCTGACGGCTTTGAAAAGCACGAAATTGACGATAAAGAGGCCGCCAAATTGTTCGACCTGATTGTTAAAGAGACCTCAAAAACCATCAACGGCGAAGCCGAAGAAGTTGTTGAGCCCACCGGCATCGATGCCGTTTTTGCCAAAATCCCCGGTTTTAATAAGGAAAAATTCATCAATGGCGCCAAAAAATCTTTTGAAATGATCTTAAACGCCTTTGCCAAAGGCGATATTGATGTCTTAAAAATGCTGCTTGGCAAAAACCTGCTCAAAAAGTTTCAAGACATCATCAAAAAACGCCAGGAAGAAGGCGTTAGCGCCGAAGCCGAACTCATCGGCTTTACCAAAGCCGAAATTAAAGACGCACAGATTTCCGCCTCTAAAATCGCCAAAATCACCGTCGATTTCATCTCCGAACAGGTAAACCTGCTTAAAAACTCCAAAGGCGATGTGGTTGAAGGCGACGCCAACTTCATCCAGAGCATTTCCGATACTTGGACCTTTGAAAAAGACATTACATCTCCCAACCCTAACTGGCTTTTGGTATCCACAAAAAAATGAACCGCAAATTAACCTTAATTATCCTGCTTTTATATTTTTTCATAATGTCTGCCGCTTTGGTTTGGCTTAAAGAAGAAAAACCTTCAAAACCAGCTGTTGCAAAGCTTGCTTTTGTTCCTCATTCTTTCAAAGACCTCAAAAACTGGAAAAAAGACCACCTTGCCGAAGCTTTCCACGCGTATCAATTGTCCTGTCAAAAAACCAAATCCTGCCAAATAAATAATGCCAAAGACTTTCGCAAGTTCTTAGAACAAAACTTTGTTCCCCATCTGGTAGTTTATAACGGCTCCTCCGAGGGTAAGTTCACCTCATATTATGAATCCGCCTTAAGCGCTTCTTATCACCGCTCGGAAAAATACCAATATCCGGTTTATGGTAAACCCAAAGATTTGGTTGAGTTTAACCTTAAAGACTTTGATAAAAACGCCGATTCCAAACGTTTTGTCGGCCGTGTTAAAGACGGCAGATTAATTCCCTATTACACCCGCGCTGAAATAGATAACGCCCCGCTTGACGCCCCCGTCATCCTCTGGGCGGATGATGCAATTGACATTTATGTTATGCAAATTCAAGGCTCTGCCGTGGCTGAACTTGATAACGGCTCCAAAGTCCGCATTGGTTATGCCGACAACAACGGCCACCCCTTCCGCGGCATCGGCAGCATTTTGCTTGAACAGGGCTTAATCGGCAAAGGCCAAGTCTCCATGGGCAAAATCAAAATCTGGCTCAAAGAAAACGGCGAACTTGCCAGCCAGAATATGCTCAAAAATGACCGTTTTGTCTTCCACCGCCTGATAGACGCTGAAGGTCCCATCGGCGCCCAGGGCGTGCCTTTAACTCCCGGCCGTTCTTTGGCCGTAGATAAAAAATATATCCCGCTTGGCTCATTGCTGTGGCTTGAAACCACCGGTCCAGATAATGAAAAAATTGAAAAACTGGTGGTGGCGCAAGATATCGGCAGCGCCATAGAGGGGCCGATTCGCGGAGACTACTTCTGGGGCTCCGGCGGTGACGACATTTTGGAACTGGCCGGCCGCATGAACTCCAAGGGCCGCTATTTCATCCTGCTTCCTAAAAAGGAAAAACCATGATAACCAAACCCAAAACCAGCCGCCAAGATTTGCTTATTTACAAAGCTTTCAGAAAAGCCGTTGAACTGGACAAGCTGCGCATTTATCTCGATTATTCCAAAATCAACCGCCCCTCTTCCCCGGTTTATGACCCCTGGGAAAGCCTGCTGCCCATTTTGGTTCCGGTTTTGCTCGGACTGCTCTTAATCTTATGCGTCGGAATTTTCTTCGGCTTGCTGTTCATCATTGCCATGGTTTTTGCCTACACCGCATATTTTAAGAGAAAGCTCCACAAAAGGCTCATTTTCCGCACCAAAAACTTCTTAACCGCCAACATCGACAACTGCCAAAAGCTTTGGGATTTCGGCGGCATTGTTTTTGTAAACACTGAAAACAAGCAGGTCGGGTGTGTTTCTCCGGAAGGAGACTGGAAAGAATTTGTGGTTGCCAATTACAACGAATTTATGACCGAGAAAAAAGAGCCGCAAAAAGAAGAAAAGACCAGAAAACATGACAAGCCGCTCCGCAGAAAAAGATAATTCCTGGTCAGAATTTATCAAAGACATTAAAGAACAGCCGCAAAAAATTGCCGTTGAAAAACCCCTAAAGAAAATCACCGTAAAAAGAAACCTCTCAATTCCGCACGCCTTAACCATAGGCAAAGCCAACGGCATGGATAAATCCACCGAAAAAAAGTTTCGCCAATCCAAATTTGAAATTGAAGCCGCCTTAGATTTGCATGGTTTCAGAGAATCTGAGGCTTTTGAAAAAGTAAACGCCTTCATCAAAACCTCATATGCCTTAAACCGCCGCTGCATCTTAATCATCAGCGGCAAAGGTGAGGTCTTAAAAGAAGCCCTGCCCCGCTGGCTTAAATCTGAAGAACTAAGCCCTTTCATCTTATCTTCCCGCCACCCCGAACCCACCCTCGGCGGCACCGGCGCCCTTTACATCCTCCTAAGAAGAAAAAGACCTTAAACCCTCTTCAAAACGTCATTCTGAGCGCAGCGTAAGAATCTCGGCAAAACACTTTGTCTAAAAACCTCTTGCTTTAGACCAAAAAATCTGTTATATTCCTCTCAAATCAAAATTATTAAATTTATATCATTATGGAAAATATTAAAAAAACCCTCGAAAACGGCAACATCTTGGAAAGACGTTTATCCCGCTTAAGTTCAAAACGCTCCGTTCTCACCATCAAAAACCCTCAGGGCAAAACCCTCTTCAGAGGAAACTTCTTAAGCGATCAAGCTTTAACCTTTGAAAACGGCATCATCCGCATTGCAGATTGCTGGCTAACCATAAACGGTGAAGATTTAAGCAAAGCTTATCTCTACCCGTCTTTTGTTTCCTGTGGCATCAAAATAACCAGCCGCAAAACCAACAAAGACGGAGTGGTCAACAGCTTGGGAGAACCTATCATCCAACTGCGCTATGATTTAATTGAGCCTCTTAATGTTCAAAACAGCCCTGAAGGCTGGCTGCTTTTAAAAAACACAAGCGAAGATAAAAAAGATTTGTATTCCGGCCTGGCCAATGAAGAAGGAAATGTTGTTATTGAAGCAAACCAATTTCACCGCTTCTTTTTCACTCCTTTCCACATCATCGCCTCAGACGGTAATCATGACTATGCGCGAAGCTATAAAAACCTACCGCTTGCAAAATATAAGAACATTTCTTATAACCGCGAGCAAATGGTTTATATTGCCGAGCAAACCCTTAAAGAAAAAAGATACATGGTTTTATCATCAGAGCTTCAAACGTTGATTACCGGCACTGCTGAAATCTTAAGGATTTACAATAGCGGCAATGTCATCATCTACAAAGATGAAAACAATTTCATCCGCGTTAAAGGCGCCGCGGACAAAGAAGATAAATCTTTTGATAATGAATTGTTCAGAAACAGCCTAGCCAACAAACACGGCTTCGCTCTTTTACAAAAAAATGAATGGCGCATCTTCGATTCAAATGGTGCTTATTGTTTTAAAGCGACCCTTAAAGGCATAGAAAAGATAGAAATTTTTAAACAAGGTATAAAATTTTCTCTGTCTCCTAAAAAACAGCTCTTTTCTGACTGGAACGGTAGATTCCCTGACGGTTTAGAATCCGAATACGATGAAATAGAGGTCACCGACTTCGAAGTCATCGGAAAAAAACACGACATCCACCGTTTCGCATAACCACATAAAAACAGGCTCCAACCGGAGCCTGTTTTTTTATACCCAAACACCCTCTTCCCTGCCTTAGTGTATATATAAAAAAACGTCATTGCGAGGGCTTTAGCCCGCGGCAATCTCATCTGAATTTTTTTCTAGAATATTTTACAATTAGATAGATAGGATTCTGCTGAGATTGCCGCACTCCGCTCGCAATGACGTTTTTAAAACCGCCTTTACTCTTTTTGTGCAAACAAAAAACCTAACCCCAAACCGGTTCCTTAATCTTCTTCATAAATTCCTCATGCGCTGCCAGCTCTTCTGCGCTCAAACCAAAGTTTCTTGGCTCTCTGAATTTTCTATCAATATCTCCGCTTAAAGCTGAAGCGGCCTTTTTTGCCTCTATTTCCAGTGCCATTTTCGGCTCAATTCCGCCCAAAAGCTCATAATAAACCTTGGCCAGAATCTGACTGTCCAAAAGCGCCCCGTGCAATGTGCGGTCAGAATTATCAACTCCCAAACGCTTACATAATGCATCCAAATTATTTCTGGCTCCAGGATAAAGCCTTCTGGCCATCTCCAACGTATCAACCACCCTGCCCCATTCCAAAAGCTCTCGGTTGGCTCTTTTAAATTCGGCATTCAAAAAATTAATATCAAAAGAAGCATTATGCGCCACCAAAATTGCGTCGCCGATAAACTCCAAAAACTCATCAGCAATTTCTTCAAACCCCGGAAACTTGGCCAAAAATTCATCAGACAAGCCATGCACAGCCTTAGCCTCTTCCGGCATACCACGCTTCGGATTAATATATTGATGATAAGTCTTTCCGGTCGGTATGTGGTTCCACAGCTCAATTGCGCCAATCTCAACCACTCTGTCATCATCATTAAATTTTAAACCGGTAGTTTCCGTATCAAAAACAATTTCTCTAACCATTTATTTTCTCTATAATCTGAATTAATTCCATTTTTAATATATTTTTAGGCTTATCCGTGTCTATAATAATGTCCGATAAAATTTCCTTATCTCTCATATCAAGCTGCACCTTGTTGATTTTTTCAAAATCCTCGGCTGAAATATTATCTCTTTCCATCACCCTTTTTTTCTGCAGTTCATAATCAACATAGGCTAAAATCACATAATCGCAATATTTTTGCCAGCCCATTTCAAACAAAAGCGCAATATCAATAAAAAACAACTCGCTTGATGTTTTATTTTTTCTAATAAGCCTTTTTAAAGTTTGTTTCAAAAACGGATGAATTAAAGATTCTAAAAGCTTTAATTGTTTATTGTCGCTAAACACAATATTACGCAAAGCTCTTTTATTAACCGCACACCCTTGAACAATGGTAGGAAAGTGATTAGATATAACCGCAATAAAGTCTTTTTGATAATAAAGTCTTGCAACCCAGGCATCGACATCATAAACAACATACCCAAGCTCTTTAACCAAACCCGCTAATGTTGTTTTTCCGCAGCCGACCGAGCCTGTTATTGCTACTATTTTCAAATACTTAAACTCCTTATCCACAAAACTTGTCCAGCTCTGTGTATAAATAACCAATTATTAACCTTTATACTATTTAATACACAATACCACAAATCTGCTCTACTACTTACCAACATCTTAATAACTTAAATCCACATCTCTTAAATATCTTAATAAAAGATTCTATTCACAAACACAATAAAAAATCATTTACACGGTAAAATATAAGATTCCACATCTAAAAAATTTTTTATCACACAACTTTACCAACATCCCTTTTCCTTGTGCACAAACCTATGCACTCTTTTTAATCCACACCTCTAACAAGCATATACTAACAACAACTAATTTTTTAAAATATATATTAGGGTAGGCTTGTCTGTGTATAATTTCCTTTGACACTTTCCAATTTAAATCATATAACAAAAGTATTCAAAAAGACATATTCTTGTCGCAAATTTCCCTCACATACACATAAAGGCACTTACATGCATTTAAACGATTTAAAGAAAAAATCTTCTCAGGCTTTGTTAACTCAGGCAGAGGAGTTAGGTATTGAAGAAGCATCTTCCATGCGTAAACAAGACCTAATGTTTGCTATTCTGAAGAAACTCTCATCAGATGACACTATAATCTATGGCGAAGGAACGATAGAAGTTCTTCAAGATGGCTTTGGTTTCCTACGCTCATCTCAATCAAACTACCTTGCCGGACCCGATGATATATATGTTTCTCCGGCTCAGGTTAAGCGTTTCTCTTTGAAAACCGGTGA